>NZ_JAHUWL010000070.1:0-444 GCF_019219045.1 Pseudomonas sp. PDM25
TCCCGAGCGCGAATATTGCACGCAATACGAGGAATCGGATTTCCAACTGATCCAACGATTGTGCAGTGAGGAGGGGATTGCCTGGCACCACCAACACAGCCCGGACGGTCATCAGTTGGTGTTCACCGATGATCAGACCTACTTCCCCACGCTGGAGGCCACGCCCTATCAACAGGGCAGTGGTATGGCCGCAGATCATCCAGTCGTCAGTCAGTTCTCCCAGCGGTTCAGCACGCGGACCAGCACGGTGACGCGTCGGGGTTATGACTTCAATCGGCCAAGCCGGCTGCTGGAAAGTCAGTTCACCGCCGCGTTCAGCCCTGCGCTGGAGGACTACCGCTACCCGGCGCCGATCCAAAATGAAAAGCACGGCAAACAGCTCGCCCGACAGGCCCTGGAGCGGCACCGTGCGGATTACCAGTTGGCCGAGGGGCAAAGCGACCA
>NZ_JAHUWL010000071.1:0-438 GCF_019219045.1 Pseudomonas sp. PDM25
GTCGGCGGCCCGGCGGACTGGGACGAATACACCCAATGGCAGTGGGTGACGGTCAAGGATACGGCGCCGATCTACCCGTTCTGAGAGGCCGGTCTTTACCGGGCCCGATGAGCTGAGGGCCCTGCGGGTACACAAAAATAATAAGAGGACTCAACATGAAACTCGACAACAAGATTGTGCTGGTAACCGGTGTCTCGTCGGGTATCGGTGCTGCCACAGCGAGCCTGCTGCGTGCTCACGGCGCCCAGGTGATTGGCGTGGACCTCAAGGCGCCGCACATGACCCTGGACGGTTTTGTACAGGGCGACTTGAGCAGCGCCGAGAACATCGAACGCTTGCTGCCACAACTGCCCGCACGGCTCGACAGCCTGTGCAACATCGCCGGCGTGCCGGGCACTGCCAACCCGCGACTGCTGGCGCGGGTCAACTACCTTGGGC
>NZ_JAHUWL010000072.1:0-406 GCF_019219045.1 Pseudomonas sp. PDM25
CAATGGTCGCGGTCTGGCCGGCGGTGAAGGAACCCGTCACACCAGCGACGGTAAAGGTCGCGACACTCAGGGTGTTATCGACATCGCTGTCATTGGTCAACACGTTGCCGGCTGCAACGGTGTCTTCGGCGATGGTTTGGGCATCGGCGGTCAGGACGCTCGCGTCGTCGACCGGGGTGACGTTCAGGTCCAGGGTGCTGGTGGAGCCAGTGTTGGTGGTGTAGCTGACTTGCGGCACGGCACCGTTGTAGTTCTCGACCGGAGTGAAGCTGTAGTCGCCGTTGGCAGCGATCGTCACTGTGCCAACGCCGGCGATCGTTGCAACTTGGCCGGCGGTGAAGCTGCCGGTCACGCCAGCGACGGTAAAGGTCGCGACACTCAGGGTGTTATCGACATCGCTGTCATT
>NZ_JAHUWL010000073.1:0-404 GCF_019219045.1 Pseudomonas sp. PDM25
GAAGTGGGCTTTTCCTGAACGATGTCGCGCTCTTCCTGCTTGAAGTGCATGAGCATGCGTTCGCGGCCTTCAGCATCCTTGACCTCATTGACCAGCCATTCGTGCAGCTCTTCGACCTTGTTGAAGCAGTGAAATCCTCTGAGCTCGCCCGGAATGTAGAGAATGTTCAGGTCACTGTCGTCAGTGATGCTGAGGATGTCCGTCGACACGAAGTGGTCAATGCAAAACTTGCGAATCGATAAACCGCTGGGTGTGGTCGCCTCGTCCAGCAGCATTTGCCGGGTGAGCGGCCTGCTGACATTACCGGCGCAGGCGCTGAGCACCGTGCTGAAGTGTTCTTGGGTCAAGTAACCCTTCTCGTAGTCTTCAATGGCTTTGGCGATGAACGTGCACTTGGCCAGCGC
>NZ_JAHUWL010000074.1:0-394 GCF_019219045.1 Pseudomonas sp. PDM25
GTTCGAGGTTACGCTGCGCCCGCAGGTAGATTTTTTCTTGCCCCGTACGGTCTTCAATCGACAGTTCGTTGTAGCCGCCGCTGGCGGGCGAGCTGTGGCTGCGCAACACCGTCTTGGTTTTGTTCGCAGGCAGGGCGTACGGCACCGGCGTGACCTTGTTCGGCACACACCCGGTAATCAGCGGATCGTCGGGATCACCTTCCAAGAAGCTCACCACCACTTCCATGCCGATGCGCGGGATGGTCACCGCGCCAAAGCTGTCCCCGGCCAGCTGGAGGACACCCGCACCCAGCAACTGCTCTTGTCGCTGTTCAGTTCGGCCCGGTCCCAATTGAACTCGACCTTGACCCGACCGTACTCATCACAAAAGATTTCCTCGCCGGCAGGCCCGGTG
>NZ_JAHUWL010000075.1:0-392 GCF_019219045.1 Pseudomonas sp. PDM25
GATGATTTGCGGCACGGTTAGATTCTGGAAGATCCGTTGGTTGTCGCTGAACTGCAAATAGTGCAACGCGGGGACCAAGGTCAGCTGATAACGGGTCAGGCGCTTACCCGCTTCGCCCACAAACACCCTCTTCGATACGCCCATGAATGCCTTCGCCATTGAGGCCAAACTGGAGAAACGCGGGCTGGCTGAGCAGACTTTCCAGATCGAAGTCCGGGTTTTCGCTGACCAGCTCAATACGCATCGCGTACAAGCTGCTGATGGCCTCAAGGCCCTCAAAGGCCAGCACCTTGAAGTCGTGACGAACCGAGGGGATCAGTAATGTGAAGTGCGCAGTATTGGCTGGCGCGAACATACGCTTATCCTTAAGCAGAAAGAGGTGAGCAGGACAC
>NZ_JAHUWL010000076.1:0-372 GCF_019219045.1 Pseudomonas sp. PDM25
GCGCCGCCAGTGAAAAGGCGGCGTTCGAACTGGCCTCGCTGATCGCCCTGCTGAAAGACGACATCAGTTCCAACGCCTACGGGGTGCTGCGCCAGGTCCGCGAGCATACAAGCGATATCCGTTTTCACCATCGGCCGCTGCACCCGCATCGGTTGTCGCTGATGGGGTTCAAGTTGCACGGTGTGGTGTTGTTCAGCGCCGAGGGCGATGCGGGCCTGATCCAGGCGGCGGTGGAGGCCCTGGCGCCTGACGTGCGGGCTTCCTGGCTCGACTGGTCGAGCGTGTTGTCGGTGATGTCACCGGGCCTCGACCTGGACAAGTTCAAACTGCTGCAGGCGTTTTTCGCCAATGGCCCGGCCGGGGTCAGCGAAG
>NZ_JAHUWL010000077.1:0-370 GCF_019219045.1 Pseudomonas sp. PDM25
TGCTGCCTGAATCGGGCAATGAGTCATCAGGAAAGCGTAGATCGAAACGGAGTGCGAACACCTGGCGATGATCGCTCAGTGCGAGCTGAGTGGTTTGGTAAAGTCGTTCAAGGTATTCAGAAATGAAGGGGCTGTAGGACACCATGACGGGTAGGCCGCGAAAGCTGTGCTCGTGGTGCAGGTGAAGATTGCTGTTGCCGGTGTGACGCTTGGTTTGGTTAGCCATGAAGGTGATCCGCTGACTGAATACATAACCTCAGTGGGATGAGTATTTATTTACGGCTTGATCACCATGGACTGACCTCAGATCATCGTATGGCACTGGTCTTGTGACTGGCTGAGCTACAGCAAGCAGAGTGATGGAGTTCAT
>NZ_JAHUWL010000078.1:0-363 GCF_019219045.1 Pseudomonas sp. PDM25
CTTTCAGGCAGCGCTTCAATTGACCGAGCAAACCGGCTTCTTTGAGCTGATCGTTGATCGTCTTTTCGATCAGCGTCTCAAGCTGCTGCATGGACTTCACTTGCTCGGCAAAAGCCGCCTTGAGCAGTGGCTCATTCGACCAGCTCTGCACCAGGCCGACCCTGGCCTGGACCAAGGCTGCGCGACGGCGGAAAAGGCTCAGGAGCTGGCGGTACAGCGGTGAGGGCGGGGTCCAGGGACGCAACTCCTCGGCTTCGTTCTTCAGGTAACGAGCCAGCAGCTTGGCATCCAGTGCGTCGGTTTTGGCGCGGATCTTCACGCCTTCGCGATAATGTTTGAGTTCATAGCCTCCCACCATGTAAA
>NZ_JAHUWL010000079.1:0-363 GCF_019219045.1 Pseudomonas sp. PDM25
CTTTCAGGCAGCGCTTCAATTGACCGAGCAAACCGGCTTCTTTGAGCTGATCGTTGATCGTCTTTTCGATCAGCGTCTCAAGCTGCTGCATGGACTTCACTTGCTCGGCAAAAGCCGCCTTGAGCAGCGGCTCATTCGACCAGCTCTGCACCAAGCCGACCCTGGCCTGGACCAAGGCTGCGCGACGGCGGAAAAGGCTCAGGAGCTGGCGGTACAGCGGTGAGGGCGGGGTCCAAGGACGCAACTCCTCGGCTTCGTTCTTCAGGTAACGAGCCAGCAGCTTGGCATCCAGTGCGTCGGTTTTGGCGCGGATCTTCACGCCTTCGCGATAATGTTTGAGTTCATAGCCTCCCACCATGTAAA
>NZ_JAHUWL010000007.1:0-442230 GCF_019219045.1 Pseudomonas sp. PDM25
CCACTCAGGCGCTGGTGATGCTGGCTCGCAAGCTTGCTCGGGTGGTATTCGCCTTGCTGAAAGGGCAAAGCGAATATCAGCCAAAAGCCAGTTGAGGGCTTTCCCTCAACCATAGAATCTCCCACAGGAATTATGTACTCCGCATCTACATCACAAGGACCTGCATGTCGTTCATCCACGCCAACATGATCCACATCCTCGCCGCGCTCTGGTTCGCCATTTGCTGGGGCGGCTACACCCGTTATGCGACGTGGAAGGGCCGCGACACCGCGTGCCTGGCCAGCGTGCTGCACCTTTATCGCGAAGACTGGATGCGCCGCATGCTGTTGCGCGACAACCGCATCGCTGACGCCAGCGTGATCGGTAACCTGGAGCGCAACGCCTCGTTCTTCGCCTCCAGCACACTGATTATCCTGGCCGGCATTCTCACGGTGCTCGGAGCCTCCGAAAGGGCAGTATCGTTATTGGCGGATATCCCGATGGTGCAGCAGGCCTCTCAAGGGATGTCCGAGATCAAGTTGCTGTGCCTGGCGCTGGTGTTTGTCTATGCGTTCTTTACGTTCAGCTGGTGCATGCGTCAGTACAACTTTGCGGCCATTCTGGTGGGCTCGGCGCCTATGGTCGGTGAGCGTCACGTTTCCGAACAGGAGCGCAAAGCCTTTGCTGCCCGGGCGGCCCGCGTTATATCCATGGCCGCCAACCAGTTCAACTTCGGGCTGCGCTCCTACTACTTCGGCATGACCATGCTGGCCTGGTTCGTCAGCCCGTGGTTGTTCATGTTGATGAGTGCCGGCGTGGTGCTGGTGTTGTATCGCCGGGAGTTTCATTCCGACGTTCTCGACGTGATGGTCTATACACCTACAGAGGCGCCATTGCCCGAGGTGATTAAAGAGGCTGTTTGATGAGTATTCCGTTCTGGTGTGTATTTATCAGCGCACTGCTGATTTATGTGTCGAGGATTCCAGTCGCCAGGGCGATGAGCGAGCAGGGTGGTTATGACAACCACTTGCCGCGCCAGCAACAAACGCAGCTGACAGGATTCGGTGCCCGTGCGTTGGCGGCTCATCAAAACTGTTTTGAGGCGTTCATTCTGTTCGCGGTGGGGGTGTTGATGGCGCATACCACGCAGACGGCGGGATGGCTGATCGACTTGCTGGCAATCATCTTCGTGATCACGCGAGTCATTTATTTGCTGTGCTATTGGGTTGATCTGGCCTGGCAGCGGAGCCTGGTATGGTTCGTCGGATTAGTGTGTTCGTTGCTGTTGATGATTAGTCCGACTTTTAAAACTATTTTGCTGTAACGCCTGCTTTGCAAAAAAACCAGGCAAAAGAAAACCCGCACTTGGCGGGTTTTCTTTATCACGCTAAAAACTGTTTTAGTTTTTAGGTGCTTCTTTTGTGGCTGCTTCGTTCGATTCAGCCTGAGCTTTGGCGGCTTCGGCGTTTTCTTTCGCAGCGTCGTTCACTTTATCCTGAGCTTTGCTCATGTCTTGCTGAGCTTGCTCAGCATGTTTGGTGGCTTCTTGAGCTTTGTCCTCGGATTTTTTATCGCAGGCTGCGAGACCGAGGGAAGCGGTCAACATCAAGGCAATAGCTAAAGTCTTACGCATGGGGTGTTTCTCCTTATGGAAAATATCTACTGGCCTTTCGAGCGCAGCCCATCGCGTTAAGTTCCTCAATTCATACAGATATATAAGTTTATTCCGACGGGAACTTTTACTAAAAACGCCTGGTACGTTGGCTGAACACTAAGAAGAGTTTTATCAAAATGGCCGAAATCCCCGTTTTTGAGCGCGCTACACGATTTCTATCGGCGCTGCGACATTGTCAGGTACTTGGGCTGCGGGTTCACAGTGCCAGCAACGAAGGCCTGACAGTTATCCTGCCGTACAGTCCTCAAATTGTTGGCAACCCGCAGACCGGCGTGATTCATGGCGGGGCGCTGACCTCGCTGATGGACACGGCCTGCGGCATGTCCACCCTCTGCGTGCTGCCCGAGTTCGAAGTTTGTCCGACCCTCGACCTGCGCATCGACTACATGCACGCCGCCGAGCCGCATAAAGATGTCTACGGTTTTGCCCAGTGCTATCGGGTGACCACGGATGTGATCTTTGCTCGTGGTTTCGCCTACCAGGACGACCCCGAGCAGCCCATCGCCCATGTGGTGGGCACCTTCATGCGCATGGGTAAAGCCATCAAGGGCACCAAAGGCTTCGGCGGCGTCATCGCCGGAGGTGCGAAATGACTGACGCGTTCAAGGAACAACTTCAGCAGGCACATGAGCAGGGCGACTACGCCTCTCTGCTGCACCTGATTCCCTATGCCAAATTGATCGGCGTCGAATGTTCGCGGGTGGGGGATGATCTGCTGTTTCGCTTGCCGGCCAACAAAGACAACATTGGTAACCCTTTATTGCCGGCGATTCATGGTGGCGTGATCGCCGGGTTCATGGAGTTGTCCGCAGCGCTGCATCTGCTGATTTTCACCGGTTCGCCGGGTGTGCCGAAGATCATCGATTTCTCCCTCGACTATCTGCGCGCCGGGCAGTTTCGCGACACTTGGGCCAGGTGCCAGGTTTGCCGGCAGGGCCGCCGGGTGGCGAACGTTGCGATTACGGCCTGGCAAAGTACTGAGGCCGAACCGATTGCCACAGCCCGCGCCCATTTCAAAATTGAATAGCCCTTGAAATCCTGAACTCAGCCCCCAACTTTGATGACAACCCGCCGCCGACCCTTCAGGTCGCGGCCACTGCCATCTGATTGGAGTTTGATGACCATGAGTGTGGAAACTCAAAAGGAAACCCTGGGCTTCCAGACCGAGGTGAAGCAACTGCTGCACCTCATGATCCATTCGCTGTATTCCAACAAGGAAATTTTCCTTCGCGAATTGATCTCGAACGCCTCTGACGCTGTCGACAAATTACGTTTCGAAGCCCTGTCCAAGCCTGAGTTGCTGGAAGGTGGCGCCGAACTGAAGATCCGTGTGAGCTTCGACAAGGACGCTAAAACCGTCACCCTCGAAGACAACGGCATCGGTATGAGCCGTGAAGATGCGATCACCCACCTGGGTACCATCGCCAAATCCGGCACTGCCGATTTCATGAAACATCTCTCCGGTGATCAGAAAAAAGATTCGCACCTGATCGGTCAATTCGGTGTGGGTTTCTACTCTGCATTCATCGTCGCCGATAAAGTCGACGTGTTCAGCCGTCGTGCCGGTGCGGCTGCCAGCGAAGGCGTGCACTGGTCGTCCAAGGGTGAAGGCGATTTTGAAGTTGCCACCGTCGATAAAGCCGAACGCGGCACTCGCATCGTCCTGCACCTGAAATCCGGTGAAGACGAATTCGCCGATGGCTGGCGTCTGCGCAACATCATCAAGAAGTATTCCGACCACATCGCTCTGCCGATCGAGTTGCCGAAAGAAGTGGCAGCCGTTGAAGGCGAAGAGCAACCGGCCGTTGAATGGGAAACCGTCAACCGCGCCAGCGCCCTGTGGACCCGTCCGCGTACCGAGATCAAGGACGAGGAATACCAGGAGTTCTACAAACACGTCGCTCACGACTTCGAAAACCCGCTGAGCTGGAGCCACAACAAGGTCGAAGGCAAGCTCGAATACAGCTCGCTGCTCTACGTGCCGGCCCGTGCTCCATTCGATCTGTACCAGCGTGAAGCGCCGAAAGGCCTGAAGCTGTACGTGCAGCGTGTATTCGTGATGGATCAGGCGGAGTCGTTCCTGCCGCTGTACCTGCGCTTCATCAAAGGTGTGGTCGATTCCAACGACCTGTCGCTGAACGTGTCGCGGGAAATCCTGCAGAAAGACCCGATCATCGATTCCATGAAGTCGGCGCTGACCAAGCGCGTTCTCGACATGCTGGAAAAGCTGGCGAAGAACGAGCCTGAGCAATACAAAAGCTTCTGGAAAAACTTTGGCCAGGTCATGAAAGAAGGCCCGGCAGAAGACTTCGCCAACAAAGAGAAAATCGCTGGCCTGCTGCGTTTCGCATCGACCAACGGTGATGACGGCGAGCAAGTGGTGGGTCTGGCCGAATACCTGGCTCGCGCCAAGGAAGGTCAGGACAAGATCTACTACCTGACCGGCGAAACCTACGCGCAAGTCAAGAACAGCCCGCACCTGGAAGTCTTCCGCAAGAAAGGCATCGAAGTGCTGCTGCTGACCGACCGCATCGACGAGTGGCTGATGAGCTACCTCAGCGATTTCGACGGCAAGAGCTTTGTCGACGTGGCGCGCGGTGATCTGGACCTGGGCAACCTGGATTCGGAAGAAGACAAGAAAGCCGCGGAAGAAGTCGCCAAGTCCAAAGAAGGTCTGGTTGAGCGTCTGAAAACTGCACTGGGCGACTCCGTTGCTGAAGTGCGGGTTTCCCACCGTCTGACCGATTCCCCGGCGATTCTGGCCATCGGCGAGCAGGACCTGGGCATGCAGATGCGTCAGATCCTGGAAGCCAGCGGTCAGAAGGTTCCGGATTCGAAGCCGATCTTCGAATTCAACCCGGCTCACCCGCTGATCGAGAAGCTCGACAACGAGCAGAGCGACGAACGCTTCGGCGACCTGTCGCACATTCTCTTCGATCAGGCGGCCCTGGCCGCCGGCGACAGCTTGAAAGACCCGGCCGCCTACGTGCGCCGTCTCAACAAGCTGCTGGTTGAACTGTCGGTTTAACTGCGCTGTACAAAAACCCGCTTCGGCGGGTTTTTTTATTCTGGTGCCTCGGGCGTTAACCTCGATGCACAATCTGCTGGATGAAGTGTTTAAAGGCTGATAGCTGGTTTTTGATCTGACATCGTTGGTTTCAGTGCCGGCGTCTTCGCGAGCAAGCCCGCTCCCACATGGGATCGCGGTCCACTGTGGGAGCGGGCTTGCTCGCGAAAGCGGTTTAACTGGCGCTAAATATCTTAAGGCAATTCGATCCGCTCACTTTCCCCCGGCACCGTCGGCCAATCCCCGGCCGCCCAGCGTCGCCGCGCTTCATCGATCAACGCCGGATCGCTCGCCACGAAGTTCCAGTTGATCCGCCGCGGCCCATCCAGCGGCGCACCACCAAACAGCACGGCATGACAGTCGCTTTCAGCGAACAGGGTCATCTCTTCCCCGACCGGCAACACCACCAGCGAATGCGGTTCTATCAGCTCGCCATCCAGTTGCACCTCGCCGTCCAGCACATACAGCGCCCGCTCTTCATGCTCGGTAGGAATCAGCAAGGTGGTCGCCGTTTGCAGGTTCAATTCGGCATACAAGGTAGGAGAAAGCACCGGGACCGGTGACTCCAGGCAAAAGCCTGACCCGGCAATCATCCGGATCTTCACCCCCAGGTTATCGCTGACCGGCAGCGTGGCCGCCGGATGGTGGCTGTAGTGCCCGGGGCCGTGCTCTTTTTCTTTCGGGGAGGCCAGCCAAATCTGCAAACCGTGCATCGTGAAGCCGCTGTCCTTCAACGCCTCAGGCGTGCGTTCGACGTGGGCAATTGCGCTGCCCGCCGTCATCCAGCTGACATCACCGGCCTCCACTACTTGGTCGGAGCCGAGGCTGTCCTTGTGCTGGATTTTTCCTTCGAACAAGTACGTGAGGGTCGACAGACCAATGTGCGGATGCTGACGGATGTTCATGCCTTTTCCCGCCTCATAACGGGTTTCGAGCATGTGGTCGAAAAACACGAAAGGCCCGACGCTGCGGCATTTGGCTGACGGCAGTGGGCGAAGAATGGGTTGGCCTTCGACATCTTCGGCGCGGGGACGGATCACGAGCGGAGTGTTCATGCTGCATTCCAGGCTGAGCGGGTAATGCGTGGAGCATAACCCGCTTGCGCAGCCCTTGCCGCTATTGGCTGAAGGCACCTTCAGACAGGTGCGTTTCAATGCTGACGTCGGTGGTGGTCATCAACTTGTGGACCGGGCAACGGTCGGCCACGCGGTGCAGCTCATCGCGCTGAGCGTCGGTGAGCACACCTTTTAGGGTCAGTTTGACGTGGAGGGCATATTTACCTTTCTGCTCTTCGCTGTTGTCACGTTTGACTTCGACGGTGACACCGGTCAGCGGGATGTTTTTCTTCTTCGCGTACATCTTCAGGGTCAGGGCCTTGCAGGCACCCAGGGCTGCGTCGAAGTAATCGTGTGGCTCGGGCGCGGAGCCTTCGCCGCCGGCGAGTGTCGGTACGTCGGCAAAGAGTTGATGGTCATCGATCTGTACGCTGTGACGAAAACCTTCGGTGGAAAGGGTATTGACGGTGACTGGCATGGGAAACCTCGCAGGCAACAGGAAAAGTCATTCGATCAAAAAAGACCATGAAGGTATAGAGCATTCCTCCTGTTACGCGTTCCACTTTCTCACTGCGCATTCCTGTGCGCTGAATCGTTACCGCCCGGCGCCGAAGCAGTTGAGGCGTTTTGATATCACGTTTTCGTCTTACGCAAAATTTCTCCGGGCCGATACCTTCTTAAGCAACCCGCTGCAGGGTTGATGCAGCGCTTTTGGAAGGAACCAGAGCAATGAGTATCAGAAGTCTCAATATTGCGCCGCGCGCGGGCCTGGGTTTCGGCCTGCTGGCGTTGATGGTGTTTGGATTGGGGGCGTTCGCCCTGCAGCAAATGTCGAACATGCGCGCGCAGTCCGATCAGGTCGATGACAACTGGCTGCCCAGCGTGATGGCGGTCGGGGAGATGAATCAGGACATGCTGCGGCTGCGGGCATTGACCATGCGCCTGCTGCTCAATCGGGACCCGCAAGTGCTGGCGCAAAACCTCAGCAAACTCAACGAGCTCAAAAGTCTATTGGATGAGCCTCAGCAGCGCTACGATGCGCTGATTGTGCTGCCCGAAGAGCGGGTGCTGTTCGACCGCTTCAAAACCTCGGAGCAAAAATACCTGCAGTTCCAGACTCAGGTGATGGGGCTCTCGTCCCAAGGACAGGTGGAAGAGGCGGCCGCCATCCTCAATGGCGAGATGAGTCCATTGGCCGATGAAATCACCGCCAACCTCAAGGCATTGATCGAGCTGAACAAGCACAACGCTAACCTGGCGACGGAGGCGGCGCGCCGGGTGTTCAGCCAATCGCGGCTCTGGGTCGGGGTAATGATCGGCCTGACGGCGCTGATGACCATCGGCCTGGCGCTGTTGCTGACCCGTAGCATCGTCGTGCCGCTTTCCCAATCGTTGAAAGTGGCTGAAGGGGTGGCTGGCGGCGATCTCACCGGTGATATCAGCATCAGCGGCAAGGACGAGCCGGCGCGGCTGTTGCACGCCCTCAAGAGCATGCAGGGGAGTTTGCGTGAAACCCTGCGGCGTATTTCCGACTCATCCAGCCAATTGGCCTCGGCCTCGGAAGAGCTCAGTTGTGTGACCGAAGAGGCCACCCGGGGCCTGCATCAGCAGAGCCTGGAAATCGACCAGGCCGCCACGGCGGTGAATCAGATGACCGCAGCGGTGGAGGAGGTCGCGAGCAATGCGGTGGCCACCTCCGAAGCGTCTCGGGAATCCGACCGGATCGCCCAGCACGGTCGCGAGCAGGTGCATCAGACCGTGTTGTCCATCGAATCCCTGGCCGACGATGTCACGGCCAATGCGACCCAGGTCGAGGACCTGGCGCAGAAAGTTTATGGCATCAGCAAAGTCCTGGATGTGATTCGGTCGATTGCCGAGCAGACGAACTTGCTGGCCCTGAACGCGGCCATCGAAGCGGCTCGGGCCGGGAGTGCCGGGCGCGGTTTTGCGGTGGTGGCCGATGAAGTGCGGGCGCTGGCGCACCGGACGCAGCAATCGACCCAGGAAATCGAACAGATGATCTCCGGCATCCAGAAAGGCACCGATGCAGCGGTCAGCTCGATGCAGCAGAGCAACACGCGCGCGCGTTCGACCCTGGAAGTGGCGAAAGCAGCGGGCACGGCGCTGGAGGAAATCGCCACGGCGTTTACCCTGATCAATGAGCGCAACCTGGTGATCGCCAGTGCCTCAGAGGAACAAGCGGCTGTCGCGCGCGAGGTGGATCGCAACCTGATGAACATTCGCGATCTGGCGTTGCAGACGTCGGCCGGGGCGAATCAAACCAGTGCCGCGAGCCAGGAGCTGTCTCGGTTGGCGGTCGATCTGAATACGATGGTGGCGCGGTTCTCGGTCTGAAGTCCGAGCGGTTTTGTCGTTCCGGCGGCGCTACCGGCTGGCTGTGCAAGGTTGCGGGTGGCGCCATCCCGGCCTATGGTCCAAGCGATACTTTACTTGCGACTGGCGCGTGATGACTCGCCGTCGGTTGCTGTCCATCCAGTGCTGATTTGCCTAGCGAGGTGACGACATGCCCACCGACTCCCGACCCGCCGTGCTCGAACTGATCGGCAATACGCCGCTGGTGCGCGTCAGCCGTTTCGATACCGGCCCGTGCACGCTGTTCCTCAAGCTCGAATCGCAGAACCCCGGCGGTTCGATCAAGGATCGCATCGGCCTGGCGATGATCGACGCCGCCGAGCGCGATGGCAGCCTGCGCCCCGGCGGCACCATCGTCGAGGCCACCGCCGGCAACACCGGCCTTGGCCTGGCCCTGGTCGGTCGTGCCAAGGGTTACCGAGTGGTGTTGGTGGTGCCGGACAAGATGTCCACCGAGAAGGTCTTGCACCTCAAGGCGATGGGCGCCGAGGTGCACATCACCCGCTCCGACGTCGGCAAGGGCCATCCCGATTACTACCAGGACGTTGCGGCGCGGCTGGCGCTGGAAATTCCCGACGCTTTTTTCGCCGATCAATTCAACAATCCGGCCAACCCGCTGGCCCACGAATGCAGCACCGCGCCGGAGATCTGGGCGCAGACTCAGCATGACGTGGACGCCATCGTCGTCGGCGTCGGTTCGGCCGGAACACTGACCGGGCTGACTCGTTTCTTTCGACGCGTGCAACCAGAGCTGGTCATGGTGCTGGCCGATCCGGTGGGTTCGGTGATGGCCGAATACAGCCGCAGCGGCACCATGAACACGCCCGGCTCCTGGGCGGTGGAGGGCATCGGCGAGGACTTCATTCCGTCGATTGCCGACCTGTCCAGCGTCCGCCACGCCTACTCGATCAGCGACGAGGAAAGCTTCGATCATGCCCGCCAACTGTTGCGCGCCGAAGGCATACTCGGCGGCTCTTCGACCGGCACACTGCTGGCGGCGGCGCTACGTTACTGCCGCGAGCAGACCGAGCCGAAGCGGGTCGTCAGCTTCGTCTGCGACACCGGCACGCGCTATCTGTCGAAGGTCTACAACGATCAGTGGATGAACGATCAGGGCCTGCTGAAGTACAAACATTACGGCGATCTGCGCGACCTGATCTCGCGGCGCTTCGAGGATGGCCGGGTGATCAGCGTGGGCCCGGACGATACGCTGCTCACCGCGTTCCAGCGCATGCGCTTGGCCGATGTATCGCAACTGCCGGTGCTGGAGGGCGGGCAGCGGCTGGTCGGCGTGATCGACGAATCCGACATTTTGCTGGGCATGCAAGAAGATGCTTCGCACTTTCGCGCGAGCGTGGCCAGCGCGATGACCGATCAGCTGCAAACCCTGCCTCCAAGTGCCAGTCTGGCTGAACTTCGGGCAGAGCTCGACCGTGGGCTGGTGGCGATCATCGCCGACGCTTCGGGCTTCTACGGCTTGATTACTCGAGTCGACATGCTCATTCATCTACGGAGATCCCTTACATGAGTCAACACGATGAAAACGCTGTGCCACGTGCCTTCGCCACCCGTGTGATCCATGCCGGGCAAACGCCCGACCCTTCCACCGGGGCGCTGATGCCGCCGATTTACGCCAACTCCACCTATTTGCAGCAGAGCCCCGGTGTGCACAAAGGCTTCGACTACGGGCGCTCGCACAACCCGACGCGTTTTGCGCTGGAGCGTTGTGTCGCGGACCTCGAAAGCGGCACCCAGGCCTTCGCGTTCGCCTCCGGGCTGGCGGCGATCTCCACCGTGCTCGAACTGCTCGATGCGGGCTCGCACATCGTCTCCGGCAATGATTTGTACGGCGGCACCTTTCGGCTGTTCGACAAGGTGCGCAAACGCAGCGCCGGACATCGCTTCAGCTTCGTCGATCTGACTGACCTGGAGGGATTCGAAGCGGCACTGCAGCCCGACACGAAAATGGTTTGGGTCGAGACGCCAAGCAATCCCTTGCTGAGTCTGACGGACCTCGCCGCCGTCGCACGCATCTGTCGCTCGCGAGGCATCATTTGTGTCGCCGACAACACCTTTGCCAGCCCGTGGATACAACGCCCGCTGGAGCAGGGTTTCGACATCGTGCTGCACTCGACCACCAAGTACCTGAACGGCCACTCCGACGTGATCGGCGGCATCGCGGTGGTCGGACAAAACGCAGACCTGGCGGAGCGTCTGGGCTTCCTGCAGAACTCGGTAGGCGCGATCGCCGGGCCGTTCGACGCTTTCCTCACCCTGCGCGGCGTGAAGACCCTGGCGCTGCGCATGGAGCGTCACTGCAACAACGCGTTGGACCTGGCGCAATGGCTGGAGCGTCAACCGCATGTGGCGCGCGTCTATTATCCGGGCCTGCCATCGCACCCGCAGCACGCCCTGGCGCAGCGGCAGATGCGCGGTTTCGGCGGGATGATATCCCTCGACCTGAACTGCGACCTGGCCGGTGCCACGCGCTTCCTCGAGAGTGTGCGGATCTTTGCCTTGGCCGAGAGCCTGGGCGGGGTGGAAAGCCTGATCGAGCACCCTGCGATCATGACCCACGCCAGCATCCCCGCGGATACTCGTGCGCAACTCGGCATCGGCGATGCCTTGGTGCGGTTGTCCGTGGGGGTCGAGGATGTCGAAGACCTGCGCGACGACCTGGCACAGGCGCTGGCGCGGATCTGAATATCAGCAGGCAAAAAAAATCCGGAACCCTTATCGGGTTCCGGATTTTTGTGTCGAGCCGGATCAGCTGCCTTTGACAGCCTTGCCGTTGACCGTACCGTCGAGGAGCATGATGTTGTACTCCTTGCCGTCGGTTTCAACCTGTTGCAGACGAACCAGCAGGTAATCCCAGTCCTTGGCGAACCACAGGACGGTGATGCGCTTGCTTTGCGTCGGGTCGCGCACGCGTTCGACCTTGATTGCATCGATCTGGCCAGCCTTGGTGTCGACCTTTTCCGAACCCAGCACTCGGAAATCATAGGTATCGACTTCACCATCGTCGACGACTTGATAACTCATGCTTTTCTTGCCAGCGGCCACGTCGTGCTGCAGGGCGAGCTGATAAGTGGATTTGTCGACCATGCCGCGGTTGAGCGGGATCTTGACCGGGTCACCGCGATCGGTGCCGGTGACCATTTTGTTGGTCCAGTCGAAATCCAGGTCAGCTTTCTTGGCTTTGCCCAGGCCGCCACGTTCGAAGTGGTAGGACTGCGGCAGCATGGTGTCCTTGTCCAGCGTCAGGGTGCTTTCTTCGGTCAGGCTGGCGATCATCATCGAGGCCTTGAAACTGAGCTTCCAGGCGCCGTTGGCTTGCTTGGTCAGGCTTCGTTCAGCGGTGCCGCTCATGGGCAACTGCTTCCAGTCAGCGGTATAGCTGGCGGAGAAAGGTTGAAGTTCTGCAGCCTGCGCAAATGGCAGTGCGAGCAGAGCGCAAGCGAAGAGCAGGGCACGACGCATAAAATCTCCTAGGTTCGAATCAAGTGGCCGCTGGCCGCGAGTAACTTTCCATCCAGTAAAGCACCTTGCTCGCCGAGTGATAAACGACCTTCGGCAAACCAGCGTACAGCCAACGGGTAGATCAGGTGTTCCTGTGTATGAACTCGCTGCGCCAGACTTTGCGGCGAATCGTGCAACTCTACCGGTATTACTGCCTGTACGACCAGTGGTCCGCCATCGAGTTCCTCGGTGACGAAGTGCACGGAACAGCCGTGCTCGGTGTCGCCGGCCTCCAGCGCGCGCTGATGGGTGTGTAACCCTTTGTATTTGGGTAGCAGCGAAGGATGGATGTTGAGCAGGCGACCCGCGTAGTGGCGCACGAAGTCAGCGCTGAGAATGCGCATGAAACCGGCCAGTACCACGAGTTTGGGGTTGAACGCGTCGATCTGTTCGATCAGCGCGGCATCGAAGGCCTCGCGGCCTTCGAAAGCCTTGTGATCCAGGGTGCGGGTGTCGATACCCGCGTCCCTGGCGCGTTGCAGGCCGTAGGCGTCGGCGCGGTTGGAAATCACCGCAGCGATGCGGACCGGGCTGTCGCCGGTCCGCGTGCTGTCGATCAAGGCCTGCAAGTTACTGCCGGTGCCGGACAACAGCACCACCACATCACAGGTCTGGGACATCAATGAGCCTTGAGGTTCTTCAGTTCAACCTGAGCCGCGCCTTCGGCAGCGGTGGAGATCTGACCGATGACCCAAGGCTGCTCGCCGGCTTCACGCAGGACGTTCAGCGCAGTTTCAACGTGCTCTTGAGCAACGCAGATGACCATGCCCACGCCGCAGTTCAGCACGCGGTGCATTTCGTTTTCGTCGACGTTGCCTTTCTCTTGCAGCCAGTCGAACACCGCAGGACGGGTCCAGCTCGCGACGTCAACCACCGCTTGTGCGCCTTTTGGCAGAACGCGCGGGATGTTGTCCAGCAGGCCACCACCGGTGATGTGGGCCATGGCTTTGACCGCGCCGGTTTCCTTGATCAGCTTGAGCAGCGGCTTCACGTAGATACGGGTCGGAGCCATCAGCAGGTCGGTCAGCGGTTTGCCGTCGAGCTGGATGTTTTCGATGTCGGCACCGGACACTTCGATGATCTTGCGGATCAGCGAGTAGCCGTTGGAGTGCGGGCCGGAAGACGGCAGGGCGAGCAGGGCATCGCCGGCAGCGACTTTGGAACCGTCGATGATTTCGGATTTTTCCACGACGCCGACGCAGAAGCCGGCCAGGTCGTAGTCTTCGCCTTCGTACATGCCAGGCATTTCAGCGGTTTCGCCGCCAACCAGGGAGCAGCCGGACAATTCACAGCCAGCGCCAATGCCGGTCACGACCTGGGTCGCGGTTTCGACGTTGAGTTTGCCGGTGGCGTAGTAGTCGAGGAAGAACAGCGGCTCGGCGCCGCAGACCACCAGGTCGTTCACGCACATGGCAACCAGGTCGATGCCGATGCTGTCGTGCTTGTTCAGGTTCAGCGCCAGACGCAGCTTGGTGCCGACACCGTCAGTACCGGAAACCAGCACGGGCTGCTTGTAGCCGGCCGGGATTTCGCAGAGGGCGCCGAAACCGCCCAGGCCGCCCATGACTTCCGGGCGCGCAGTGCGCTTGGCGACGCTCTTGATGCGTTCGACCAATGCTTCACCGGCGTCGATGTCTACACCGGCGTCCTTGTAGCTCAGGGAGGGTTGCTTGCTCATGATCCAGGCCTTTAGGGGGGATTCAGGGGTAACGACCGAGTCCAGTGGGACCACCGAAACTGACGAAGGCGATTGCCATCCGCGAATTTCAGGGTGCCCGGCTGTTGCCGGTCTGCGAAGGCGCGCGATTTTATCAGGCTTGAGGGGCAGCGGCCATCCTCACGCCGACGGCAGGGGCATATCCGCTTAAAAAAACCTTCATTGCCCGTGTTGGCCGCATCCTTCATGGCTGTATAAGGTATCGCTATTAACCGTCTATCGTTAGGACAGTGCAAAAACTTACCAGGGTCAGGTGAATGTTTTGCTGGGGGGCGTGGTCACAGCCTTGCTCAATCCGGTTCACGCGGCCTGTTCCAGCCGCTCTTGTCGTCAGGAATCCTCCATGCGTTTTTTTTCTAGATTTTTGTTTGCCGGCTGTATGTCATTGGTCAGCCTGGCGAGTCATGCCGAAACCGTCAAAAATCTGTATCAGGTGCGTCAGCCTGTCAGTGGTCAAACCCCGGAAGTGCGCGATCAAGCGACCCAGCAAGCGCTGGATACGCTGGTGTTGCGTCTGACCGGCGATCCCAAGGCTGCGCAAAGTCCCGGGTTGGCGGCGCTGCGCAAGGACCCGCAGCAAATCATCAGTCAGTACGGCTTTGACGCCGGCCCGCCGGAAGTGCTGAAGGTCGATTTCGACCCAGCCTCCACCGAGCAAGCGTTGCGTCGTGCCGGGCTGTCGTTGTGGGGGGCGAACCGGCCTTCGATCCTCGGCTGGTGGTTGAACGATTCCACCGAGGGTTCAAGCCTGGTCGGTGATGGCCAGGCCAGTGCTGCACCGCTACGTCGAGCAGCACAACACCGTGGTCTGCCGCTGCGCCTGCCGCTGGCCGATCTGAGTGAGCAGATCGTCGCCACTGCGCCGAATCTGGAAGGTACGGACGCGACGCCACTGCGCGGGGTATCGGAGCGTTACAGCGCTGACGCCTTGCTCGCGGTGCATGCCCGTGAAGAGGGCGGACAGTGGCAGGCCAAGTGGCATTTGTGGCTCGGCGACCAGAAGGAGGCGGGCAGCGTGCAGGGCGCGGATCAGGCCGCGGTGGCCGATGCGGTGATGCTGGCGGTCAGCGAGCGTCTGGCGCCGCGGTTTGTCGTCAAGCCGGGTGCTTCGGGCGAACAATTGCTCGAAGTGCAGGGCATGAACCTGGAACACTACGCGACGCTTGGGCGTTTGCTGGAACCGTTTGGTGCGCGCCTGCAAAGTGTCGACGGCGACCGGATTCTCTATCGGGTCAATGGCAGCGCCGAACAGTTGAAGGCGCAATTGTCGCTGGCCAGGTTGCAGGAAGTTCCTGCAGGTGAGGCGCCAGCCCCCACCGCACCCGTTCAACCTGCCGCCGCCGGTTCGGCTCCGGCCGTAGCACCAGCGCCGGCACCGATGCCGCAATTGCGTTTCCGTTGGTAAGTTTTTCTTTCTTTATATAGATGCATATGGAGTTGTACATGGCCGATACGCGGCGTTGGTTCTGGTTGGGTGGGGTGGTTCTGCTCTGCGTGTTTGTCTGGCTGTTGCATCCGATCCTGACGCCGTTTCTGGTGGCGCTGCTGTTGGCTTATCTGTTCGATCCATTGGTGGATCGGCTGGAGAAGGCCGGCCTTTCTCGGACGTGGGGCGTGGTGGCGGTGTTTGCGCTGTTTACCTTGATCTTCACGACACTGCTGGTGGTGTTGGTGCCGATGCTCGCCAAGCAGCTGTTTCGCTTGTACGAATTGGCGCCGCAGATGCTCGACTGGTTGCAGCACACCGCACTGCCGTGGGCGCAATCGAAATTCGGACTCTCGGATAATTTCTGGAAATTCGACAAGCTCAAGGCGGCAATCAGCGAGCACATGGGCCAGACCACTGACATTGTCGGGGTCGTGCTGAGTCAGGCGACGGCTTCCGGGCTGGCGCTGATCGGTTGGTTGGCGAATCTGGTGCTGATCCCGGTGGTGAGTTTCTATTTGCTGCGGGACTGGGACCTGATGATGGCGAAGATCCGCGGTCTGCTGCCCCGTGATCGCGAAGAGCGCGTTGTGATCCTGGCGGGTGAATGCCATGAAGTGCTGGGTGCATTCGTGCGCGGGCAGTTGCTGGTGATGGTGGCGCTGGGCGTGATCTACGCGGCGGGCCTGATGTTGGTTGGGCTGGAACTGGGGCTGTTGATTGGGATGATTGCCGGTCTGGCGGCGATCGTGCCGTACATGGGGTTCGTTATCGGGATCGGTGCTGCCTTGATTGCCGGTCTGTTCCAGTTCGGTGGCGATCTGTATCCCATGATCGGAATCGTCGCGGTGTTCATGGTGGGTCAGGCGCTGGAAGGCATGGTGCTGACGCCATTGCTGGTGGGGGACCGGATCGGTCTGCACCCGGTGGCGGTGATCTTCGCGATTCTGGCCGGGGGCGAGCTGTTCGGTTTTACCGGTGTGCTGCTGGCGCTGCCGGTGGCGGCGGTGATCATGGTGCTGGTGCGCCATGTGCATGATTTGTATAAAGATTCTGATATGTACAGCGGTGTTGATGAGCCCGAGATTTAAGAGGGCCTGATCAAACATCGCGGGCAGCCTGGTTCATTGCCAGGTTGACCCGAATCCCTCACGCGGCTGTCACATGCGCCGCCAAAGAAACTGGCATAAAACCAGTGTGTTAACGCAAACCTTTGATTTTGCTTGTGGTCTGTCGCATTGTGCGACCCGCCTCACGGGTATAAACTTCGCAAACTTTACACAGAGGCCACTAACGGTTCCTTTGGAACTGTTCAGTCAGCATGAAACCGATTCAGCTGCCCCTAGGTGTGCGTCTGCGTGATGACGCTACCTTTATCAATTACTATCCAGGCGCCAATGCCGCTGCACTCGGCTATGTCGAGCGGCTATGCGAAGCCGACGCCGGCTGGACCGAAAGCCTGATTTATCTCTGGGGCAAGGACGGGGTAGGGCGTACGCACTTGTTGCAGGCGGCCTGCCTGCGCTTCGAGCAATTGGGGGAGCCGGCGGTGTATTTACCGTTGGCCGAACTGCTTGATCGCGGCATCGCCATCCTCGACAACCTCGAACAGTACGAACTGGTCTGCCTGGATGATTTGCAGGCGGTGGCCGGTCGGGCGGATTGGGAAGAGGCGTTGTTCCATCTGTTCAACCGTCTGCGTGACAGCGGTCGACGTCTGCTGATCGCTGCATCGACATCCCCGCGTGAGCTGCCGGTGAAGCTGGCAGACCTCAAATCCCGTCTGACGTTGGCGCTGATCTTCCAGATGCGTCCGCTCTCCGACGAAGACAAATTGCGTGCCTTGCAACTGCGCGCCTCTCGTCGCGGCCTGCACTTGACCGATGAAGTCGGGCATTTCATTTTGACCCGCGGTACGCGCAGCATGAGTGCGCTCTTCGAGCTGCTTGAGCGTCTCGATCAGGCTTCCCTTCAAGCTCAACGCAAGCTGACCATTCCCTTTCTGAAAGAAACGCTTGGCTGGTAACAAAAGCCGGTAAAGCCAAGGCCCTGGCGGGTTTCGGCATCTTTCAGGCGTCAAGAATTCCGCTTTCCTACAGGGCTGCAGGCTGCGCGAACGTCTAAAACGGGCTTAAGCGCTTAGATGTAAACGCGAAACCAAGAAGTCACATAAAGATCGATTGAATTTGCAAATGAGGTCGATAGTAGGCATAGTCTCGGCTTCTTTAGAACTATCAGCCACGGTCGTGCCCATGCTAAATCGCTTTGCACCCCTCGTGCCTCTCGCACTCGTCACCCTGTTGTTCGGTTGCGCTGCTCACTCTCCAGTGTCCCAGCAAGAGCAACAACAGCAGGTTAAAAATTCTGCTACCGCTCAATCTTCCGCTCTTTATCAGCAAGCTCTTTTCCAGGAAGAAGCGGCCACCGATAAAGAACTGGCAGACTTCGCCGGCGGCAAGTCGTACCAGCTTCCGGTTCTGGCCGACAGCATCCTCGAACGCGGCATGTCCCTGATCGGTACCCGTTACCGTTTCGGCGGCACCTCCGAAGCTGGCTTTGATTGCAGCGGCTTCATCGGTTACCTGTTTCGTGAAGAAGCCGGCCTGAACCTGCCACGCTCCACTCGCGAAATGATCAACGTCGACGCTCCGCTGGTTTCTCGCAGCAAGCTGGAGCCGGGCGACTTGCTGTTTTTCGCCACCAATGGCCGTCGCGGCCGCGTCAGTCACGCCGGGATCTACCTGGGTGACAACCAGTTCATCCATTCCAGCAGCCGCAAAAGCGGTGGTGTCCGGATCGATAACCTGGGCGACAGCTACTGGAGCAAGACCTTCATCGAAGCCAAGCGCGCACTCGCGATGGCACCGACTGCGGCCCCGATCGTCACGGCGCGCAAGTAAGCGGACTTTTTGTAAGGTGAACTTAAAGTCTTACTTGAAGTTTGCCGCGTAGCAGCTAGAATCCGATCTATTATTGATGGCAAACCGCCTGCGTCCTGCGCAGGCGGTTTTCTTTTCTGCGCCCCCTGCAGAAAAAGCCGCAGCCAGATCAGGATGCTCTGCATATGTCGATGTCGGCCCGCCTCGCAATCATGTTCTTCGCAGCGCTGCTCAGCGCCTGCGCCAGCCGTACACCGCCACCTGCGCCGGTGGTTCGCGCACCCATTATTTTCAGTTCCTCCCAAGCATTCTCCCCTGAGGCAGAAGACGTCTTGTTCCGCGCGCTCGGCCTGGTGGGCACGCCGTATCGCTGGGGTGGCAACACGCCGGATTCGGGTTTCGATTGCAGCGGGCTGATCGGTTATGTCTACCGTGACGTCGCCGGCATCTCTCTGCCGCGTACCACGCGCGAGATGATCAGCATGCAGGCGGCCAGCGTGGGCAAGGAAGGCCTGCAAACCGGTGACCTGATCTTCTTCGCCACCAATGGCGGTTCCCAGGTCAGTCACGCCGGGATCTACGTCGGCGAAGGTCGCTTCGTCCATGCACCGGCCACCGGTGGCACGGTGAAGCTCGATAGCTTGTCCAAAGCTTACTGGCAGAAAGCCTATCTGAGCGCCAAGCGCGTCTTGCAACCTGAGCACTTGGCACGCAATCCCTAAATGGCAGAGGTTGTCATGACCGCTCGCACACTCAATCTCGACGATTCCCTGTATCAATACCTGCTCGACGTTTCCCTGCGCGAAACGCCGTTACTCAAGCGTTTGCGTGACGAAACCCAGGCGCTGCCCATGGCTCGCTGGCAGGTGGCACCGGAGCAGGGGCAATTCCTCGCGCTATTGGTGAAACTCACCGGTGCCAAGCGTTTGCTGGAAATCGGCACCTTCACCGGTTACAGCGCCTTGTGCATGGCGGCTGCATTGCCGGATGACGGTTCGTTGATCTGCTGTGACATTCCCGGTGACTACAACGCCACCGCGCGCCGTTACTGGCAGGAAGCGGGGCTTGCCGAGCGGATCGATCTGCGTCTGGCCCCCGCGCTGGAAACCCTGGCTCAGCTGGATCAGCCAGAGTCATTCGACCTGATCTTCATCGATGCCGACAAAGCCAACTACCCACGCTATCTGGAGCACGCATTGCGACTGCTGCGCGTCGGCGGTCTGGCGGTGTTTGATAACACGCTGTGGAGTGGTCGGGTGCTTGAGGACAATCCCGAGAGCGAAGACACCCGGGCCATTCAGGCGCTCAATCGCGCCTTGAAGGATGACTCGCGTGTGGATTTGTCGTTGTTGCCGTTGGGGGATGGCCTCACGCTGTGTCGCAAGCGTTGAGCGCGGTTATTGTGGGAGCGGGCTTGCTCGCGAAGACGGTGTAACAGTCAACAAAGATGCTGAATGTCATGACCTCTTCGCGAGCAAGCCCGCTCCCACAAGTGATGTGAGTATCAGTTATTGGGTAGCAGAAACCCGCCACACCTTGTTGCCCACGTCATCCGCCACCAACAAATCACCCTGCCGGTCAATCACCACGCCTACCGGCCGGCCCATGGCTTTTTCCTCGTTGTTGAGGAAACCGGTGAGCACATCCATCGGCGGCCCGCTCGGTTTCCCTGAGCTGAACGGTACGAAAATCACTTTGTAGCCACTGTGCGGTTTACGGTTCCATGAGCCGTGCTGGCCGATGAATGCTCCTTCCTTGAATTGCGCTGGCAGTCTGTTGCCTTCAGCAAACGTCAGGCCCAACGAGGCGGTATGCGGGCCGACCGCGTAGTCCGGCGCAATGGCCTTGGCCACTAGGCCGGGGTTTTGCGGCTCGACGCGAACGTCGACGTGCTGACCGTAATAACTGTAAGGCCAGCCGTAGACCCCGCCGTCCTTCACTGACGTGATGTAGTCCGGCACCAGATCGCTGCCGATTTCGTCGCGCTCGTTGACCGCCGTCCACAATGCGCCGCTCCGGGGTTCCCAGGCCAGCCCGTTTGGATTGCGAATCCCCGAGGCGAAGATTCGATGGTTGCCGGTGGCGCGATCCACTTCCCAGATTGCCGCGCGACCTTCCTCCTGATCCATACCGTTTTCACCGACGTTGCTGTTCGAGCCCACGGTGACATACAGCTTGCTGCCGTCCTTGCTGGCGATGACGTTTTTGGTCCAGTGGTGATTCAGCGTGCCGCCCGGCAGGTCGATCACCTTCATCGGCTGCGACTTGATTGCCGTCTCGCCGTTTTCATAGTGGAAGCGCAGCAAGCGGTCCGTGTCGGCGACGTACAGGTCATCGCCGACCAAGGTCATGCCGAAGGGTGAGTTGAGGTTTTCCAGGAACACCGTGCGGGTTTCGGCGATGCCGTCGTGGTCCTTGTCCCGCAGCAGCGTGATGCGGTTCGGGCTCGGTACGCCGGCGCCGGCACGGCCCATGACTTTGCCCATGACCCAGCCACGAACGCCTTTGCCGTCATCGGGTTTGGGTGGTGCGTTGGTTTCGGCGACCAAGACGTCGCCGTTGGGCAATACGTAGAGCCAGCGCGGGTGATCGAGACCGTCGGCAAATGCCGCCACCTGAGTGCCTGTCGCGGCGATGGGTTTCGCACCGTCCGGCCAGCCAATCGCCGGGGCGATGTTCACCGTCGGGATCAGGGTCTTGTTCGGTTCTGGCAGCTTGGGCGATGGGCCGGTGCCGTCGGAGACTTGCAGCCTGGCGGTTTCACCACAGGCCGCAAGCCCTCCGGCGAGCACGATGGCGAGAGCGAGCGGGGGCTTGCGCATGCTGATCTTCCCTAATGAATGCATTGACCTAATCAATAGAGAAGCGCAGGTGCGCGATGGTTCAACCGGTCAGCCGCGGGCTTCCTTGAACAGCACGGCTATGCCGGGGTGATAGTTGCCGGCTTCGTTGCGCAACTTGCGATAGGCATAGGGGAAGTACCAGGCCACCGCGCAGGTGTGTTCTTTTTGCAGATCGTCGACCATGTCCTGGAGTTCTTCCGGGGTGGCGCTATGTTGGGCTTTTTGCGGCGCAACGAACAGGCAGCCGAGTTTCAGGTCGCTGGCGTAGCTGATGCGTTTGGCCTCGCTGGTGATGTCCTGCAATGCTTGAGTCAGGTTCAGGCTGTTGACGCGTGGCCAGCGTTGCGTCGCCTGAAGGTAAGCGCGTTCTTCGCTGGTCGCGATAAACAGATCGGCGCGGCCATTGCGTTCGCCTTCCTCGACCTGTTTGCGGGTCGGTGTTTGTTGCAACGTGACCATTTCCGCCATCCAGGCCGCGGCGGAAAGCAGGCTCAGGTTGGCTTTTTCGTCGTACCAGTAAGGCGTGTCATTATCGCCGCGCACGGCGTTGTAGCGGTCGATACAGTCAAACCAGCGTTCCAGCACCGGGCGCAGGAATTCCAGCTTCGGATTGCTGATGATC
This sequence comes from Pseudomonas sp. PDM25, assembly GCF_019219045.1. Lineage (NCBI taxonomy): Bacteria > Pseudomonadati > Pseudomonadota > Gammaproteobacteria > Pseudomonadales > Pseudomonadaceae > Pseudomonas > Pseudomonas sp. PDM25. The sequence goes on from NZ_JAHUWL010000007.1 coordinate 21,156, forward strand.
ATGCCTTGCATGTGGCTCACCCTTGTTATTGTGTTGTGAGATTGTGGCTCTTTGATATCACTGCTGAGAGTGTGGCACAAGATTGGCGTCAGATAATTGATCGGCGGCAGTTATTCGCTCGCAGGCTGCCCGTCTTCAATTGACGCTCCATCCCCAACCCTCTAACCTTCGCGGCTTGTTTCAGGTGCTCTGTGACCCTGGTCGACAGAGTGAAACAGGGAAGCCGGTGAGTGACTCTCTTCAAGCGACGAAGAGCCATGATCCCGGCGCTGCCCCCGCAACGGTAAATGAGTGAAGGCTGCGCCTTGAGCCACTGTGTCGTCGACATGGGAAGGCGCGCAGTCAGGCAAATCGCCGCTCATGAGCCCGGAGACCGGCCTGATCCATCCAGCGGCATCACGGTGGGCGATGCCAGGCTTCTTGCCGTCTATTCTTGTGCCTGCCCGCCGTTATCCAGCCTCAACGGAGAGCTCCCCATGACTGATACCCCCGATCGTGACGAACGTCATCTGGCGCGCATGCTGCGCAAAAAAGCCGTGATCGACGAACGCATCGCCAATTCCCCGAATGAATGCGGCCTGCTGCTGGTGCTGACCGGCAACGGCAAAGGCAAAAGCAGCTCGGCCTTCGGCATGCTCGCCCGGTCCATGGGCCACGGCATGCAGTGTGGCGTGGTGCAGTTCATCAAGGGGCGCAGCAGCACCGGCGAAGAACTGTTCTTCCGGGGCTTCCCGGAACAGGTGCGTTTTCATGTGATGGGCGAGGGCTTCACCTGGGAAACCCAGGATCGCCAGCGTGACATCGCCGCCGCTGAAGCCGCGTGGGCGGTGTCGCGCGAATTGCTGCGTGATCCGTCGATCGGCCTGGTGGTGCTGGATGAATTGAACATTGCACTCAAGCACGGCTATCTGGATCTCGATCAGGTGCTCAGCGACTTGCAGGCCCGTCCGCCGATGCAGCATGTGGTGGTGACCGGTCGCGGCGCCAAGCCGGAGATGATCGAGCTGGCCGACACCGTCACCGAAATGGGCGTGATCAAGCACGCGTTCCAGGCCGGGATCAAAGCGCAAAAAGGCGTCGAGTTGTGAGCTGCACTTTATGAATAGCCATCGTCAATGCCCGGCGGTATTGATTGCCGCACCGGCCTCCGGTCAGGGCAAGACCACCGTCACCGCCGCGCTGGCCCGTTTGCATCGCAATCAGGGGCGCAAAGTGCGCGTGTTCAAATGCGGCCCGGACTTTCTTGACCCGATGATTCTCGAGCGCGCCAGCGGTGCGCCGGTGTATCAACTGGACATGTGGATGGTCGGCGAGCAGGAAAGTCGTCGGCTGTTGTGGGAAGCCGCCGGCGAAGCCGATCTGATCCTCATCGAAGGCGTCATGGGGCTGTTCGACGGCACGCCGTCGAGTGCTGATCTGGCGCGGCACTTCGGTGTGCCGGTGCTCGGTGTGATCGACGGCACTGCCATGGCCCAGACCTTTGGCGCACTGGCGTTGGGGCTGGCAAAGTATCAGCCGGACTTGCCGTTTGCCGGTGTGCTGGCCAACCGCGTCGGCACCCTGCGTCACGCGCAATTACTGGAAGGCAGCCTCACTGAAGGCTTGCGCTGGTACGGCGCCTTGTCCCGGGAAACCGGGATCGAATTGCCGAGTCGGCATCTCGGGCTGGTTCAGGCCAGTGAGTTGAACGATCTTGACCTGCGTCTCGATGCAGCGGCCGATGCGCTGGCCAGCAGTTGCGAGGTCGCGCTGCCACCGGCGGTGGAATTCGCCGCGCCTGATGTGATCGCTGCAGAACCGTTGCTGGCCGGTGTGCGTATCGCCGTGGCCCGTGACGAAGCGTTTGCCTTCACCTACGGTGCAAGCCTGGATTTGCTGCGAGCGATGGGCGCCGAGTTGTCGTTTTTCTCACCGATCCGTGACGCGCAATTGCCGGAGGCAGACAGCCTCTATCTGCCGGGCGGTTATCCCGAATTGCACCATGTAGCGCTGTCACAGAACACCACGATGCTGGCCGCCATCCGCGCTCACCATGCGGCGGGTAAACCGTTGTTGGCCGAGTGCGGCGGCATGCTGTATCTGCTCGATTCGTTGACCGATGTCGAGGGCACTCGTGCTGAACTGGTCGGCTTGCTGGCGGGGGATGCGGTGATGCAAAAGCGTCTGGCCGCGTTGGCGTTGCAGGCAGTCGAGTTGCCAGAAGGTTTGTTGCGTGGGCACACCTATCACCATTCGTTGACCAGCACTGAACTTGAGCCGATTGCTCGTGGGCTGAGCCCGAATGGTGGGCGTGGGGCGGAGGCGGTTTATCGTGAGGGGCGGATGACGGCTTCTTATGTGCACTTTTATTTTCCGTCCAATCCTTCGGCGATTGCCGCATTGTTTGCGCCTGACCTTGAGGCCGCCTTCGCGAGCAAGCCCGCTCCCACAGGGGGCCGCGTTTCTTCAGGCAGCACACCTTCCACTGTGGGAGCGGGCTTGCTCGCGAAGAGGCCATGACTGACAACGCATTCAGCCAAGCCGAACGCGAAGCGGTCTACCGAGCCATCGGCGAACGCCGCGACATGCGTCATTTCAGCGGTGGCACGGTCGAGCCCGAGTTGCTGCGGCGCCTGCTCGAAGCCGCGCATCAGGCGCCGAGTGTCGGCCTGATGCAGCCCTGGCGGTTCATCCGCATCAGCGATCGAACCCTGCGCGGCAAGATCCAGTCACTGGTGGAAGAAGAACGCATCCGCACCGCCGAAGCCCTCGGCGAGCGCACCGACGAATTCATGAAGCTGAAAGTCGAAGGCATCAACGACTGCGCCGAGGTGCTGGTCGCGGCGCTGATGGATGATCGCGAGCGTCATATCTTCGGCCGTCGCACGATGCCGGAAATGGACATGGCCTCGCTATCCTGCGCGATTCAGAACCTCTGGCTGGCCTCCCGCGCTGAAGGATTGGGCATGGGCTGGGTCTCGCTGTTCGAGCCGCAAGCACTGGCGGACTTGCTGGGTTTGCCCGCCGGAGCCAAGCCCTTGGCCGTTCTTTGCCTGGGGCCGGTCAAGGAATTCTATCCGGCGCCGATGCTGGTACTCGAAGGCTGGGCGCAGGCGCGTCCGCTCAGTGAGCTGCTGTATGAAAATTATTGGGGAGTGAGTCAATGAGTGTGGCGTTGTTGAGTGTCGCCGCGGTTGCGCTGGATGCGCTGCTGGGTGAACCCAAACGCTGGCATCCGCTGGTGGCGTTCGGCCGTTTTGCCGACCGCATCGAGCAACGTTTCAACGGTGAAGGTCGCGGCTGGCGCAGTCATGGTGTCACTGCCTGGGTCATCGCGGTGTTACCGCTGACCCTGCTGGCCACGGCGTTTTCCTGGGCGCCCTATGTCGGTTGGATCGTCGAGATTCTGGTGCTCTATTGCGCCCTCGGCATGCGCAGTCTCGGTGAACACGTCGAGCCGGTGGCCAAGGCGCTGCGCAGTGATGATCTGGACGAGGCGCGCAAACGTGTCAGTTATCTGGTCAGCCGCCAGACCAGCGAACTGGATAAAACCGAAGTCGCCCGCGCCGCTACAGAATCGGTGCTGGAGAACGGCAGCGATGCGGTATTCGCTGCGCTGTTCTGGTTTGCCGTGGCCGGCGCGCCTGGCGTGGTGCTCTACCGTTTGAGCAACACGCTGGATGCGATGTGGGGCTACCGCAATGAGCGCTTCGAGCGTTTCGGCTGGGCGGCTGCAAAGATCGACGATGTCCTCAACTATATTCCAGCACGCCTGGTGGCATTGACCTACGCGCTGCTGGGCAAAACCCGTCTGGCGCTGAAATGCTGGCGCACCCAGGGCCCGACCTGGGACAGCCCGAATGCGGGCCCGGTGATGGCGTCCGGTGCCGGAGCGCTCGGTGTCGAGTTGGGTGGAGCGGCGATTTATCACGGCGAACTGCATCAGCGTCCGCCATTGGGCGAAGGCGAACCGGCGGACGCCGACTCCATCGACCGCGGCTGGCAATTGGTCCAGCGCGGGGTATGGTTATGGTTGCTGATCCTCTGCGTGGGGGCTGAATTTTATGCTTGAGCACGGTGGTCGGTTACGCAAGGCGGCGCTCGAATACGGCATCGCCGAAGCTGAGTGGCTCGACCTGTCCAGCGGCCTCGCGCCCTGGCCGTTTCCGGTCCCGGAGATTCCGTTGCGGGCCTGGGCGCGTTTGCCGGAAACCGATGACGGCCTGGAGCAGGCGGCCTGTGATTATTACGGCGCCGCTCAGGTGCTGCCGGTGGCCGGCTCGCAAATGGCGATCCAGTTGCTGCCGCGATTGCGCCGGGCGGGCAAGGTCGGCGTGCTCTCGCCGTGTTACGCCGAACACGCCGAAGCGTGGCGCCGCAATGGCTACATCGTGCGTGAAGTGCTGGAGCAGGAAGTCGATTTTTATCTCGACAGCCTCGACGTGCTGGTGGTGGTCAACCCGAACAATCCTACCGGCCTGAGCCTGACACCCAGTCGCCTGCTCGACTGGCACTCGCGGCTGGCCCAGCGCGGTGGCTGGCTGGTGGTGGACGAGGCGTTCATGGACAACACGCCGCAGCTGAGCCTGGCACCTTTTGCCAATCGGGTCGGGTTGATCGTGCTGCGTTCCTTCGGCAAGTTTTTCGGCCTGGCCGGTGTGCGCCTGGGTTTCGCGCTGGCCGAGCGCAAGTTGCTCAAGTTGCTGGCCGAGCAAGTGGGACCATGGGCGGTCAGCGGGCCGACGCGGGTACTGGGTCAGGCCTGTCTGCTGGATACCGAAGGGCATGCCCGGCAACGGGTTCGCACTGAAGAGGCCAGCGAGCGTCTGGCGCTGCTGTTGGAACAGCACGGTTTCAAACCACAGGGCGGCTGCGCGTTGTTTCAATGGATGATCACCGAACGCGCCGAAGCCTTGCATGAATTCATGGCACGGCGCGGCATTCTGCTGCGGTTGTTCACGCACAACAGCAGCCTGCGTTTCGGCTTGCCCGCCGATGAAGCCGACTGGACACGTCTCGCGCAAGCGTTCGAAGCCTACGCTAGGGAAACCCAATGACTACGTTGAGGGTGCAGGGCGCGACTTTGATGGTGCAGGGCACGACGTCCGACGCCGGTAAAAGCACGCTGGTAACGGCGTTGTGCCGCTGGGTCACGCGTCAGGGCGTCAGCGTCGTGCCGTTCAAGCCACAGAACATGGCGCTCAACAGCGCCGTGACCGCCGACGGTGGCGAGATCGGTCGTGCGCAAGCGGTGCAGGCTCAGGCCGCCAACCTTGAGCCGCACACCGACATGAACCCGGTGCTGCTCAAACCCAATAGCGACACCGGCGCTCAAGTGATCATCCATGGCCGCGCGGTCACGACGATGAACGCAGTCGCGTATCACGACTACAAAGCCATCGCCATGCAAGCAGTGCTGGCCTCTCATGAACGGCTGAGCGCGGCTTATCCCGTGGTCATGGTCGAAGGCGCGGGCTCGCCGGCCGAGATCAATCTGCGTGCCGGCGACATCGCCAACATGGGCTTTGCCGAGGCCGTGGATTGTCCGGTGGTGCTGATCGCCGACATCAATCGCGGTGGGGTTTTCGCGCACCTGGTGGGCACGCTGGAACTGCTATCGCCCAGCGAGCAGGCGCGGGTCAAAGGCTTCATTATCAACCGGTTTCGCGGCGATATCGCTTTGCTGCAACCGGGTCTCGACTGGCTGGAAGCGCGCACCGGCAAACCGGTGATCGGCGTTCTGCCTTACGTGATGGACTTGCACCTGGAAGCCGAGGACGGCATCGACCAGCGTCAGACCGACAAGGCCGATCAGGTGCTGAAAGTGGTGGTGCCGGTGCTGCCGCGCATCAGCAACCACACCGATTTCGATCCGCTGCGCCTGCATCCGCAGGTGGATCTGCAATTTGTCGGCCCCGGTCAGGCGATTCCACCGGCGGACCTGATTATTCTTCCCGGCTCGAAAAGCGTGCGCAGCGACCTCGCGTATCTGCGGGCCAATGGCTGGGACACTGCGATCAGTCGTCATCTGCGTTATGGCGGCAAAGTGCTGGGGATTTGCGGTGGTCTGCAAATGCTCGGCGACCAGGTACACGACCCGTTGGGCCTCGAAGGCGCACCGGGTTCCAGCGCCGGTTTGGGCTTGCTGGCGTTCGAAACCCGGCTCGAAGAAGAGAAGCAATTGCGCAATGTGCGCGGGCGTCTGGCGCTCGAAGACGCGCCGGTCAGCGGCTATGAAATTCATGCTGGCGTGACCACCGGGCCGGCGCTGGAAAACGCCGCCGTGCAACTGGACGACGGTCGCTGCGACGGTGCGCAAAGCGTGGATGGGCAGATTTTCGGCACCTATCTGCATGGCCTGTTTGAATCGCCCGCGGCGTGCAGTGCGCTGTTGCGCTGGGCCGATTTGCAGGCGGTGCAGGACGTGGATTATCACGCGTTGCGTGAGCGCGATATCGAGCGGCTGGCGGATCTGGTGGAGAAGCATCTGGATACCCGACTGTTGCGTGAGCTCTGTGGGTTTTAGGGTGACCGTGCTGGCCTCTTCGCGAGCAAGCCCGCTCCCACAGGTGATCGCATTCCAATGTGGGAGCGGCGGTGCGACGATTCGACTTGCTCGCGAAGAGGGCAGTGGCCTCACCGCTAACTTGAAGGAATGACCATGCTGCAACTGATCCTCGGCGGCGCGCGCTCCGGCAAAAGCCGCCTGGCTGAAAAACTCGCCTCCGACAGCGGTCTGGCAGTGACGTACATCGCCACCAGCCAACCCCTCGACGGTGAAATGAACGAGCGGGTGGCCCATCACCGCGCCCGTCGTCCAGCCGAATGGGCGTTGATCGAAGAACCTGTGGAGCTCGCCCGCGTCCTGCGCGAAACCGCCAGCGCTGATCAGTGCCTGCTGGTGGATTGCTTGACGTTGTGGATGACCAATCTGCTGATGCTCGACGACGCCGAACGGCTGTCGGCCGAGCGTGATGCGCTGCTGGACTGCCTGGCATCGTTGCCGGGTGAAATCATTTTTGTCAGCAACGAGACCGGAATGGGTGTCGTGCCGCTGGGCGAATTGACTCGCCGCTATGTCGATGAAGCCGGTTGGCTGCATCAAGCCTTGGCCGAGCGCTGTCAGCGAGTCGTCCTGACCGTCGCCGGCCTGCCCCTGACTTTGAAAGGAACTGCGTTATGACTCAATCCTGGTGGCTGAACCCGTGCAAACCGATCGATGCTCAAGCGGTCGAGCAGGCGCAGGCCCGTCAACAGCAGCTGACCAAACCGGCCGGCTCCCTCGGTCGCCTTGAGTCGGTGGCCGTGCAATTGGCCGGGTTGCAAGGGCAGGTCAAGCCGAGTCTGGATCAGCTGTGGATCGCGATTTTTGCCGGTGACCATGGCGTGGTCGCTGAAGGGGTGTCGGCATTTCCCCAGGAAGTCACCGGGCAGATGTTGCTCAACTTCGTCAGCGGTGGGGCGGCGATCAGCGTGTTGGCGCGGCAACTCGGGGCCTCCCTGGAAGTCGTCGACCTCGGCACGGTGACGCCGTCGTTGAATTTGCCGGGTGTGCGTCACATGAATATCGGCCCGGGTACGGCGAATTTCGTCGAAGGTCCGGCAATGACCCCGGCTCAAGGCGAACTCGCTTTGCAGGCCGGCCGCGACAGCGTGCAGCGCGCCATCGCGGCGGGTGCGCAGTTGTTTATCGGTGGCGAGATGGGCATCGGCAACACCACCGCGGCTAGTGCGTTGGCGTGTGCCTTGCTCGATTGCCCGGTGGTGCATCTGGCCGGGCCGGGCACGGGTTTGAATGCGGCGGGTGTCAGCCATAAAGCGCAGGTGATCGAACGCGCTTTGGCGTTGCACAGCGCTCAACGTGGCGATGCGCTGCAAATCTTGTTCAACCTCGGCGGTTTTGAAATCGCGGCACTTGTCGGCGCGTATCTGGCGTGTGCCCAGGAAGGCGTCGCAGTGCTGGTGGACGGTTTCATTTGTAGCGTCGCGGCGTTGGTGGCAGTGCGCTTGAATCCTGAATGCCGTCAGTGGCTGTTGTTCGGCCATCGCGGCGCCGAGCCGGGTCATCGTCATGTACTGGAAACCTTGAACGCCGAACCGCTGCTGGACCTCGGCCTGCGTCTGGGCGAGGGCAGTGGCGCCGCGTTGGCCGTGCCGTTGCTGCGTCTGGCGTGCGACCTTCACGGGCAGATGGCGACCTTCGCCGAGGCCGCCGTGGCGGACCGTCCGGCATGACCTTGCACCTGGACCTGTTGCGCCACGGCGAAACCGAACTCGGTGGCGGTTTGCGCGGCAGTCTCGACGATGCGCTGACCGAAAAGGGCTGGGCGCAGATGCGCGCGGCGGTGGTCGAGCAGGGGTCTTGGGATCGTTTGGTCAGCTCGCCACTGCAGCGCTGTGCGCGGTTCGCCGAAGAACTCGGTGCACAGTTGGGTTTGCCGGTGCAGTTGGATAAAGACCTCCAGGAGCTGCACTTCGGCGCCTGGGAAGGGCAGAGCGCCGCCGCGTTGATGGAAACCGATGCCGAGGCGTTGGGATTATTCTGGGCCGACCCTTATTCGTTTACGCCGCCTCAGGGTGAGCCGGTGGTGGATTTTTCGACGCGGGTGTTGGCAGCTGTTGAGCGCTTGCAGGCTACCTACGCAGGCGAGCGGGTGTTGCTGATCAGTCACGGCGGGGTCATGCGCTTGTTGCTGGCTCAGGCGCGGGGATTGCCTCGTGAGCAGTTGCTCAACGTCGAAGTCGGGCATGGCGCGTTGTTTTCGCTGACGGTCGAATCCGGCCTGTTGTTAAAGGAAGCGCTCTGACCATGTTGCCGTTCTGGATCGCCCTGCAATTTTTGAGCAGTCTGCCGATTCGTCTGCCGGGCATGCCGGAACCACAGGAATTGGGGCGGTCGCTGCTGTTTTATCCGCTGGTCGGCCTGCTGTTCGGCGGGATTTTGTGGGCGTTCAACTGGCTGCTGCTCGGCACCCCGTTGTTGCTTCACGCCGCGCTGTTGCTGACGGTTTGGGTCTTGCTCAGCGGTGCCTTGCACCTGGATGGCCTGGCCGACAGCGCCGATGCATGGCTCGGTGGGTTCGGCGACCGCGAGCGCACCTTGACGATCATGAAGGACCCGCGCAGCGGGCCGATTGCGGTCGTGACGCTGGTGCTGGTGTTGCTGCTCAAATTCGCCGCGTTGCTGGCATTGATCGAGCAGCAACACGCCGTTGTCCTGATCATTGTCCCGATGATCGGGCGCAGCGCGATGTTGGGGTTGTTCCTGACCACGCCTTATGTGCGCGCCGGTGGCTTGGGGCAAGCGCTGGCCGATCATCTGCCACGGTTGGCGGGCAAGCAGGTGTTGGCGGTGAGTGCGTTGGCTTGCGTTTTGATTGCCGGTCTCAGCGGCGTGTTGGCAGTGGTGCTGGCGGCGCTGGTGTTTGTCTGGCTGCGGCAAGTGATGCTGCGCCGATTGGGCGGCACGACGGGCGATACGGCGGGGGCGTTGCTGGAGATTCTTGAGGTCGCGGTGCTGGTGGGATTGGCGTTGACCTGATGTTTATTGGGTGGATGTGCTGGACCTTTCGCGAGCAAGCCCGCTCCCACATTTGATTGCGCAGAACAAAAAATCTATGTTCGCTGAAGATCTAATGTGGGAGCGGGCTTGCTCGCGAAAGCGGTCTGTCAGATCCTCAATAACTATGAATGAACTCATCTGTAACTTGATTTAACACAACAGCGGGTATATACACGCACCATGCTCGACTCCCAATGTTTATGCATCAACCTGCGTCGCGCCGCCCGTGGCGTCAGCAGGCATTACGACGGCGCTCTCGACGGCTTCGGGATCAACGTCGCCCAGTATTCTCTGCTGTGTAATCTGCAGCGTCTGGATAAACCGAGTATTTCCACGTTGGCCGAGGCCATGGGGCTGGATCGCAGCACCTTGGGGCGCAATCTGCGGGTGCTGGAAGGCGAAGGCCTGCTGATGCTGGTCGAGGGCGAAGACATGCGTAACCGCATCGTCATGCTCACCGAGGCCGGTGTTGAACGCCTGAAAGCGGCCTTGCCCGCGTGGGAAGCGGCGCAACAGCGGTTGATTGACCGCTTGGGTGCCGAGAAACGCGAAACCTTGCTGCGACTGCTGGACGAACTGGCGTGATGCCGGTTTTTCCGATCTTAAGCGGGTATATACCCGCTACCGGAGAACAAGAATGACATCGATGTGGCGTACGTGTGGTTGGGTATTGTTGGGGAGTGCGCTGATTCTTGCGTTGTCCTTGGGTGTAAGACACGGCTTCGGGCTGTTTCTGGCGCCGATGAGTGCCGAGTTCGGTTGGGGGCGTGAGACGTTTGCCTTCGCCATTGCCTTGCAGAACCTGATCTGGGGCCTGGCTCAGCCCTTCACCGGCGCGCTGGCCGATCGCTTTGGCGCCGCGAAAGTGGTGTTGGTCGGCGGTGTCTTGTATGCATTGGGCCTGGTGTTCATGGGCCTGTCGGATTCGGCCATGACCTTGTCACTGAGTGCCGGCCTGTTGATCGGCATCGGTCTGTCCGGTACCTCGTTCTCGGTGATCCTCGGCGTGGTCGGCCGCGCAGTGCCGCCAGAGAAACGCAGCATGGGCATGGGCATCGCCAGCGCTGCCGGCTCTTTCGGCCAGTTCGCCATGTTGCCCGGCACGCTGGGGTTGATCGGCTGGCTCGGCTGGTCCGCGGCATTGCTGGTGTTGGGCCTGTTGGTGGCACTGATTGTGCCGCTGGTCAGCATGCTCAAGGACAAGCCGCTGCCGGTGTTCGGTCATGAGCAAACGCTGTCCGAAGCATTGCACGAGGCCTGTTCCCATTCGGGCTTCTGGCTGCTGGCGTTCGGCTTTTTTGTCTGCGGTTTCCAGGTGGTATTCATTGGCGTGCACTTGCCGGCTTATCTGGTGGATCAGCACCTTCCGGCGAGCGTCGGCACCACGGTGCTGGCGTTGATCGGGCTGTTCAATATTTTCGGGACCTACACGGCGGGCTGGCTGGGCGGACGGATGTCCAAGCCACGTTTGCTTACTGGCCTGTATCTGCTGCGGGCAGTGGTGATCGGGTTGTTCCTGTGGGCGCCCGTCACGACGACCACTGCGTACCTGTTTGGCATGGCGATGGGCTTCCTGTGGCTGTCGACGGTACCCTTGACCAACGGCACCGTCGCGACCTTGTTCGGTGTGCGAAATCTGTCCATGCTCGGTGGGATTGTTTTCCTGTTTCACCAGCTCGGATCGTTCCTCGGTGGCTGGTTGGGCGGGGTGGTGTATGACCGAACCGGGAGCTATGACTTGATCTGGCAAGTGGCGATTCTCTTGAGCCTGTTGGCGGCCGCCCTGAACTGGCCGGTGCGTGAGCGGCCGGTGGCGCGCCTGCAAACACAGATGAGTGCGATATGAACAGTCTCTGGCCGCGGATCGCTGTCGCCGCTGTCTGCGCCTTGCTGCTGGCCCTGTCGTGGTGGGGGTGGCACCAGGGCGGGCTGGCGTTGATGCAACTGGGCATGGGTGCTTGCTAGCAGGATGTGAGGGCGAGTAACTTCGGTTTGGACGACTTATCGAGGATGCCCCCACATGCTGATGCGCTGGCTCACAGTTCCCGCGTTACTGGTAGCGTTTAGTGGATTGACTCAAGCGGCCGAATGCCCGGAGCTTTTGCAAGGCTCGTTGCCCAAGCTGCGCGCCAAGGAATCCATCGACCTGTGCCAGCGCTTCGCCGGCAAACCGCTGGTGGTGGTCAATACCGCGAGCTTCTGTGGTTTCGCCCCGCAGTTCAAAGGCCTTGAGGCGCTGAATCAGCGATACAAGGATCAAGGGCTGGAGGTGATCGGTGTTCCGTCCAATGACTTCAAGCAAGAGTCCAAGGATGGCGAAGAGACTGCCAAGGTCTGCTACGTGAACTACGGCGTGACGTTCACCATGACTGAACCGCAGAAAGTCCGCGGTAATGATGCGACACACTTGTTCAAGATCATCGCCAGGCAGAGCACCGCGCCGAAGTGGAACTTCTACAAGTACGTGGTCGATCGCAAGGGCCAGGTGATCGCCAATTTCTCCAGCCTGACCAAGCCTGACGATCCCGAGTTCATCGCCGCGGTGGAGAAAGCCCTGGCCTCGCAACCCTGATCGAGTCCATCAAAAAGCCCCGCCTCTGTACAAGAGAGCGGGGCTTTTTCAATTCAGGCGGCGAGCGGTTCAGGTTCGCCGTGAATCATCAGAAGCGGTAGGTCGCGCCAACACCGAAACCGTTCGCACTGTTTTCGTACTTGGCGTTGTAGGACTGACCCAAAGCGTTAGCGCGGTTGACAGTGACAGATTCTTCCTTGAGGTAAGAGTAAGCCACATCAATGGTCCAGTCGTCGGTTGGGTTGAAGCCCGCACCGACACTGAAGATGGTCCGGTCGCCGGTAGGGATGCGTGGCGAACGATCAGTGTTGTTGGTGGGCGACTGGTCAAAGGAGAGACCGGTACGCAGTACCCACTGCTTGTTCAACTGGTAGGAAGTACCCACGGCGTAGGCCCAGGTGTCATGCCAGTTCTGGTCTTCCTTGATGGTACCCACGATTCGTGGGGCGAGGGCACCACCGTTAAGTGCGGTTACGCCTTCGTTGTTGACCGTGATGTCTTTCAGGCGGCTCCAGCGAGTCCAGGTAGCACCGGCATAGAGCTTCCAGGCATCATTTATATCTTGAGTCACGGAAAGGTCATAGGACTCAGGTGTTTCGATCTTCAGCGAGGCATCGTAACGGTTGGATTTGAGCAGCTGAGGTGGCACACCAGCGCCGGTAGACACATCGGTGTGGCCGTCGAGCTTGTAGTTCACTTTCGAGTGATAGGTCAGGCCCACGCGAGTGGTGTCGGTGGCTTGCACCAGGACGCCGGCGTTAAAGCCCAAGGCCGTATCATCGCCCTTGATCTCCACATTGTTATCACCAGTCCGGGGGACAGGGAGAGCAATGTCCGATTCCAGGGTGCCGGAAATCCGGTTGATGGTAGGGCCAAAACCGATCGAAACTTTATCGTTGAAAGCGTAGCTGACGGTTGGCTGCAGAGTGATGACTTTGACTTCGCTCTTGCTGCCGAAAGCGCGGCCCTGAAAGCCGCTTTCGTAGTCGGTGATCAGCCCGAACGGAGCGTAGACGCCCAAACCAAAAGCCCATTCATCGTTGATTTTATTGGTATAGAAACCCATCGGTACTGAAGTGAGCGGAACCATATCGCCTTTGTTGGTTCCGCTTGAACGGCCGCTGGTATCGCTGATATCGGTCGAGGCGTCGATCGCTGCGAAACCGCCAGTGATTTGCTGGCCTTTGAGGCGGGCCATACCGGCAGGGTTGCCAAAAACTGTACTTGCATCATCGGCAGATGAAGAGCGCCCCGCAAAACCTGTCCCCATCCCGCTGATGCTTTGTTCGTTAAGGGCAAAGCCACTTGCGAAGATCTGGGTGGATGCCAAGGTAACGGCGAGGCTAAGGGTGGTTTTGAGCATTACTTTTTTCATTATTAGAACTCCTGGTGATCACCGGGGCGAAAATTACCAACATTTTCGTCCCAGCGCTATAGGCTGTATCGCTTGATTTAGAGCGGTTTTGTAGGACAATCCGACCAAAATCGCTGCCGTTTCGCGATCTTGTGGAAACAGCAGATCAGCAGGCGACCTGATTCAGCGGTGAAACACAGGTTTGCCAGGCGCAGGTGAAGTCTCTCAGGCGTCCTTGAGGCTGGAAGGTCTGGCGCCAGATGCGGGCCATTCCCAGTAGGTCGTCTGCTTCGGGGAGGGGGGTGTTCTGTTCTTCTACCAGCAGCCAGGCGATGGCTGTGGCGTAACGCAGGTTGACGGTCAATTCGAGGTGCGGACCACTCAGGAACGCATGTTGGCTGGCCAGGCCGCGAACCAGGCTCGCGCGTTCCGGGTCAAGTGCCAGGTAGTGGTCCCAAAGTGCCTGGTGGCGGAGTTCGGCGATTCGGTACAAACCGTGCCCGCGGCGGTCATGCAGGGCCGTTCCAAGGGCTGACTGGCTGGCGGCGACACCCAGCAGCAAGGATTCGGCAGTTGCGCTATGGCACCCGAGATAAATCAAGGTCGGGCGGATCACATAACGGCACAGTTCGCTGGCAGCGATACCCATAAAACCCTCGAAACATGAAATGGTCGGCGATACCTGAAGGGCCTTGGCAGCGGGTGAATCGAATCAGGCTCGCCGGAAGCGGCTTAAGCCGCTTGAGTTGAAGTGTAGTGTCATATTCGCGTCGTAAAGGCCTGTTTTTAAAATATTTCCGGCTGCGAGTTATAACCGTTATATCGGTTTGTGCTTAGGCGGCAGCGGCGAAAAGAGAAATTTCAGGCAATAAAAAGCCCCGCTTTTTTAAAGCGAGGCTTTTGAGGTTTTCAGTCTTTCTGGCGTATCAGGCAACCAGTGCCTGACGGGTACGCTCGATCACGGCCTGCAGCGGCTCGGCGCTGGAGTATTGATCGGGGTACAGGCGTTCGCTGTGACGAGCGATGCCGTGTTCGTTGACCAGAGTGAAGCTGAAGCAGCCTTTGCGAGCGGCCATGATCAGGCAGTTCATTGGTGCAAAAGCGTTGGTTAGGGTGCGAATGGCATCCTGGGTGTGGATTTGAGTAGACATAGTCATGGGGTGTTCCTACAAGCGACACGGATAAGAACCGTGCAAAGTTAAAACGTTCCAGTGACGACGACCACCATTGGTCGAACGAAGAACCCGACTGGAACAAAGCAGCCAGTTTGAAGCGCTGATAAATTGGCGCGCTTGGGCTGGCAGGTAGGTACTTAGGAGGGCAGGCAACACATCAAGGGCAAAGGTTCTGGGCCCAGGGTGAAGATCCTGATCAATTTGCAGGTTGGTTCGGTCAGAGTAAGTGAGCTTCGCAACACCCTTTGCTTTCGATTCAAAGGCTGTGTTGACGCAAGGTTTACCTGGAAACCATCGAGGTGGTCGATCCCGCTTTGTCGGTGGAGGCTTCCTTTGGGAAGGCTGACCGGGGGGATGTGTTCGACCAGAATTGACTTTCAGCTTGGTACTAACGCCGCGGATACTAACGGATTGAATAGCCGAAGGGAAGTGTGTTAGCAAAATAGTTCTGAGAACGCCCTTATTCAACGTCCGGATTGGCGCTCGATAGGCTCGTGATCCGCAGACGCGCCCTGTAATAGAACAAATTCCGACCATTGGTAGTCACGGTTCATCGGGCCAACACCTGTCTGGATCACGGGTTTGCCAAGGTTTATCCCCAGGTGCAGGCAAAAAATGCGCCGAAAAAGCGCATCGATATAACTGCCTCGAAGGGACTTGTGCACATAAGTCACGCAGGGTGTCACGCCGCTGTCATCATCCCTTCAAACGCAGTGGGTGCCTGTAACCAAAATTTAAGTCAATGAAAAACATCGCTTTTTTTTACTGGTGAAAAAATCGTCAGTTTGACTGCGGGCCCCATTCCATACGGCTTTGCGAGAGTTCAAGGGCGGTTGTCCACTGAGTTATCCACAGCTTCTGTGGATTGTCCCGAGCGCTTGCTCTAGGACGGGCGTGCCGGGTTTTTTTAGACTTTACCTGTAAGAAAAAAAGAGTAGAGTGGCGCGCCTTCCGATCTGCCCCACAGTGCTTTATGAAGTTTCGCTCAGTATCAGTCTCTGCAACCTCCACACCTCCCAGCATTACCCCGCCCAAGCGCCTTTCGATGCGGGTGGCCGAGTGGCTGCTGGACAGCCCGAGCCTGGGCGAAAACCCCAACGTCAAACACTTCGCCGGACGGTTGCTCAAGCAGCCAGCCCGTGAAGGGGTCGTGGCCGCGCAAAGCCGTCTCGGTCAGCTGATGTGCCGTGAATGCGGGAATGCCCGGGATCGCCGTATCGGTCAGGAGCTTCTGCGTTCGGCCGCGCGGGCAGGGGATCGGCGCGCCCAGCAAGAACTGGGTCTGATCGAAGACTGAGCTGTCCAAGACCTGACGCCTTGGTTAACCTTCAAGCTTTATTTCATTGGCAGGAGTGGCTATGGCTATGGACTTGACCAGCGCATTGCTCGGTCTGGCGGGCGCTGCGCTGCCGTTACTGGTACTGGCCTGGCAACTTCAGCGGCGAGCGAGCACCACGCAGTCAGAGGTTGCACTGCTGGAAGAGCGTCTGGCCATGGCCCTTCTGGCTCAGGATGGATTGAACGCGCAACTCGAAGCCTGTCGCGATGAAATAGGTGATCTGGGCCAGGCCAACGCCGCCAAACAGGCAGACCTGGCCGCCCTACGCCGTGAAGTCGAACTGCTGCAGATCGAACGTGACGACGCACGCGATGCCGCCCACGCCTGGAATCTGGAACGCGCCGGCAAGGAGGCTGAGTTGCGCCGTCTGGACGCCCAGGCCGCTTCGCTCAACGCCGAGCTACGTGAGCAGCAGGAAAGCCATCAGCAGCGCCTCAACGACCTGCAGGGCTCGCGAGACGAGCTGCGAGCGCAGTTCGCGGAGCTGGCCGGCAAGATCTTCGACGAGCGCGAGCAGCGCTTTGCCGAATCCAGCCAACAACGTCTCGGTCAGTTGCTCGATCCGTTGAAAGAACGCATCCAGTCCTTCGAAAAACGCGTCGAAGAAAGTTATCAGGCAGAAGCCCGCGAACGTTTTTCCCTGGCCAAGGAACTGGAGCGGCTGCAACAGCTGAACCTGCGCCTGAGCGACGAAGCCACCAACCTGACCCGCGCCTTGAAAGGGCAGAAAACCCAAGGTAACTGGGGCGAGCTGATTCTTGAGCGAGTGCTTGAACACGCGGGCCTGGAGAAGGGGCGCGAGTACCAGACCCAGGTCAACCTCAAGGGGCCGGACGGTGAGCGTTTCCAGCCGGACGTGATCATTTATCTGCCGGGCGACAAACAGGTGGTGGTCGACTCCAAGGTCAGCCTCACGGCCTATCAGCAATACGTCGCGGCCGAAGACGATGCCATCAGCCAGATCGCCATCAAGCAGCACGTGCTGTCTCTGCGCACTCACGTCAAAGGGCTGGCCGGCAAGGATTACAAGCGTCTCGACGGTTTGCACAGCCTGGATTTCGTCCTGCTCTTCGTTCCGATTGAAGCGGCGTTTTCCGCCGCATTGCAGGCTGAGCCGACGCTGTTTCAGGAGGCCTTCGATCGCAACATCGTGATCGTCAGCCCGACCACTTTGCTGGCGACCCTGCGCGTCATCGACAGCCTGTGGAAGCAGGAGCGCCAGAGCCAAAACGCCCGGGAAATCGCCGAGCGGGCCGGGTGGCTGTACGATAAGTTCGTGTTGTTCATCCAGGATCTGGATGAAGTCGGCAATCGCTTACAACAACTGGATAAAGCCTACAGCTCGGCGCGCAATAAGCTGACAGAAGGACGGGGCAATCTCGTCAGCCGCGCCGAGCAGCTCAAGTTGCTTGGCGCACGGGCGAGCAAGAGCCTGCCGGCAGATTTGCTGGAGCGGGCGATGACGGATGTGGATGGGTTGGCCGAATTGCCGGAGTAAGCCGAAAAGCTTCGCGAGCAAGTCGGCAGTTGCACACCACAAGACTCAAACCTGCCGCACTACAACGGCAAATGCCGACTCAGCAACGCCCGCAACGCCGCCGGTTTCACCGGTTTAGCCAGGTAATCCAGCCCCGCCGCATGCACCTGGGCCACCGTCTCCGGTCGCCCATCGGCGCTGATCACTACCCCTGGCACTGGCTCACCCAATCGGGTTCGCAGCCATGCCATCAGTTCGGTCCCGGTCTCGCCATCGTCCAGGTGGTAATCCACCAGCGCCAATTGCGGTCGCATTCCATCGCTGAGCAGCGCCGCGCATTCATCGCGGTTGCGCGCGGTCCAGACCTGACAACCCCAGCGCGTGAGTAAGCTGTTCATGCCGATCAGGATGCTGTCTTCGTTGTCGATGCACAGTACCTGCGAGCCGCTCAGCAATTTGCCATTGAGCTCGGCGACCTTGGTCGGGATCGCGGTTTGCGCCCGAGCCAACGGCACGCTGACGCTGAACACGCTGCCGCGCCCCGGCCAGGAGCGTACGCGCAAGGTATGACCGAGCACGCGACACAACCCGTCGGCGATCGCCAGGCCCAGCCCCAGGCCTTTCTCAGCACGCGTCTGGTGGCTGTCGAGGCGTTTGAATTCTTCGAAAATGACCTGCTGTTTATCCAACGGAATGCCCGGACCACGGTCCCAGACTTCCAGACACAGCTCGCCCTTGCGTCGGCGAACCCCTAGCAGCACTGGCCCTTTGGCGTAGCGGAAGGCATTGGTCAGGAAGTTCTGCAGGATTCGTCGCAACAGTTTGATGTCGCTGTCGACGCGCAACGCACTGCCCCTGACGCGGAATTTCAGTCCTTGGTCGAGGGCCAGCGCCTTGAACTCGGCACCGAGGACGTCGAACATCTCATTGAGCACGAACGGTTTGGGATCAGGGTTGATCTTGCCGTTCTCCAGGCGGGAAATGTCCAGCAGGTCGCTGATCAAGTCCTCGGCCGAGCGCAGTGAAGTGTCCAGATGATGGACCAGTTTCTGCGCCTCAGCGGAGAGGCCATCGTCCTGGTGGGAAAGGGCGGCCGAGAACAGTCGCGCCGCGTTCAATGGTTGCATCAAGTCGTGGCTGACCGCCGCCAGGAAACGGGTTTTCGACTGGTTGGCCGATTCCGCGGTGCCCTTTGCTTCGGTCAACGCGAGGTTGAGTTGCGACAGTTCGTGGGTCCGCTCGGTGACCCGACGCTCCAGGCCCTCGTTGGCTTCGGTCAGCGCTTGCTCAGCCTCGCGGAACGCGGTGATGTCGGTGAAACTCATGACGAAACCGCCGCCTGGCATCGGGTTGCCGATCAGCTCGATCACACGGCCATTGGGGAAAAGTCTTTCAGAGGTGTGGGCGCGTCCCTGACGCATCCAGTGCAAGCGTCGTGCGACGTGCACTTCGGCTTCGCCGGGACCGCACAGGCCGCGCTCGGCGTTGTAGCGAATGATGTCGGCAATCGGCCGGCCAAGCCTGATCAGTCCATCCGGGTAGTTGAACAGCTCCAGATAGCGCCGGTTCCAGGCCACCAGTTTCAGCGACTGGTCGACCACACTGATGCCTTGGGTGATGTTCTCGATTGCGCCTTGCAGCAGCGCGCGGTTGAATTGCAGTACTTCCGAGGCTTCGTCGGCGATTCGGACGACGTCCTCGAGTTGCATTTCCCTACCTTCGATGGCGGCTTTTACCACCGCACGGGTCGAAGAAGCGCCGAGCACACCGGCCAGCAAACGTTCGGTATGGGCGATCCATTCACCGTCGGCATTCTGGTTCGGGTTGAAGCCTTTGCCCTGACGGTAGGCAAAGCGGATAAAACTCTGACGGGCGCGTTCTTCGCCGACGAAGCGTGCGGCCAGCTGCAACAAATCGTCGATCTGCACCGACAGCATCGAACGGGCGCTGGGGCGGGCGCTGATTTCCTGACCGATGAAGCGACCCGCCTGCCAATGTTCCGAAACCCTCGTGCGCGACAGCACCGACACCCAGGCGAACAGTGTGAAGTTGCCCGCAAGCGACAGCACCACGCCTTGGGTCAGCGGGGTAATCGGCAGGTGCAACGGGTTGCTGTGCAACCAGGCCAGGCCCGGGAAACTGCTCAACGACAAGCCGAGGCTGTTGGCGGCAATCGGCAGGATCAAGGTGTAGAACCACAGGAATGTCCCGGCGGCGAGACCGGCGAACACACCGCGACGATTGGCCTGTTTCCAGTACAGCGCGCCGAGCATGGCCGGGGCCAGTTGGGTCACGGCGGCGAAGGCGATCTGGCCGATGGTCGCCAGGCTCGCCGTCGAGCCGAGCAGGCGATAACTGACGTAGGCCAGCAGCAGAATCACCACAATGCTCACTCGGCGCACCGAGAGCATCCACTGGCGGAACACTTCAAACGGCCGCTCGGCATTGTTGCGCCGCAGCAGCCATGGCAACAGCATGTCGTTGGAGACCATGGTCGACAACGCCACGCTGGCGACAATCACCATGCCGGTCGCCGCCGAGGCGCCACCGATAAACGCCAGCATTGCCAGGGCCGGATGGGCTTGAGCCAGCGGCAGGCTGATGACAAAAGAGTCCGGCAGCACCGAACTCGGCAGCAGCATCTGACCGGCGAGGGCGATAGGAACGACGAACAGCGCTGCCAGCGCCAGATAGGCTGGAAACACCCATTTGGCCAGGCGCAGATCCTGGGGGTCGATGTTTTCCACCACGGTCACGTGGAACTGCCGGGGCAGGCAGATGATTGCCATCATTGCCACGCCGGTCTGCACCACCATCGACGGCCAGTTGATGGTTTCCTTCCAATACTCTTCGAGGCGCGGGGCGAGCATGGCCTGGTCGAACAGGTCGTCGAAACCGTCGTACAGGCCGTAGGTCACGAACGCGCCGACCGCGAGAAAGGCAAACAACTTGACCAGGGATTCGAACGCAATCGCCAGCACCATGCCGCGGTGGTGTTCCGTGGCGTCGAGGTTGCGGGTGCCGAAGACGATGGTGAACAGCGCCAGCACCAGCGACACGATCAATGCTGTGTCCTGGGCGCGTGTGCCCATGGCGTCGGCACCGGCGCCGATCAGCAAGTTCACCCCGAGCACGATGCCCTTGAGTTGCAGCGCGATGTAGGGCAACACGCCGACCAGGCAGATCAGCGCCACCACCACCGCCAGTGACTGGGATTTGCCATAGCGCGCGGCGATGAAGTCGGCAATGGAGGTGATGTTCTCCTGCTTGCTGATCATCACCATTTTTTGCAGGACCCACGGCGCGCACACCAGCAGCAGAATCGGCCCGAGGTAGATCGGCAGGAACGACCAGAGTTGTTCGGCGGCCTGGCCCACGGCGCCAAAGAAGGTCCAGCTGGTGCAATAGACGGCCAGCGACAGGCTGTACACCCAGGCGCGCACTCGCGGCGGCAACGGTGCGCTGCGACGGTCGCCGTAGAAGGCGATGGCGAACATGATGGCCATATAGGCCAGGGCGACGGCGGCGATCAGCCCGCTGGACAGCGACATGGGAACTCCAGACAAAAGACACCCGGGACTCCCGCCCGGACAGACAGTCTCGCACGATGGCAGGGGTTAGTCAGTGTCGACCAAGGTCGCGGCGTGGCGGGGTGTCGCAGGCGGTGTGCCAGTTGGATTTTTGGTGTTTTTTCCGGCCCCTTCGCGAGCAAGCCCGCTCCCACATTGGATCTGTGTCGTTCACAAATCCCCTGTGGGAGCGGGCTTGCTCGCGAAGGCGGCCTTACTGATTCAGCGCAATCTCGATCAACCGATGCAACTCCTCAACCTCCAGCGGCGCCGCTGAAAACAGGATGCGAAACACCGTCGGCGCCGCCACCAGGTTGATCAGCCGATCAACGTTCGGCTTCGGCTGATCGGGGTAACGATCCAGAATCGTCTGCAACTGCCCGCCAATGATTGTCGCGCAAAGGGCCGGCGTGGTGCTGCATTGCACGTCGCGCAACATGTTGCGGCCGGGCTCGGAGCTCATTTCGTCCAGATACTGCTCGGCCCAGGCGCGCACGTCACCGCGCAGGCTGCCGGTATTGGCCGGCTCGCTCTCGGGGCGCATGCGAGCGAGGGCGACGTCCGCCAACAACACCGACAAATCGCCCCAGCGCCGGTAGATGGTCGACGGCGTGACGCCGGCGCGCGCGGCGATTTGCGGGACGGTCACAGTGGTGCGGTCCTGCTCTTCGAGGAGATCGCGGACTGCCGAGTGAACCGACTCTTGCACCCGGGCGCTGCGGCCACCCGGGCGTAAACCTTCTTTAATAGCCATGCATCGGACCTTAACACAAAGAATTTGCTTTAAGCGTTGGTCAGTAGCACACTCCGCAAAAGCAAAAAGTTAGCTTTTGCGGAGTGTGCTCAATGTCCAGTTCAACGTCTAATCGTTCAAGCCTGTGGTTCCTGGCGATCACCTTACTCAGTTTTCTGGCGGCGTCCACGGCGCCGACGCCGTTGTATCACCTGTACCAGGAACACCTGCAATTCTCGGCAGCGACCTTGACCCTGATTTTCGGCGTGTACGCCATCAGCTTGCTGGCGGCATTGCTCACGGTCGGTTCGCTCTCGGATTACCTGGGGCGCAAACCGGTGATCTTCACTGCTGTGATGTTGAACATGCTGGCGATGCTGCTGTTTATCAATGCAGACAGTGTCGCCTGGTTGATCAGTGCACGAGTGCTTCAAGGTTTTGCTACGGGGATGGCCACTGCCGTACTGAGTGCGGCGCTGTTGGACACCGATCGTCAGCAAGGGCCGCTGGTCAACAGTGTGGCGCCATTGCTGGGCATGGCGTCGGGCGCCATGGGGTGCGGCTTGTTGGCTGAGTTTGCACCGCTGCCGTTGCAGTTGACCTATTGGGTGCTGTTCGCGCTGTTTGTGATGCAAGCGCTGTACGTCTGGCGCTTGCCGGAAAGCGTCAGCCCCCAACCGGGAGCCTGGGCTTCGCTGCGCCCGACACTGCATGTGCCGATCCAGGCGCGACGTACGTTGTGGCTGGTGCTGCCGATCAACATCGCGGTGTGGGCGCTCGGTGGTTTTTACGCTTCGTTGGCACCGTCTCTGGTGCGCACGGCCACGGGATCGACCTCAAATCTGATTGGCGGTGCGACGGTGGCCGTGTTGACGGTGACCGGCGCGTTGATGATCTACACCTTGCGCGATCGGCCGGCCGACAAGGTCTTGCGCCTGGGTGGCAGTTTGCTGCCGGCCGGCGTCGCACTGATTCTGCTGGCGGTGCACAGCGCCAGCCTGCCACTGTTTTTCGTCGGGACACTGGTGGCCGGATGCGGTTTCGGCGCCGGTTTCCTCGGTGCATTGCGCAGCGTCGTGCCGCTGGCCTTACCCCATGAACGGGCAGGGTTGATGTCGGCTTACTACGTGCTTAGTTATCTGGCGTTCTGCTTGCCGTCGTTGCTGGCCGGGAACTTGACCCGGACCTTCGGGCTGGTGGCCACCACCGATGGTTACGGTGCGGTGCTGATTACGCTCTCGGTCGGCGCTTTGTTCGCGTTGTTGCGTCAGCAGTCCATGAAAGTCTGTGGCGTCGATGTTCGATGACCGTTAGCCTTGGCACCGCCCTGCCTTTCGACGGACCGACGCATGAAAATCATCCGCAGCAAATCCTTCACCGCTGACCGTGCCTGGGGCGCTTTGGATATCGCCAACATGAACGGCATCACCACGCGTTTGCACTGGACCGATCAGCCCTATAAATGGCACATCAATGATGGGCAGGAAGTGTTCGTGGTATTGGATGGCGTTGTGCAGATGCGCTATCGCGAAGCAGGTCAGGAGAAAGAAGTGGAGTTGGGCGTAGGCGATATCTTCTATGCCGACGTCGGCACCGAACACGTAGCCCATCCGCAGGGTGCGGCAAGAATCCTGGTGATCGAAACTGAAGGCAGCGTCTGACGCTATATCTGCAAAACAGATAACAGTTAGAGATATTACCCGTTATATCGATATTCGATTCGGATCTACCATGGGCTCCACCTCAACAGAGGACAGGAGTTCACCATGACATGCCCCAACACTGCCCCAGCCGGTTTCAAACCCTTCAGTCATTTGCAGCACCCGCGTGAAGTCATCCGCCAGTTCACGCCGAACTGGTTCGCCGCCACCATGGGCACCGGGGTGCTGGCGTTGGCGCTGGCGCAGCTGCCGGGAACAAATGCCGGTTTGCACGCGATTGCCGAAGCCCTTTGGTTGTTCAATATCGCCCTGTTCGTTTTGTTCACGGCGCTATACGCGGCGCGTTGGGCGTTGTTTTTCGATGAGGCGCGGCGGATTTTCGGTCACTCCACGGTCTCGATGTTTTTCGGCACGATCCCCATGGGCCTGGCGACCCTCATTAATGGCTTCCTGGTGTTCGGTCTGCCGCGTTGGGGCGAGGGCGTGATTCATCTCGCCGAGGTGCTGTGGTGGCTGGATGTGGCGATGTCTGTGGCGTGCGGTGTGCTGATTCCCTACCTGATGTTCACCCGTCAGGAACACAGCATCGACCAGATGACCGCCGTCTGGCTGTTGCCAGTGGTGGCGGCAGAAGTGGCGGCTGCCAGCGGTGGTCTGTTGGCGCCGCACCTGGTCGATGCCCATTCGCAACTGGTGGTGCTGGTAACCAGCTACGTGCTTTGGGCGTTTTCCCTACCGGTGGCGTTCAGCATTCTGACCATTCTGTTGCTGCGCATGGCGCTGCATAAATTGCCCCACGAAAACATGGCCGCCTCCAGTTGGCTGGCGCTGGGGCCGATCGGCACCGGGGCGCTGGGCATGCTGCTGCTGGGCGCCGACGCGCCGGCGATCTTTGCGGCCAACGGTCTGCCGGGCATCGGTGAAATCGCCGCCGGGCTGGGGTTAGTGGCCGGGATCACCCTGTGGGGCTTTGGTCTGTGGTGGATGCTGACCGCGGTGCTGATCACCCTGCGTTACCTGCGCGTCGGTATTCCGTTCAATCTCGGCTGGTGGGGTTTCACCTTCCCGTTGGGCGTCTATTCCCTGGCGACATTGAAACTGGCCAGCACCTTGAACCTGACGTTTTTCAGCGCCTTCGGCTGCGTGCTGGTGGTGCTGCTGGCGGCGATGTGGCTGATCGTCGCCAAGCGGACGGTGCAGGGCGCCTGGCGGGGTGAGTTATTTGTCTCACCGTGCATTGCAGGATTAAACAAATAACCTGCAAAGTTTAGGTAATGTGTGGCCTGGATCGTCGTTGGATATTCCAATAACTGCATCCACGCCACTCTCTACCTAACATCAGGGACACATGGAAGATGAGTCACCCCTCACAGTTCACCTTGCTTCGCACCCGGCGCTTCCTGCCGTTCTTCGTCACGCAGTCGCTTGGGGCGTTCAACGACAACATCTTCAAGCAGTCGCTGATTCTCGCCATTCTCTACAAGTTGACGATCGACGGTGACCGCTCGATTTGGGTCAACCTGTGTGCGCTGCTGTTCATCCTGCCGTTCTTCCTGTTCTCGGCATTGGCCGGGCAGTTCGGGGAGAAGTTCGCCAAGGACGCGCTGATTCGTCTGATCAAGCTCGGGGAAATCGCCATCATGGCGGTCGGCGCGGTCGGTTTCATGTTCGATCACCTGTCGCTGATGCTGGTGGCGCTGTTCGCCATGGGCACTCACTCGGCGCTGTTCGGGCCGGTGAAATACTCGATCCTGCCCCAGGCCTTGCGTGACGAAGAGCTGGTGGGTGGCAACGGTCTGGTGGAAATGGGCACCTTCCTGGCGATCCTCGCCGGCACCATCGGTGCCGGGATCATGATGTCCTCCAGTCATTACGCGCCGATCGTCTCCACGGCGATCGTCGGTGTTGCGGTGCTCGGCTATCTGGCCAGCCGCAGCATTCCACGGGCCGCGGCCGCCTCCCCGGAAATGCGCCTGAACTGGAACATTTTCAGCCAGTCCTGGGCCACGTTGAAGCTGGGCTTGGGGCAGACTCCGGCAGTGTCACGCTCGATTGTCGGCAACTCGTGGTTCTGGTTTGTCGGGGCGATTTATCTGACGCAGATCCCGGCCTATGCCAAAGAGTGGATGCACGGTGACGAAACCGTGGTGACGCTGATTCTTACGGTCTTCTCGGTCGGTATCGCACTCGGTTCGATGCTTTGCGAGAAACTGTCCGGCCGCAAAGTCGAAATCGGTCTGGTGCCGTTCGGCTCTTTCGGTCTGACCGTGTTTGGTTTGCTGCTGTGGTGGCATTCCGGTGGAATTCCGGACAGCGTTGCAGGCCATGGCTGGATCGAAGTCCTGGGTTTTGGCCATGCCTGGCTGGTGTTGATCGACATTCTGGGGCTTGGGGTGTTCGGCGGTTTCTACATCGTGCCGCTCTACGCGTTGATTCAGTCGCGTACCCCGGAGAACGAGCGGGCGCGGGTGATTGCCGCCAACAATATTCTCAACGCGCTGTTCATGGTGGTCTCGGCGATTGTCTCGATCGTCTTGCTGAGCATGGTCAAGCTGTCGATCCCGCAGCTGTTCCTGGTGGTGTCGCTGCTGAACATCGGCGTCAACGCTTACATCTTCAGCATCGTCCCCGAGTTCAGCATGCGCTTCATGATCTGGCTGCTCAGCCATTCCATGTACCGCGTGGAGCATCGCAATCTGCAGCTGATTCCCGATGAAGGCGCGGCGTTGCTGGTGTGCAATCACGTGTCCTTCGTCGACGCCTTGCTGATTGGCGGCGCGGTGCGTCGGCCGATTCGCTTTGTGATGTATTACAAGATCTACAACTTGCCAGTGCTGAACTTCATCTTCCGCACAGCCGGGACCATTCCGATCGCCGGTCGTCAGGAAGACATTCAGATCTACGAAAAAGCCTTCACGCGCATTGCTCAATATCTGAAGGACGGCGAGTTGGTGTGCATCTTCCCGGAGGGCAAATTGACTGCTGATGGCGAGATCAACGAGTTCAAGGGCGGGCTGACGCGGATTCTCGAAGAGACGCCGGTACCGGTGATTCCGTTGGCATTGCAGGGGTTGTGGGGGAGTTTCTTCAGCCGCGATCCGCAAAAGGGCGTGTTTCGCCGGTTGTGGTCACGGGTGACGCTGGTGGCAGGTCCTGCAGTGTCGGTTGAGGCGGCAGAGCCAGCCAGGTTGCAAGGGATGGTGGGCGAATTGCGCGGCGCAGTACGCTGATTCCTGTCGTGGCGGGCCGCTAACCCAGCGTGCCCGCTCCGGGCATTCAGCCCGCCATCGCCAACCGGTTACGTCCCTCGCGCTTGGCCACATACAACGCACTGTCGGCCCGTCGCAACAGGCTTTCGGCAGATTCGCCGGGCAATAGCGTCGAGCAACCAAGGCTGACCGTCAGCTCGATCACATGGCCATCGGCCACATAATTCTCTGCCTGCACTGCAAATCGTAGCCGTTCGCCAACCATGGCTGCTGCCTCACGACTCGTGTTGGACAGCAGGATCAGGAACTCTTCGCCACCAAAGCGGAAGACCATGTCCACGTTGCGCAACTGGTTTTTGATCGAGGCTGCAACGGCCTTGAGCACGTCATCGCCGGCGCTGTGTCCGTGGTTGTCGTTGATGCGTTTGAAGTGGTCGATGTCCAGCATCAGCAGCGACAAGGGTTGCAGATGCCGACGCGACATCTCGATTTCCCGTTTCAGGGTCTGATCCATGGCAATGCGGTTGCCGGTGCCCGTCAGCGGATCGCGCAAGGCGCTTTGGGTGGCGGCGCGGTAGAGCAGGGCATTGCGCATCGGATACAGCAATGCGGACAGCAGTGACTCGAGGTTGCCTTGTTCCTGCTCACTGAAACGCTGATTGCGGCGGAATACCAGTTCGCCCAGATTCTCGCCTTCGTGGCTGAGGCTGTAGCTGATCGAGTGATGGCCGCGCAGGCCGAACTCCAGGCGCAAGTCGCTGGCCGGGTGCTCGTACGTCAAGGCGTCAAGTGGTACTAGTCGCTGAATCTCACGGAAGAACAGCCCGAGAATGCGTTGCGGCTCAAGACTGGTTTGCAGCTGCAGACTGAGTTGCTGGCGCAGTTGCGAAAGGCTGACGGGCCTCTCGATGAGGGTAGGCTGCTGACCAAAGCCCAGGCGTTGCAATTTGGCGCTATCGAAGTCAATTGCGTTGGTCTGGGAAGGTGATTTCATATGGCGTGCACCCCTAAGCAGTAAGGCTGTCTTACAGGCTGGGTGAGAGCGGCTTTGGGCTGCGCGTCATACTGGTCCATCAGTCCCGTAGGACATTTGGCCCAAGTTTAGTCCGCTTTGCCGACGATAAGTAATCTGTCGGCTCAGGCGTCCGCCCGTTTGCTTTCACACTGCGTGTCTGAGCAAATTTAGAGCGAAAGTCGTGCCATTCAGTTCAGTCGGATAAAAAACGTTCTAAATCAAAGAGTTGAAGCTGTTGATGAGGGGTGTCGCCGGGTTTTGTGACAGTTGGTTGACGTGTGATGGGGATGGTTGCGACGCATTTGTATGCCGCGGCGGGAAGCCGTCGCGGCACAAAAGCGACGCGCGGGCGTTACTGAGCGTTGAACGCCTGGCCATTGATGCCGGTGCTGTCCGGACCCATCAGGTAGAGGTAGACCGGCATGATCTCCTCGGGCGTCGGGTTGTTCAGCGGGTTTTCCCCCGGGTAAGCCTGGGCGCGCATGCTGGTGCGGGTGGCGCCCGGGTTGATGCTGTTGGAGCGCACCGGTGCCACGGTGTCGACTTCGTCGGCCAGGGTTTGCATCAAGCCTTCGGTGGCGAACTTGGACACGCCGTAAGCGCCCCAATACGCACGTCCCTTGCGGCCGACGCTGCTGGAGGTGAACACCACCGAGGCGTCCTTGGACAGCTTGAGCAGCGGCAGCAGGGTGCTGGTGAGCATGAACATGGCGTTGACGTTGACTTGCATGACACGCATGAAGTTTTCGCCGGACAGCTGTTCGATCGGCGTACGCGGGCCAATGATCGACGCGTTGTGCAGCAAACCGTCGAGATGGCCGAATTCGGTTTCGATCATCGCTGCCAGCTCATCGTATTGATGGGGCAGGGCGGTTTCCAGGTTGAACGGGATCACGGCCGGCTGTGGATGGCCGGCGGCTTCGATTTCGTCGTAGACCTGGGTCAGATTGGCTTCGGTCTTGCCCAGCAACAGCACAGTGGCACCGTGCGCGGCAAAGGTTTTCGCGGCGGCAGCGCCGATGCCACGGCCAGCGCCGGTGACCAGGATGACCCGGTCCTTGAGCAATTCTGGGCGGGCGGAATAATCAAACATAAAAAACCTCACAAAGCAGAAGACACATCGCGGCGCGGCCATTCGCGGGCAAGCCCGCTCCCACAAGGATCGAAGGTGTTCACACATGTTGCATCCACCCAAAGGACCCTGTGGGAGCGGGCTTGCCCGCGAAGGCGTCAGCATTCACGCCTCATTTCCAGAACCTGAAACCGGCACTCAGCAGCTACAGAGGGCGCTATCCAAAACCTTGCGCAACTCCAGCGGATGATCGACCACTACATCCGCGCCCCAATGCCGCGGGTTATCCTCCGGATGAATGTAGCCATAGGTCACCGCGGCCGTTCTGGTGCCGGCGTCGCGACCGGATTCGATATCGCGCAAGTCATCACCCACGAACAACACGCTGGCCGGATCGAGGTCGAGCATCTTGCACGCGAGGATCAACGGCTCGGGGTCCGGTTTGCTGTTCTTCACATGGTCCGGGCAGATCAACAACGCCGAGCGCTCGGCCAGGCCAAGCTGTTGCATGATCGGCTCGGCGAACCGCAGCGGCTTGTTGGTGACCACGCCCCAGATCAGGTTGGCCTTTTCGATGTCGGCCAGCAGTTCGCCCATGCCGTCGAAGAGTTTGCTGTGAACCGCGCAACCGGCGAGGTAACGCTCGAGGAACTCCAGGCGCAATTCCTCGAAACCCGGTGTTTCCGGGTCCATGGAGAAGGTCACCGCGACCATCGCCTTGGCGCCGCCGGAGATCTCGTCGCGAATGTGTTTGTCGTTCATCGGCGGCAAGCCGCGATCGGCGCGCATCGCCTGACAGATCGCAATAAAGTCCGGCGCGGTGTCGAGCAGGGTGCCGTCCATGTCGAAAAGAACTGCTCTGATACGCATCGGCTTACTCCTCGCGCAGGGTCTGGATCATGTAGTTGACGTCCACGTCGGAGGCCAGTTTGTAGTGCTTGGTCAGCGGGTTGTAGGTCAGGCCGATGATGTCCTTGACGGTCAGGCCAGCCATGCGGCTCCAGGCACCCAGCTCGGACGGGCGGATGAATTTCTTGAAATCGTGGGTGCCGCGCGGCAGCAGCTTCATGATGTATTCCGCGCCGACGATGGCGAACAGGTACGCCTTCGGGTTGCGGTTGATGGTGGAGAAGAACACCTGGCCACCGGGCTTGACCATACGGAAGCAAGCGCGGATCACCGAGGACGGGTCCGGCACGTGCTCGAGCATTTCCAGGCACGTGACCACGTCGAACTGCTCGGGCATTTCTTCAGCCAGCGCTTCGGCGGTGATCTGCCGGTATTCGACGCTCACGCCGGATTCCAGTTGATGCAGTTGCGCGACCGCCAGCGGCGCTTCGCCCATGTCGATACCCATGACGGTAGCGCCGCGCTGGGCCATGGCTTCGCTGAGAATGCCGCCGCCGCAACCGATGTCGAGGACTTTCTTGCCGGCCAGGTTGACCCGTTCGTCAATCCAGTTGACCCGCAGCGGGTTGATGTCGTGCAGCGGTTTGAACTCGCTTTCGCGGTCCCACCAGCGATGGGCCAGGGCTTCGAATTTGGCGATTTCGGCGTAGTCGACGTTGCTCATGGTTAAGTCCTCTAAAACTTGAAAAATCCTGTTGCCCCGGTGGTAAGTCCGGGGTGCTTACGATTCGGTATGGCCGCTGATGCGCTGGCCCCACGCCTTGGCGGTGACGCAGAGTTGTTCTTCGTCCAGACGAGTCAGGCGGCGGTCGTCGAGCAGTTGCTTGCCGGCGACCCAAAGGTGTTTCACGCAATCACGGCCGGTGGCATATATAAGCTGCGAAACCGGGTCGTAGACCGGTTGCTGCGCCAGGCCGGAGAGGTCGAACGCGACGATGTCTGCCGCTTTGCCGACTTCCAGCGATCCCGTTTCGGATTCAATGCCCAGCGCGCGGGCGCCATTGAGCGTGGCCATGCGCAGGGCGCGATGGGCATCCAGCGCGGTGGCCGAGCCGGCGACGGCTTTGGCCAATAAGGCGGCGGTGCGGGTTTCGCCGAGCAAGTCCAGGTCATTGTTGCTGGCCGAGCCATCGGTGCCGACTGCCACATTGACGCCAGCCTGCCATAAGCGCTCCACCGGGCAGAACCCGCTGGCCAGCTTCAGGTTCGACTCCGGGCAATGAATCACGTTGGTGTTACTTTCTACCAGCAACACCAGGTCTTCATCGCTGATCTGAGTCATGTGGACGGCCTGGAAGCGCGGCCCCAGCAAGCCCAGGCGCCCGAGGCGAGCCAACGGGCGCTCGCCGCGCTGCTCGACGGACTGCTGCACTTCATAAGCCGTTTCATGCACGTGCATATGGATCGAGGCGTCCAGCTCTTCGGTGATCACCCGGATTTTTTCCAGGTTCTCGTCGCCCACGGTGTAGGGTGCATGGGGGCCGAAGGTGACTTTGATACGCTCGTGGTGCTTGAGATCGTTGAACAGTTCGACGCCCTGACGAATGGCTTCATCCGCCGTGCTGGCGCCCGGGATCGGGAAATCGAGGATCGGAATGGCGATTTGCGCACGGATGCCGCTGTTATGGGCGCGCTCGCTCGCAACCTTCGGGAAGAAATACATGTCAGAGAAGCAGGTGATGCCACCTTTGATCTGCTCGGCGATCGCCAGGTCAGTGCCGTCACGTACGAAAGCTTCATCGACCCACTTGGCTTCGGCCGGCCAAATGTGGTTTTCCAGCCAGGTCATCAGGGGCAGATCATCGGCCAGGCCACGGAACAGTGTCATCGCCGCATGACCGTGGGCATTGATCAAGCCGGGGCAGAGCAATATGTCCGGCAATTCGCGGACTTCGGTTGCGTTAAGCTTCAGCGCAGCCGAGCGTGGGCCGATGAATACGATGCGTCCGTCGCGGATGCCCAGGGCGTGCTCTTTGAGGACAACGCCAGCGGGTTCGACGGGTACCAGCCAGGTCGGCAGCAATAGCAAGTCGAGCGCAACGGCAGTGTTCGGCATCGAGAGTCGGTTCCAGAGCTTTTGTAAAGGATGGCGAAGTATACCCGAGCGTCTTCGCGGGGGGATCGCTATAATCGACGGCTTTTGTTCATGTGTGCGGGGTGAGGGATGCGCGATCGACTGTTGGCTGCGGAGAAAGTAAAGGCCATCGATTGGCGTGATGGCGCCCTTTACCTGCTGGATCAGCGTATTTTGCCGTTCGAGGAAACCTGGATCGCCTACACCAGCGCTGCTGGCGTGGCCGAGGCCATTCGTTCGATGGTGGTGCGCGGCGCGCCGGCGATTGGCATCAGTACCGCCTATGGCGTTGTGCTGGCGGCCCGCGCGCGGTTTGCCGAGGGCGGTGACTGGCAGACGGCGCTGGAAGAGGATTTCGCGCTGCTGGCCGATTCCCGTCCGACCGCGGTCAACCTGTTCTGGGCCCTGGGCCGCATGCGCGACCGGCTTGAACGTCTGAAGGATCACGCCGATCCGATGGCGGTGCTGGAGGCGGAGGCTATCGCCATTCACGAGAGTGATCGCGAAGCCAACCTGACCATGGCGCAACTGGGCGTGGACCTGATCCGCAAGCACCAGGGCAACGCCCAGGCGATCCTGACTCACTGCAACACCGGCGCACTGGCCACCGGCGGCTTTGGCACGGCGCTTGGCGTCATTCGTGGCGCGTTCATAGAAGGTATGGTCGAACGCGTCTACGCCAACGAAACCCGTCCATGGCTGCAAGGTTCGCGATTGACCGCATGGGAACTGTCCAACGAAGGCATTCCCGTCACGCTCAATGCCGACTCCGCCGCCGCCCACATCATGAAAACCAAGGGCATTACCTGGGTGATCGTCGGCGCTGACCGGATCACCGCCAATGGCGACGTGGCCAACAAGATCGGCACCTATCAGCTGGCGGTGAACGCCATGCACCACGGCGTGCGCTTCATGGTGGTGGCGCCGAGTTCGACCATCGACATGAACCTGGCCAGCGGTGATGACATTCCGATTGAAGAGCGCGATGGTCGCGAGTTACTGGAAGTCGGCGGCAAGCGGGTCGGGGCGAATGTCGATGCGTTCAACCCGGTGTTCGACGTGACCCCGGCTGACTTGATCGATGCGATCATCACCGAAAAAGGCATCGTCGAACGCCCGGACACCGCGAAAATGGCGCAGTTGATGTGCCGCAAGCGACTGCATTAAAGATATTTGGCGCCTGATAAATCGCCTTCGCGAGCAAGCCCGCTCCCACATTTGACCGAGATCTCCAGTTAGACACGGTCGAGTGTGGGAGCGGGCTTGCTCGCGAAGAGGCCCTCACAGCCACCAAACAACCCTATTCACTTCGAAATTCTTCAATCAAAAAGCCTCTAAGCCTCTCTCGTCCCCTTCAAGCCTGTCACCGGTCAACTAACTATGCTCCATGCGCATCAGGGGGATAGGTGCGTGGCGGCTCTTGTGATAACATCCGGCGGTTTCCAAGGTAGCCCGATGTGGCTGCCTTTACTGCGCAGATCCATGGCATAACTCGTTGATTTGTCGTAAGTCGGTGCATGGCACTCAGCCTGCAGCGGCGAGCTTCGTTCGTCCCATATGGATGTGACGAAGTTTCACCAGAAAAAGGAATCAGGCTTCTCATGGGCGAACTGGCCAAAGAAATCCTCCCGGTCAATATCGAAGACGAGCTGAAGCAGTCCTACCTCGACTACGCGATGAGCGTAATTGTCGGGCGGGCACTGCCGGATGCGCGCGATGGCTTGAAGCCCGTGCACCGGCGTGTGCTGTTCGCGATGAGCGAGCTGGGCAACGACTTCAACAAGCCGTACAAGAAATCTGCCCGTGTTGTCGGTGACGTGATCGGTAAGTACCACCCTCACGGTGATACCGCGGTGTACGACACCATCGTTCGGATGGCGCAGCCATTCTCGCTGCGTTACCTGCTGGTAGACGGTCAGGGCAACTTCGGTTCCGTGGACGGCGACAACGCCGCCGCCATGCGATACACCGAAGTGCGCATGACCAAGCTGGCGCACGAGCTGCTGGCTGACCTGCACAAAGAAACCGTGGACTGGGTGCCGAACTACGACGGCACCGAAATGATCCCGGCGGTCATGCCGACCCGTATTCCCAACCTGTTGGTCAACGGCTCCAGCGGTATCGCCGTGGGCATGGCGACCAACATCCCGCCGCACAACCTCGGTGAAGTCATCGACGGTTGCCTGGCACTCATCGACAACCCTGAGTTGACCATCGATGAGCTGATGCAATACATCCCTGGTCCGGACTTCCCGACCGCTGCGATCATCAACGGTCGCGCCGGCATCATCGAAGCCTACCGCACCGGTCGTGGCCGCATTTACATGCGCGCCCGCTCGATAATCGAAGACATCGACAAGGTCGGTGGCCGTCAGCAGATCGTCATCACCGAACTCCCTTACCAGCTGAACAAGGCCCGTCTGATCGAGAAGATCGCCGAGCTGGTAAAAGAGAAGAAGCTCGAAGGCATCACCGAACTGCGCGACGAGTCCGACAAGGACGGTATGCGCGTCGTGATCGAACTGCGTCGCGGCGAAGTGCCTGAGGTGATCCTCAACAACCTCTACGCCCAGACCCAGCTGCAAGCGGTGTTCGGTATCAACATCGTCGCGCTGATCGACGGCCGTCCGCGGATCCTGAACCTCAAGGACCTGCTGGAAGCCTTCGTTCGTCACCGTCGCGAAGTGGTTACCCGCCGTACCGTGTTCGAACTGCGTAAAGCCCGCGAACGTGGTCACATTCTGGAAGGTCAAGCGGTTGCCCTGTCGAACATCGACCCGGTCATCGCCCTGATCAAAGCCTCGCCAACGCCGTCGGAAGCCAAGGAAGCGCTGATCAAGACCGCGTGGGAATCCTCCGCCGTGGTCGCGATGGTTGAGCGTGCCGGTGCCGATTCTTGCCGTCCAGAGACCCTGGACCCGCAATACGGTCTGCGCGAAGGCAAGTACTTCCTGTCGCCAGAACAGGCACAAGCGATTCTGGAACTGCGTCTGCACCGTCTGACCGGTCTGGAACACGAAAAGCTGCTGGCCGAGTATCAAGAGATCCTCAACCAGATCGGCGAACTGATCCGCATCCTCAGCAGCGCCACGCGCCTGATGGAAGTGATCCGCGAAGAGCTGGAAGTGATCCGAGCCGAATACGGCGACGTGCGCCGCACCGAGATTCTCGATGCCCGTCTCGACCTGACCCTGGGTGACATGATCCCGGAAGAAGAGCGCGTCGTGACCATTTCCCACGGTGGCTACGCCAAGACCCAGCCGTTGGCTGCGTACCAGGCTCAGCGTCGTGGCGGTAAAGGCAAATCGGCTACCGGCGTCAAGGATGAGGACTACATCGCTCACCTGCTGGTTGCCAACAGCCATACCACGCTGCTGCTGTTCTCCAGCAAAGGTAAAGTGTACTGGCTGAAAACCTACGAAATCCCGGAAGCGTCCCGCGCTGCCCGTGGTCGTCCGCTGGTCAACCTGCTGCCGCTGGACAGTGATGAATACATCACCACCATGCTGCCGGTCGACGAATACACCGAAGGTCACTTCATCTTCATGGCCACTGCCAAAGGCACCGTGAAGAAGACCCCGCTGGAATCCTTCAGCCGTCAACGCAGCGTCGGTCTGATCGCGCTGGAGCTGGATGAAGGCGATGTGCTGATTTCTGCTTCCATTACCGATGGCAGTCGCGAAGTCATGCTGTTCTCCGACGGCGGCAAGGTCACTCGCTTCAAGGAAACCGACGTTCGCGCCATGGGCCGTACCGCTCGCGGTGTCCGCGGCATGCGTCTGCCGGAAGGCCAGAAGCTGATTTCCATGCTGATCCCGGAAGAAGGCAGCCAGATCCTCACCGCTTCGGCCCGTGGTTTCGGCAAGCGCACGGCGATCACCGAGTTCCCTGAGTACAAACGTGGCGGTCAGGGCGTTATCGCCATGGTCAGCAACGACCGTAACGGCCGTCTGGTCGGTGCAGTCCAGGTGCTCGACGGCGAGGAAATCATGCTGATTTCCGACCAGGGCACTCTGGTTCGTACGCGTGTCGACGAAGTCTCCAGTCTGGGTCGTAACACCCAGGGCGTGACCCTCATCAAACTGGCCAGCGATGAAACGCTGGTAGGTCTGGAGCGGGTTCAGGAGCCGTCGGAAGTCGAAGGCGAAGAACTGGAAGAAGGTGAAGAGGGTGCAGTGTTCGACGGCGAAGTCGTAATCGACGACGTTGTCGAAGACCAGCAACTCGACGCCGCAGCTGACGAAGAACCGCAGGAATAAGCGGACAGACAGGGGGCGGATGAGAATTCGCCCCCTTGTTGTTTGTCCCTTGAGAATATTCGACACCCACGAAGTTCCCTTGTGGGAGCGGGCTTGCTCGCGAAGACGGACTGACATTCACCACAGATGTCTCCTGTTGCACCGCTTTCGCGAGCAAGCCCGCTCCCACATTGGATCTGTGTCGACTGATATGTTTGTACGATCCACCAAATCAGAGCGAGATTGGATGTGAGCAAGAGAGCCTATAACTTCTGTGCCGGTCCTGCGGCACTTCCCGAAGCTGTCCTGCAGCGCGCCCAGGGTGAACTCCTTGATTGGCACGGCAAGGGCCT
Organism: Pseudomonas sp. PDM25; assembly: GCF_019219045.1. Classification (NCBI taxonomy): domain Bacteria; kingdom Pseudomonadati; phylum Pseudomonadota; class Gammaproteobacteria; order Pseudomonadales; family Pseudomonadaceae; genus Pseudomonas; species Pseudomonas sp. PDM25. The sequence continues at coordinate 57,447 of NZ_JAHUWL010000007.1, forward strand.
GTCGGTCATGGAAATGAGCCATCGCAGTGATGAGTTCGTGTCCATCGCCACCAAGGCCGAGCAGGATCTGCGTGATCTGCTGAATATCCCCTCGAACTATAAAGTGCTGTTTCTGCAAGGTGGCGCCAGCCAGCAATTTGCTCAGATTCCTCTGAACCTGTTGCCGGAAAGCGGCACCGCCGACTATATCGACACCGGTATCTGGTCGCAGAAAGCCATCGAAGAAGCTTCGCGCTACGGAAACGTCAACGTTGCCGCTACCGCCAAGCCTTACGACTATTTCGCTATTCCCGGTCAGAACGAATGGAACCTGTCGAAAGATGCGGCCTACGTTCACTACGCACCGAACGAAACCATCGGCGGCCTGGAATTCAACTGGGTTCCGGAAACCGGTGACGTCCCGCTGGTCGCCGACATGTCTTCCGACATTCTGTCGCGTCCGATCGATGTTTCGCGCTTCGGCATGATCTACGCCGGCGCGCAGAAGAACATCGGCCCGAGCGGCATCGTCGTCAACATCGTTCGCGAAGACCTGCTGGGTCACGCCCGTTCCCTGTGCCCGACCATGCTCAACTACAAGGTCGCGGCCGACAACGGCTCGATGTACAACACCCCGCCAACCCTGGCCTGGTACCTCTCGGGTCTGGTATTCGAGTGGCTGAAAGAGCAGGGTGGTGTTGAAGCCATCGGCAAGCTCAACGAAGTGAAACAGCGCACGCTGTACGACTTCATCGACGCCAGCGGCTTGTACAGCAACCCGATCAACAAGTCGGATCGCTCGTGGATGAACGTGCCGTTCCGCCTGGCTGACGACCGTCTCGACAAGCCATTCCTGGCCGGTGCCGAAGCGCGTGGCCTGTTGAACCTCAAGGGTCACCGTTCCGTGGGTGGCATGCGTGCCTCCATCTATAACGCCGTCGACATCGTTGCGGTCAACGCACTGATTTCGTACATGGCAGAGTTCGAGAAGGAACACGGTTAATGTCTGAGCAAGAACTCAAGGCACTGCGCCTGCGCATTGATGCCCTGGACGAGAAAGTCCTGGAGCTGATCAGTGAGCGCGCACGCTGCGCCCAGGAAGTTGCGCGAGTAAAGATGGCCTCGCTGGCCGAAGGCGAAGTGCCGGTGTTCTATCGTCCTGAGCGTGAAGCTCAGGTGCTCAAGCGCGTCATGGAGCGTAACCAGGGGCCGCTGGGCAACGAAGAGATGGCGCGGCTGTTCCGCGAAATCATGTCCTCGTGCCTGGCCCTCGAGCAGCCGCTGAAAGTGGCTTACCTCGGCCCTGAAGGCACGTTCACCCAAGCCGCAGCCATGAAGCACTTCGGTCACGCCGTGATCAGCAAGCCGATGGCGGCGATTGACGAAGTGTTCCGTGAAGTGGCAGCCGGTGCGGTGAATTTTGGCGTGGTCCCGGTGGAAAACTCCACTGAGGGCGCGGTCAACCACACCCTCGACAGCTTCCTCGAACACGACATGGTGATCTGTGGCGAAGTCGAGCTGCGGATTCACCACCACCTGTTGGTCGGTGAAAACACCAAGACCGATAGCATCAGCCGCATCTATTCCCACGCCCAGTCCCTGGCCCAGTGCCGCAAGTGGCTGGACGCGCATTACCCGAATGTCGAGCGCGTGGCGGTGTCCAGCAACGCCGAAGCGGCCAAGCGGGTCAAGGGTGAGTGGAACTCGGCAGCGATTGCCGGCGACATGGCCGCAGGCTTGTACGGGCTGACCCGTCTGGCCGAGAAAATCGAGGATCGCCCGGACAACTCCACGCGATTCCTGATCATCGGCAGCCAGGAAGTGCCGCCGACCGGCGACGACAAGACTTCGATCATCGTCTCCATGAGCAACAAGCCCGGCGCACTTCACGAGTTGCTGGTGCCGTTCCACGACAACGGCATCGACCTGACGCGAATCGAGACGCGTCCCTCGCGCAGCGGTAAATGGACCTACGTGTTCTTCATCGACTTCGTCGGCCACCACCGCGACCCGCTGGTCAAAGGTGTGTTGGAAAAGATCAGTCAGGAAGCAGTGGCACTCAAAGTGCTGGGTTCCTACCCGAAAGCAGTTCTCTAAGGGCGGTAGCAAATGAGTGGTGACTTCCTCGCTCTGGCACAGCCGGGCGTGCAACAACTTTCGCCTTACGTTCCGGGCAAGCCCGTGGACGAACTGGCGCGCGAGCTGGACATCGATCCGGCCAGCATCGTCAAACTGGCCAGCAACGAAAACCCGTTGGGCGCCAGTCCCAAGGCTTTGGCAGCGATTCACGAAGCATTGGCCGAGCTGACCCGCTATCCGGACGGCAACGGTTTTGCGCTCAAGACCCTGCTGGCCGATCAATGCCGCGTCGAGCTCAATCAGGTGACGCTGGGCAACGGTTCCAACGACATTCTGGAACTGGTCGCCCGTGCCTATCTGGCGCCGGGTCTGAACGCGGTGTTCAGCGAGCACGCATTTGCGGTCTATCCGATCGTCACCCAGGCCGTCGGCGCCCAAGCCAAAGTGATCCCGGCCAAAGACTGGGGTCATGATCTTTCGGCCATGCTGGCCGCGATCGATGCCGATACCCGCGTGGTGTTCATCGCCAACCCGAACAACCCGACCGGAACCTGGTTCGGCGCTGAAGCGCTGGACGAATTCCTGCAGGACGTTCCGGAACACGTGCTGGTGGTGCTGGACGAGGCCTACATCGAATACGCCGAAGGTAGCGATTTGCCGGATGGCCTGGACTTCCTGGCGGCTTATCCGAACCTGCTGGTGTCGCGCACCTTTTCCAAGGCTTACGGCTTGGCGGCATTGCGGGTCGGCTATGGCTTGTCCACAGCCGTGGTCGCCGATGTGTTGAATCGCGTGCGTCAGCCGTTCAACGTCAACAGCCTGGCCTTGGCCGCTGCATGCGCTGCGCTGAAAGACGCCGAATACCTGGCCGAAAGCCGTCGCCTGAACGAATCCGGCATGCAGCAGCTGGAAGCGGGTTTCCGTGAGCTGGGGTTGAGCTGGATTGCGTCCAAGGGCAACTTCATCTGCGTCGATCTGGGCCGTGTTGCGGCTCCGGTCTTCCAGGGCTTGCTGCGCGAAGGCGTGATCGTGCGTCCGGTGGCCAATTACGGCATGCCGAATCACTTGCGCATCACCATTGGTCTGCCGGCGGAAAACAGCCGCTTCCTCGAAGCGCTGACCAAGGTTCTGGCTCGTGGTTGATGTCACTGCACTGCAATCTGCTGAACCTATGATCGGTCGCCTGGTGGTGGTCGGTCTGGGGCTGATCGGCGGTTCGTTTGCCAAGGGCTTGCGTGAAGGCGGCCTGTGCCGCGAAGTGGTCGGGGTCGATCTCGACCCGCAGTCGCGCAAGCTGGCGGTCGAGTTGGGTGTGGTGGATCGCTGTGAAGAAGATCTGGCCGCTGCTTGTCAGGGCGCCGACGTGATTCAGCTGGCCGTGCCGATCCTCGCCATGGAAAAAATGCTCGGCCGATTGGCCGGCATGGACCTGGGGCAAGCGATTCTGACCGACGTCGGCAGCGCCAAAGGCAATGTGGTGCGGGCGGCAACCGAGGCGTTTGGCGGCATGCCGTCGCGTTTCGTTCCGGGGCACCCGATTGCCGGTTCCGAGCAGAGCGGGGTGGAAGCCTCTAACTCAGAGCTGTTCCGTCGCCATAAAGTGATTTTGACGCCGCTGGATCAAACTGATCCGGCAGCGCTGGCAGTGGTCGACCGGTTGTGGCGCGAATTGGGGGCCGATGTCGAGCACATGCAGGTTGAGCGTCATGACGAAGTGTTGGCGGCGACCAGCCATTTGCCGCACTTGTTGGCGTTCGGTTTGGTCGATTCGTTGGCCAAGCGCAATGAAAACCTTGAGATCTTCCGTTACGCTGCGGGCGGTTTCCGCGATTTCACAAGAATTGCGGGTAGCGACCCGGTCATGTGGCACGACATCTTCCTCGCCAACCGCGAAGCTGTCCTGCGCACACTCGATACATTTCGCAGCGATCTCGACGCCTTGCGCGACGCGGTCGATGCAGGGGATGGGCACCAATTGTTGGGCGTGTTCACTCGCGCCCGGGTTGCCCGCGAACATTTCAGTAAAATCCTTGCCCGCCGGGCTTATGTGGACGCTATGAATTCCAACGACCTGATTTTCCTGGCACAACCTGGTGGCCGCCTGACTGGGCGGATTCGAGTACCGGGCGACAAATCGATTTCCCACCGTTCGATCATGCTCGGCTCCCTGGCTGAAGGCGTTACCGAAGTGGAAGGTTTCCTTGAGGGCGAAGACGCCCTGGCAACCTTGCAGGCCTTCCGCGACATGGGCGTCGTGATCGAAGGTCCGCACCACGGTCGCGTGACCATTCACGGCGTCGGCCTGCATGGCTTGAAGCCTGCGCCGGGCCCGATCTATCTGGGCAACTCCGGCACTTCGATGCGTCTGCTGTCTGGCCTGTTGGCTGCGCAGAGCTTCGACAGCACGCTGACGGGCGACGCTTCGCTGTCCAAGCGTCCGATGAATCGCGTGGCCAATCCGCTGCGTGAGATGGGCGCTGTGATCGAGACCGCTGCTGAAGGTCGTCCGCCGATGACCATTCGTGGCGGCAACAAGCTCAAAGGCCTGACCTACACCATGCCGATGGCCAGCGCCCAGGTTAAATCCTGCCTGCTGCTGGCGGGTTTGTACGCCGAAGGCAAGACCACCGTCACCGAGCCGGCGCCAACCCGTGATCACACCGAGCGCATGCTGCGTGGCTTCGGCTACCCGGTCACCGTCAACGGTGCGACCGCTTCGGTCGAGTCCGGCCACAAGCTGACCGCGACCCACATTGAAGTGCCGGGCGACATCTCGTCTTCCGCGTTCTTCCTGGTGGCCGCGTCAATCGCCGAAGGTTCGGAGCTGGTGCTTGAGCACGTCGGCATCAACCCGACCCGTACCGGTGTGATCGATATTCTGCGTCTGATGGGCGCTGACATCACCCTGGAAAACCAACGTGAAGTCGGCGGTGAGCCGGTTGCGGATTTGCGCGTTCGTGCAGCTAAACTCAAAGGTATCGAGATTCCCGAAGCGCTGGTGCCGCTGGCCATCGACGAATTCCCGGTGCTGTTCGTGGCCGCGGCCTGTGCCGAAGGGCGCACCATCCTGCGTGGCGCCGAAGAGCTGCGGGTTAAAGAGTCGGACCGGATTCAGGTCATGGCAGATGGCTTGCTGGCGCTTGGCGTCAAATGCGAACCGACCCCGGACGGCATCATCATCGACGGCGGCCAGATCGGCGGCGGCGAAGTGCACGGTCACGGCGATCACCGGATTGCCATGGCCTTCAGCGTGGCTTCGCTACGCGCCACTGCACCGATCCGCATCCATGATTGCGCCAACGTCGCGACGTCGTTCCCGAACTTCCTCGCGCTGTGCGCGCAGGTCGGTATCCGTGTTGCACAAGAGGCTCAGTCGTGATTATCAAGCCACCGGTCATCACCATCGACGGCCCAAGCGGTTCGGGGAAAGGCACTATTGCCGGGATTCTGGCCAAGCGCCTGGGCTGGTGCCTGCTGGATTCCGGTGCGCTGTACCGTCTGCTGGCATTCGCCGCGCGTAATCATGGCGTCGATCTGACCAATGAAGAGTCGCTGAAGCTGCTGGCCGCTCATCTGGACGTGCAATTCGTCGGTGCGACCGAAGGTCATCCGCAGCGGATCATCCTCGAAGGTGACGATGTCACTGATGATTTGCGCAACGAACAAGTCGGCGCCTGGGCTTCCCAGGTCGCTGCACTGCCGGCGGTGCGTGATGCGCTGCTCCAGCGCCAGCGGGCGTTTCAGGAGGCTCCGGGTCTGGTGGCCGATGGTCGCGACATGGGCACGGTGGTTTTTCCGGATGCACCGCTGAAGATATTCCTCACTGCCAGTGCCGAGGAGCGTGCGCGCCGTCGATACTTGCAGTTGAAGGGCAAAGTCGATGGTGTTAGTCTGTCGAGTCTGCTAGATGAGATACGTGTCCGCGATGAGCGTGACACCCAGCGAGCGGTAGCCCCGCTCAAACCGGCGGCTGACGCCATACAGCTGGATTCCACGGAATTATCCATCGATCAGGTGCTGGAACGCATCATGAGCGAGATCGCCATTCGCGATATCGCCGGGTGACCAAGAAGCGACTCAGGGGACCAGTCATAGTCCTGCGTCGCTTCTTCAAATGAACATAACCCACGTCGTCTGGGATGTGGAGATGGGCGTATCCTTCGCCCTTATTCAACAGGAATTAAAATGAGCGAAAGCTTTGCGGAACTCTTTGAAGAAAGCCTAAAAACCCTGAACCTTCAGGCAGGCTCCATCATCACCGGTGTTATCGTTGATATCGATTACCAAGCTCGCTGGGTAACCGTTCACGCTGGCCTGAAGTCTGAAGCACTCATCCCGCTTGAGCAGTTCTACAACGATGCTGGCGAACTGACTATCAACGTCGGTGACGAAGTTCACGTTGCTCTGGACTCGGTTGAAGACGGCTTTGGTGAAACCAAGCTGTCCCGTGAAAAAGCCAAGCGCGCTGAATGCTGGATTGTTCTGGAAGCAGCCTTCGCAGCCGAAGAAGTGGTCAAGGGCGTTATCAACGGTAAGGTTAAAGGCGGCTTCACTGTCGACGTTAACGGCATCCGTGCGTTCCTGCCAGGTTCTCTGGTTGACGTCCGTCCTGTGCGCGACACCACGCACCTGGAAGGCAAAGAGCTGGAATTCAAGGTCATCAAGCTTGACCAGAAACGCAACAACGTTGTCGTTTCCCGTCGTAGCGTCCTCGAAGCCGAGAACTCCGCTGAGCGTGAAGCTCTGCTGGAATCCCTGCAGGAAGGCCAACAAGTCAAAGGTATCGTCAAAAACCTCACCGATTACGGCGCATTCGTCGATCTGGGTGGCGTCGATGGCCTGCTGCACATTACCGACATGGCTTGGAAGCGTATCAAGCATCCTTCCGAAATCGTCAACGTTGGCGACGAGATCGATGTCAAGGTTCTGAAGTACGATCGCGAACGCAATCGTGTTTCCCTGGGCCTCAAGCAACTGGGCGAAGATCCATGGGTTGCTATCAAAGCCCGTTACCCAGAAAGCACTCGCGTTACCGCTCGTGTAACCAACCTGACCGACTACGGCTGCTTCGCTGAGCTGGAAGAAGGCGTTGAAGGCCTGGTACACGTTTCCGAAATGGACTGGACCAACAAGAACATCCACCCTTCGAAAGTCGTACAAGTCGGCGACGAAGTGGAAGTTATGGTTCTGGACATCGACGAAGAGCGTCGTCGTATCTCCCTCGGCATCAAGCAGTGCAAATCTAACCCATGGGAAGATTTCTCTGGCCAGTTCAACAAGGGCGATAAAATCTCCGGCACCATCAAGTCGATCACCGATTTCGGTATCTTCATTGGTCTGGACGGCGGCATCGACGGTCTGGTTCACCTGTCCGACATCTCCTGGAACGAAGTGGGCGAAGAAGCCGTTCGCCGCTTCAAGAAGGGCGACGAGCTGGACACCGTTATCCTGTCGGTTGACCCAGAGCGCGAGCGCATCTCCCTGGGTATCAAGCAACTGGAAAGCGATCCGTTCTCCGAGTACGTTCAAGAGAACGACAAAGGCGCAATCGTTAAAGGCATCGTGAAGGAAGTTGACGCTAAAGGCGCCATCATCACTCTGGCCGACGATATCGAAGCGACTCTGAAAGCCTCCGAAATCAGCCGTGACCGCGTTGAAGACGCGCGCAACGTTCTGAAAGAAGGCCAGGAAGTAGAAGCCAAGATCATCAGCGTTGACCGCAAGAGCCGCGTAATCCAGCTCTCCATCAAGTCGAAAGACGATGCTGAAGAGAAAGAAGCCATCCAGAGCCTGAAAACTGCTCCGGAAGCCGAAGTGGGTAACACCACCATGGCTGCACTGCTGCGCGAAGCAATGGCCAAACAGAACTAAGTTCTGTCGGACCATAGAAAAAGGGCGACTTCGGTCGCCCTTTTTTGTGTCTGTGATTTGTTGATTCCAATGGTCTCGCAACGTTGCGGTCGTTTTGCCGTGAAACCAATCCCCTCAACAAGTTGTCTCTTTCTTTAGTCGGATCAATCGTTTATTTACGGCTAGTCTTTAGCTTGAAGCGAGCGACCGTCGGGCGGCGTATCCGGCCTGAGGAAGTGAATGAACAAGCTCATTGTCGTCATAGCAGTATTGACACTGGCAGGCTGTACCACTAATGCCAAGACCCACGCGGTGCGTGGGGTCAGTGGCATCGAGATCGATTGTTCGGGGTTGGGGTCGGGATGGGAGAAGTGTCGCAAGCGCGCGAGCAAGGAGTGCAAGGCGGCGGGTTACAAAGTTGTAGCCAGGTCAGATGATGCCAAAGACGAGGATGAGTACCCCTTTGGCTTCAATCCCGCGGGCTATCTGACGCGCACCATGCTGGTCATCTGTCGATGAGTGTGCGAGCGGTGTTCCGCGCCCTGGAAGAGGGCATCTCATTGTTGGTGGAAGATGTCAAAAACTCAGGCTGTTCAAATTCATCGGGGCGTGCTAAAACCTTTGAAGCGCTGATCTAGCTGCTTGAAAAAGAAGGGAAAAATATGACGAAGTCGGAGTTGATCGAACGAATTGTCACCCATCAAGGGCTGCTCTCATCCAAGGATGTGGAGCTGGCCATCAAGACCATGCTTGAACAAATGTCCCAATGTCTGGCCACCGGTGATCGCATCGAGATCCGCGGGTTTGGCAGCTTCTCCTTGCACTACCGCGCGCCGCGCGTAGGTCGCAATCCAAAAACCGGTCAGTCCGTCAGTCTCGACGGCAAGTTCGTGCCGCATTTCAAGCCAGGCAAAGAATTGCGCGATCGTGTGAATGAGGACGAGGAGGAGATGCTTTGACGGCCACCGCAATTCAAGGAACCGCTTATGCGTAACCTCAAGCGCGTACTGCTCGCCGTATTCATTCTGTTGCTGGTTTTGGCGATCCTGGCGTTCGTTCTCGAGAATCAGCAATCGGTTTCCCTGCTGTTTCTGGGGTGGGCGGGACCGCAACTACCGGTATCGCTGGTCATGGTTGTTGCGCTGCTGATCGGGATGGTGATCGGGCCGATTCTAGGTTGGTTTCTGGGACGTACGTCCAGAGTTTCACGCAAGCATCTTGTCTGATTACGATATAGGTGGTGAGGCGATTGAGGCCACAGCTTGTCTATATCCATTAGTAAAACCGTCATTAAGCTGTAAAATGCTGCGCTTGTCCGATAGTGGCCTATGCCCACGTCGGCTCAGACTGACTCTGTCAGAGGCCTCAGCTGACTTGATGGCTTTGGAGTTCATGGATTAGACAGTGCTCGTTTGGCGGCCCTGTCAGTAACTCAAGGGTATGGCTTCGCGTGAAAATTCTAGTAACCGGCGGCGCGGGATTTATCGGTTCGGCAGTCATTCGACATATCATCTCCAGCACAACCGACTCTGTAGTTAATGTTGATAAGCTTACTTACGCCGGTAACCTTGAGTCATTGGCCGAAGTTAGCCAGAACTCGCGTTACGTGTTCGAGCGCGTCGACATCTGCGACCGTGATCAGGTCGACCGCGTCCTGCGTGAACACCAGCCCGATGCGATCATGCACCTGGCCGCAGAGTCCCATGTCGACCGCTCGATCTCCGGGCCGTCTGAATTCATCCAGACCAATATCATCGGCACTTACACACTGTTGGAAGCTGCGCGTCACTATTGGGCGGCGCTGGATGATGCGCGTAAAGCCAACTTCCGCTTTCACCATATTTCGACTGACGAAGTTTACGGAGACCTCGAAGGTCCGGAAGACCTCTTCACCGAAACCACGCCGTATCAGCCAAGCTCGCCATACTCCGCCAGCAAGGCCAGTTCCGATCACCTGGTTCGCGCCTGGAGCCGTACTTACGGCTTGCCGACCCTGGTCACCAACTGCTCGAACAACTACGGCCCATGCCACTTCCCTGAGAAGTTGATCCCGCTGATCATTCTCAATGCACTGGAAGGCAAGCCGCTGCCGGTCTATGGCAAAGGCAATCAGGTTCGTGACTGGCTCTACGTCGAAGACCACGCCCGCGCACTGCACAAAGTCGTGACCGAAGGTGTTATCGGCGAGACGTACAACATCGGTGGCCATAACGAAAAACAAAACATCGAAGTGGTGCATACCCTGTGCGCACTGCTCGACGAACTGCGTCCCGATTCTGCTCACCGTCCACATGCCAGCCTGATCACTTACGTTCAGGACCGCCCGGGCCACGATCAGCGTTACGCAATCGATGCCAGTAAAATTCAGCGTGAGCTGGGTTGGACGCCGGAAGAAACCTTTGAAACCGGCATCCGCAAAACGGTCGAGTGGTACCTCAACAACACTGAATGGGTAGCTCACGTTAAGAGCGGCAGCTATCAGCAGTGGATCGATCAGAACTACGCGGATCGTTCGAACAAGGCATGAAAATACTTCTGCTGGGAAAAAACGGCCAGGTGGGCTGGGAGCTGCAACGCTCCCTCGCGCCGCTGGGAGAGTTAATCGCCTTGGATCGCCATGCGGTCGATGGTTTGTGTGGTGATCTGTCTGATCTCGACGCCTTGCGTGTAACGATCCGTCAGGTCAAGCCCGATGTCATCGTCAACGCTGCAGCCTACACCGCTGTAGATAAAGCCGAGTCCGAAACCGAGCTGGCCGACCGTGTGAACGGTCAGGCAAGCCAAGTCATGGCCGAAGAAGCCACGACTCTGGGTGCTTGGCTGATTCATTACTCGACTGACTACGTCTTCAGCGGCCAGGGTTCTGCTCCGTGGCAAGAGTTGGATGCAGTCGCCCCGGTGAATCACTACGGCGCCAGTAAACTGGCCGGTGAACAGGCGATTACTGCGTCGGGCTGCAAGCATCTGATCTTTCGCACCAGCTGGGTCTATGGCGCTCGCGGTAACAACTTCGCCAAGACCATGCTGCGTCTGGCGAAGGATCGCGAAACCTTGAGCGTTATCGCCGACCAGATCGGAGCCCCGACGGGTGCAGACCTGATTGCAGACGTGACCGCGTTGGCGATTCAGCAAGTTCTGCAACGTCCCGAGCTGTCAGGCTTGTATCACTTGGCGGCCAGTGGCGAAGTGTCTTGGCACGGCTATGCTAGCCATGTGATCGGTTTCGCCCAAGACAACGGCGAGCAGCTCGCCGTAACGGCGATCAATCCGATTGAAACGACGGCTTATCCGACACCTGCGCGCCGGCCTCTGAATTCGCGTTTGAATACTCAGAAGCTGCGTGACAATTTTTCTCTACACTTGCCGGGTTGGCAAAGTGGCGTAACCCGAATGCTTAGGGAGATTCTGAATAAATGACCGCGGCAAATCGTAAAGGCATCATCCTCGCTGGTGGTTCGGGTACACGCCTGCATCCGTTGACCCTCGGTGTGTCCAAACAGATGCTGCCGATCTACGACAAGCCGATGATCTTTTATCCGCTGTCGGTGCTGATGCTCGCGGGAATGCGCGAAATCCTGATCATCTCCACACCGCAAGACCTGCCGTGTTTCCGCAAGTTGCTGGGTGATGGAAGCCTGTATGGCATCAAGCTGACTTACGCCGAACAACCTAGCCCGGATGGTTTGGCGCAAGCCTTCATCATTGGTGAAGAGTTCATCGGTAAGGACCCTTGCTGTCTGATCTTGGGTGACAACATCTTCTACGGACAGAGTTTCTCGGAAAACCTGCGCTCCGCGACCAATCAAGAGCAAGGCGCGACCGTATTCGGCTATCACGTGTCTGATCCAGAGCGTTTCGGTGTTGTGGAGTTCGACGCTGCCGGTCGGGCGCTGAGCATCGAAGAGAAGCCGCAGAAACCCAAATCCAACTACGTGGTAACTGGCCTTTACTTCTACGACAACAAGGTCATCGAGATCGCCAAGAGCATCAAGCCGTCCGCACGCGGCGAGCTGGAAATCACCGATGTCAACCGCGCCTATCTTGAGGGGAATGAGCTAAACGTCGAAATCCTTGGCCGCGGTTTCGCATGGTTGGACACGGGTACTCATGAGTCGCTGCTTGAGGCCAGTCACTTTGTACACACCATCGAAAAACGCCAGGGGTTTAAAGTTGCTTGCCTGGAAGAGATTGCTTACAACAATGGCTGGATCACCCCAGAGCAATTGGGCGCACAGGCAGAGCGTCTCAAGAAGACTGGCTATGGTCAGTACCTGCAGAGGTTGCTGGGCTAGTGTTTTCCACTGAGATGTGAGCGTCCTCTTTTCGATTTGAAGTGTTAAACCAATGTAAGCAGGATTGGCATGCCAGTAAAATATCCACAGGTAGCAGTTTTGCTGGCTGCGTACAACGGAATGCGGTGGATCGAAGAGCAGATTACCTCGATCCTAAGTCAGTCAGCGGTAGATGTTACCGTCTATATAAGTGTTGATCCTTCGACAGACGGCACCGAAGCTTGGTGCGCTAGCTTTTTCGCTGAACGCAGCGATGTGGTTTTGCTACCGGCTGCCGGTAATTTCGGTGGTGCATCACGCAATTTCTTCCGTCTCATCCGTGATGTCGATTTCGAGGGTTATGACTTCATCGCGTTTGCTGATCAGGATGACATTTGGCACTCAGACAAGCTCGAACGGGCCACCCAGACTTTGCTGGCAGGTGAATTTGATGCGTATTCAAGTAATGTAACGGCTTTCTGGCCAGACGGTAGAACACATTTGTTGGACAAGGCACAACCGCAAGTTGCCTGGGATTTTTTGTTTGAGGCTGCTGGGCCGGGTTGTACTTACGTGTTGAACAAGAGATTGGCGGACTCGCTGAAGGACTCCATGCTTGCCAACTGGCAGCGATTACAGGAAGTCAGTTTGCATGACTGGTACTGTTACGCCTTCGCCCGAAGTCACCAATACAAATGGTTCATCGACCCGGTTCCATCCATGCTGTATCGCCAGCATGATAGTAACCAAGTAGGGGCTAACACTGGATTGGCTCCTTTGATTGCCCGATATAAAATGATTCATGACGGCTGGTGGTTTACTCAGGTGCGATTGATTGCTTCATTGGTGGGCCAGAGCAGAGAACCTTTTGTTGAAGCATGGCTGGAGTTAGGGCGCAGGCAGTTATTGGAGCTTTCCTTTAGCGCCTGGATATGCCGGCGGCGATTCCGCGATAAAGTGTTCTTCTTTTTTATCTGTTGTACCACTGCAGTTGTTGGAAAGAGGAATAAATGAAAGGCCCACAAGTTTTGGTGACGGGGGCCAGCGGGTTCGTTGGTGAGGCATTGGTCTTCAGGCTTTTACTCGATAAAAAATTCACCCCTGTTGCCGCCGTGCGCAGTGTTACACGATTGCTTGGTTTGTGTCGGGTAGTCTCATTCGACCTAACTAACACAACTTCATCGCTGGCCCTGAATGACGTTCAAGTAGTGATCCATGCCGCGGCTCGAGTGCATGTGATGAACGAAAACTCAACGGACTCTCTTTCGGAGTTTCGCAAAGTCAATGTGGACGGAACCGTTAGGCTCGCCCAGAAAGCTGCCGAATCGGGGGTGAAACGATTCATTTTTATCAGCTCAATCAAGGTTAATGGCGAAAGTACCGCGCCACGGAGTTCTTTTAAGGCTGACGATCCTCCAGCACCTGTAGATCCGTACGGAGTCTCGAAACAAGAAGCTGAAGATGCTTTGAAGCGGATTGGCCTGAGCACAGGAATGGAGGTTGTTATTATCAGACCACCACTTGTGTATGGCCCGGGGGTGAAGGCCAATTTTTTAAGCATGATGAGTTGGCTGCATAGAAACATACCTTTACCGTTGGGGGCTATTAATAATCAACGCAGTCTGGTGGCGCTTGATAACCTTGTGGATCTCATCGTGACCTGTATCGATCATCCTGCGGCGGCGAACAATATCTTTCTGGTTAGTGATGGCGAGGATCTATCTACAACTTTGTTGCTTCGGCGCATGGCTCGTGCCTTAGGCACGAAAGCATGGTTGCTCCCGATACCTGATTTTGTATTGAGTTTAAGTGCCTCACTCCTGGGTAAAAAAGCAGTTGTTCAACGTTTGTGCAGCTCGTTGCAGGTTGATATTAGCAAAACATGTGATGTTTTGAATTGGCGCCCCTCGGTAAGTGTGGATAAAGCTTTACGCAAAACCGCCGACCATTATCTGGATAAGTTGACGAAATGACTTTTTGGTTGTTGCTATCTGCTGTGTTCGCAAGTTCCTGGTTGCTGACCTATGTCTTACGTCGGTATGCCTTGGCCAAGAGTTTAATGGACATACCAAACGAGCGTAGTTCCCATACCGTACCTACGCCTCGCGGAGGTGGGGTGGCTATTGTGGTGGCGTTTGCAGGGGCGCTGCCGGTGTTGGCTGCCATGGGGCTGCTTGGTATGCCTTTGCTTATAGGGTTACTGGGTGCGGGAATTTTGGTCGCGCTTATAGGCTTCGCCGATGATCATGGCCATATTGCCGCTAGATGGCGGCTCTTGGGGCATTTCATTGCAGCTGGCTGGGCGCTGTACTGGCTTAATGGCCTCGCATCCATTTCATTTTTTGGTACGGCGATTGACTTGGGCTGGTTCGGCACTGTGCTTGCGCTGATTTACCTTGTCTGGATGCTGAACCTCTACAATTTTATGGACGGCATTGATGGCTTGGCCAGCGCGGAGGCTATATGCGTATGTCTGGGGGCATGCGCGTTGTATTGCCTAGGTGGTTACGCCAGCCTGATATGGGTTCCGTTCGTTTTGGCTGGAGCGGTGGCCGGGTTTCTATGCTGGAATTTTCCTCCCGCGCGTATCTTTATGGGAGACGCGGGTAGTGGATTTCTCGGCTTCATTCTCGGCGGTTTAGCGCTCCATGCGGCTTGGACAGCGCCGGAGTTGCTCTGGAGTTGGTTGATTCTGCTCGGAGTTTTCATTGTTGATGCTACCTGGACGTTGCTGCGACGTTTGATGCGTGGAGACAAAGTTTCTCAGGCGCATCGCAGCCACGCCTATCAGTATGCATCCCGTCGTTTCAAGAGTCATCGAGGCGTAACGCTTGGGGTTGTCGTCATTAATCTTGTCTGGTTGGTGCCAATTTCGATTTTTGTCGGGCTGGGATTGCTGGATGAAATACTCGGAATGGTAATTGCGTACACTCCGCTCGTGTTTATAGCCTGTTTATTTAATGCGGGAGCGTTGGAGGAGAAGGCTGATTCTTGAGCTGTAGAAAGGCTCTCAATGTGGCAATACCTGGTTCAGTGCTGCACCACATGCTCAGCCGGAAACGGCAGATAAATCTTCTCGGTTGTTCGAGGGGCAATGATTTAGCTGTCAGATAAACGTGATGTCTTCACACAAAAAAACCTTGTGCCGATCAGGAGAAAATTCTACTTCAGACGAGTACTTTTTCAGGAAAGGATTACCGTCACGCCGCAGGACAGACGTAGTGCAATGACATCATCGTTTTTGTGGATGCTGTCATCGTTTTCGATTCTTCCAGCAGCGCTGTTTTGACAGCATCAATCGGTCCTGATAGTTTCCCTATTCTCTGACCCGATTTCACTTTTTATCGGAAATTCGCCCGCTTTGACACATCAAACTGGTTGGTCAGGTAGCCGCGAAGGCATCGCGGCGTCCGCACAAAAAATAAGAGCTCCGAAAGCTGATTTGATTGGTCTGACTCAATGAGCCTCCAAAAGGAATGAACAAATTGTTCGTGTTGTCTGCAGTAAAAGCTGGAATTATGTCAGCCCTTTTTTCGCTTTTTTTCGTCATTATGCTACCGATCTCTTTTTCTGAGGAGGAGGCGGCAACGGATCTGACGATCGTGGCCACTGGTGAGCACAATCCGGACGCAAAGTCGGCAGAGGTCTGGATACGCGCAACTGACTCTGAAAGATTAGAGGCAAAGATTGTTCGCAACGATCCCGGTTGGGAGACTAAGTACAACTCGTTGGTTTCGTTTCGAAATCAACCCGCTGTCCTGCAATCAGCATTAACGCTTAAATCGGATAAATTCCTGAGATTTGCAACGAGTGAGTACTCTGGAATAGTCGAAGTCAAGTATGGACAGGTAGGGCATCGCATTGATCTGTATTCCCCAAATCAAGGCATGATCGAGGTCGATCTCAGAAAAATCGCACCAATGCAGTTTAGTCTGTGGGCAAACGCTATTTCTGCCGCCAAGCCGTTTGGGATTGCATTCGTCGCATTTTTCATACTCCTGCTGGTTCTCGGGCGTCGAGCAGTATCACCAACCAGTAGCGCTTCGTCGGCCAGTGCCTGGATGCATGCGTGGATTGTATTATCCAGCCTGACCGTATATGGCTTGGTTTTAGCTGCATATTGGCCAGGTCAAATGTCGCCGGACTCGATAAATCAATGGGGGCAGATAGTTTCGGGTCAGTACAACGATTCACATCCCATTCTTTCAACTCAACTGTATAAGTTAGCGTTCTATGTTTATCCGCAGCCGCAATCCGCAGTTATACTGCAAATATTGATATTTACCAGTGCTACATGGTTTTTCTTTAAAGAGTGCTTGGCATGGGGAGCTTCTCCACGAGTGATTGCTCTCGCGGCGTTGCTATTTCCTCTTTTTCCGGCAAACTTTCTTATTGTCACAACCTTATGGAAAGATGTTCCGTTTACCGCAGGTATAATCCTTCTTAGCGCCTTGGCTACGCGTGAAGTACGTCGCGGGTTGACGCTGAGGCTTGACTCTCTATTTCTGATGGGGATGGCGGGTGTGCTTATTATTGCCATGCGTCATAACGGCATATTAATAAGTGTCATGTTTTTTGCGGCTTTGCTTTTTTTTGCGAAGACAGGTCAGACGCGCCTCCGGGTAGGTGTTACGTTGATTTCGCAGATCGCGATTTTTTTGATGATAAAGACCCTGCTCCTGACAGTTTTGAATGTATCGCCTATTTTGCCACAATATCGCGCCATCGTTGCGATGCATGTTTTGGGTTCAATGGAAACTGCAGGGGTGGAGTGGGAATCAGGCGACAGGCAACTTCTCGAGAGATTGCTTCCAGCGCAAGAATGGCGTGAGAATTATAAATGCGAGTCGGTTGTGCCTTTATTCTGGCACCCAGAGCTTCGCAAGAAATGGAGTTTCTTAGGTGAACACACTTCCGAGCTGAATTCGTTAGCTTTAAAAGCAATATGGAATTACCCGTTGGTCTTTTTAAAGCACCAGACTTGCGTGACAGGGCTAATCTGGCGAATTGGTGGTCGCGAAGACGAATGGCTCAGCATTTCGCCAGCTGAGATAACCAGCATGCCGGAGCAGCGGGAACTTGGGTTGCAATCGCATTCGCTTCTGCCTGCCTTGAAAAGCCGGATAGATGAGCTGAATCAGAATTTCGTTCAACGAAGTACAGTGTATACCCGGCCTGCGTTGTACACGCTTATCGGTTTGATTTCGATGTGTATCATTGCCATTAGATCGCAACCTGCGGTGTGGCTACTGTTTGCTCCTTTATTATGTAATTTGATGAGTTTGACTCTATTAATGGGGGCGCAGGACTACCGATATCTTTGGCCTTCGGTGGTGATGTCGCTTCTCGTATTTTTTATGGCCTTGGGGCTTTCCTTTGGTCGAAACGGTACTGCTGAAAAGAATGAGTTATTAAATGCGCATGTATCATAATGTTGCGGTCGTTATTCCAAGCTATAAGGTGCGGGGGCACGTGCTTGATGTGATCGGCGGTATTGGCGATGAAGTGTGCCGTATATATATTGTTGATGACTGTTGCCCTGAACAAACCGGCGCGTTTGTTGAAAAATTTTGCTCCGACTCTCGTGTCAGGGTGTTGTGGCATGAGATTAATCAGGGTGTAGGCGGTGCTGTCATGACCGGCTATGAGGCTGCGGTTGCCGATGGTATGGACATCATTGTCAAACTCGATGGTGATGGGCAAATGGACCCGGGATTGATCAACGATTTTGTCGAGCCTATATTGAATGGCGAGGCTGACTACACTAAAGGGAACCGTTTTTTTGATCTAGAGAAAGTTCAGGCAATGCCGAAAATGCGGTTGTTCGGGAATGCTGTATTGTCGTTCATGGCAAAACTGTCGTCTGGATATTGGAATCTCTTTGATCCCACGAATGGCTATACCGCTATCCATCGCGACGTAGTCCGCTACCTTCCAATGAAAAAAATCAGTCGAAGGTACTTCTTCGAGACGGACATGTTGTTTAGGTTAAACACCCTGCGTGCCGTGGTTGTCGATGTACCGATGGAAGCAAAATATGGTGATGAGGTCAGTAATTTAAAAATTTCTGCGGTGGTCGGGGAGTTCCTGGTTAAGCATGTCAGGAACTTTTTCAAGCGGGTTTTTTATAATTACTACCTGCGGGACATGTCCCTGGCATCTATAGAACTGCCCGTTGGCTGCTCGCTGCTGCTATTTGGGGTTGTATTCGGAACTCATAGTTGGGTGCGGTCCGTCGATACGGGTTTGCAGTCTTCGCCTGGAACTGTAATGTTGTCAGCATTACCTTTTATTGTGGGTTTACAATTGGTTCTTGCATTTCTGGGACAGGATATTCGATCGGTTCCAGATAGGCCATTTCATCGTAACAAGAAGGTTGCGATGACTAAAAGTTTGGAGAAAGAAATTGCAGAATGAAGATAAAGAATGGCTCGACTACCGAGCACGCTTTGCTGATGTGTATGACGATAGCAACTATGGCAGTCCGTTGCAGTCATTTGTAATGCGGGCTAGTCATAAGTTGACCGAAAGTCCATTTGGCGAGAGTGTGAAATTCAATCGGGTATTGGAAATTGGTGCGGGAACGGGAGAGCATCTTGCTTTCGTGCAGCATGATTTCGATGAGTATGTACTAACGGATATGGACGCCAAAACTCTGGAGGTGGCGTCTGGAAAGACCTCAGCCCGCCATAAGGGACGTCTGACTTTCTCTGTGCAGCAGGGAAGTAGAATAGATGCTGAAGATAATAGCTACGACCGGCTTATTGCGACCCATGTTCTCGAACATATCTATTATCCCCATCTTGCGCTCAAGGAATGGCGTAGAGTCTTGAAGCCGGGTGGAACGTTGTCGATATTGATTCCGACAGATCCAGGTATAGCATGGCGACTTGGCAGGACACTGGGGCCGCGCAAGAGTGCGATAGCACAAAACATTGCCTACGATTATGTAATGGCTAGAGAGCATGTTAATCCGTGCAATAACTTGGTTGCACTAATGCGGCACTATTTCCCCAACGCACGCGAGTCATGGTGGCCATGCAAATTGGCTTCAATGGATTTAAATCTTTTCGTCGCGTTTCATGCCATTGTTGAAAAATCGGAAGTGCCATAGGGCTGACATGCTATATATTTGGGCGGTACTTTGCGTTATAGGCCTGGCGATTGGCCAGATTCTTTTCAAGGTCAGTGCAGCTGCGTTGGCAGCTAGCGGAACTTTGTTCACATTTCGTGCTTTGGCGGCGTTGTTCAGCGCAATGTTGCTTTATGCGATCACATCCGTAGCGTGGGTCTGGATCTTACAAAAGATTGAATTAGGCCGCGTCTATCCAGTGATGGCATTGGCGTTTGTTTTGGTGCCTATTGGCAGTCATATTGTGTTCGACGAGCGATTTAGTACGCAGTATTTTGTTGGGGTTTCTCTAATCATGTTAGGAATTGCCGTCGCGAGTCGATCGTAGGTAAACTCTTCATGAACCCCATATTTAAGGCGGAGGATCTATTGCTATCTTGAGATTTTCGGCGTGCAGCCGCCACGGCGGCAAGGTCTTGAAGTCCTCTACGCTTGGGGTTTGCGGCATATGCTCAAGTGCCTGGCGTAGCCACGTAAAGGGTTCTTGGCGTTGGCTTTAGCCATATCGACCAAGCCGTAAAGTTGAGCGCTGGTCATCAGCTTTTGGGCGTATCGCTGAACAACCAGTTTTTGCACTCGATCACAAAGGGCTTGATCGTACGTTCTCCCACATTGTTTTCGATCGGCAAATAACCGGCTTCGGTTAGCGCACCGCCACGCCGCGCACGTACCCACGTACCCACGTTCGACACCAGGCTACGCGCCCAAAGCGTTATAGCTAGCGTATCATCGGTCATCAGGTAGCCGTGATAACCTTGCCGGTTTTCACCCACATCTAGATTGGCTGGCTGGCTCTCGATCTGGATCTGGATCTTTCATCACCCGTACACTCGTTTCGTCGCAGTGGATTACACGCCTTTCCAGCTAGCCTCCCCGTCGAGGGATGTTTTCTATCCCGCTACGATACGCTTTCAGGATGGCGAGCCTTTTCAACCTTGAGTCCTGTCGCGTACTTACTCCTTAGCGAGAAGAATGGCTTCTCAATAATCCCATAGGTCAGCATAGAAAAGATGATGATAGCTGGAACAGTTAAAAATGCAGTTTGCATTAGAATGTCGGCAACACTACCACGAGCCGCTCCGAGATCTACGAAGTGAGAATTTGTGAATGGGATAACAACGTAATGCATACAGTACATGGAGAAGCTGAGTTGACCTAGGCGTGCAAGGCTAACATCGAGTGCCTCAGGTATACGGATACGCGCGTGTGAGTAACTGACAATTAATATTGCCCACATCGCAGCCTCTACAGACGGCCAAAATGCCATGAACCAGGATTGATTCATGCCAATCAAACCCTTATAGCCACAGAAAATACTGATAATACTTGCCGATACGGCTATCGCCGCTACAAGCCACCTTGTAGAAATCTGTTTTGTTGAGATGTATCTTTTTGCAAGGTAAGCAGCAGCCATTCCGATAAGAAACTGATCTATTCGCCCCAGAAGCGTCATGTATGCAACGTTTGTTACAGAACCTATTTTGAACCACATTAGATACTTGAAAAATATGGTTAAGACGAGCATTCCAATAATGAAGCGAAAGCCTGATCTATCTAGAAATAATACTAAGAATGGGAAGATCAGATAGAATTGAAACTCGACGGCTATTGTCCATAGGTGTGCAAACATCGGAAGCTGTACGCCTTGCAATGCATTTACAAATGGAAAAAACATACTCAGTGCTTGAGTGAAAGAGTATTCTGAGCTCCACCCGCAAAGCATTATCAATACGCAAAAAATATATAGAGGGTAAATTCTTATTACTCTATTTTTTATAAAGTCAAAATAATTCAACTCTTTTCCTGATGCGATCTTTGTCAGTAGGTAGCCACTAAGTACCATGAATAACCCGACCCCCATATGACCCTGCTCAACCAGGCCGAGGAAAGGGTTGTATGTGCTATGGCCGAGTCCAAAGTTGTCAGTAAAGCAGTGATAGAAAATCACCATGGAGGCGGCTATGAATCTAAGATGGTCAAGTCTAGGTTCATACCTTGTGTTTTTTGATTCTGCTGGCCTATCAATGATAATCGCTAGCGCTGAATCCCTTCGTAATACTGTAAGGATAGAAGTGAATGCGGCTATTAATATAACGATAAAAATAGATGGTGTTAGGGCTTTGTAAAAAAGGCTAGATCCAGCGAGGAATTCGTAACCTGTTAGTTTAGTTGGTACTTCGGTAGGGCTATAAAGATCAATCGTTGTTTTTGATAGTCCGTAAGTTATTTTTACTGATCCAGATCTGTTTTGCTTTATAAAAGTTATCCCTTGGCTATTCGATGGGATGGAAAGCTTAAGTGGTCCGTATGGTGGGATATATGATACGAGTCTATCGCCTCTGGACTCCCATCCGTTTGGTATTTTCTCTATGAAAATTGGTTTTTCCATCCATACTTCTGCGCCAAGTGATAAGTCGTTTTTTTTGCCCGTGGCATTTATTTCTACATCAACCAGGATTCCGCTAAAGAACAGCGTTAGGAAGTAAGGCGCAAGAATGGAAGTAAACAAATATGCAATTGGCAGCGAAAGGAGGAGGGCCCATAAGCTTCTCTCTCCAAATGGAACATGTTTAGTCACGGTATTTGACCATTCCTTTGCGGTTTTTATGAGCATACATAGTATCACCTGATCGTAAAGCAGTGCCTCTTTCTAGGGAGTCTCCCCAAGGACACCCACACCCATCACTGCGTAGCAGTTGCTGCGGATCCTCCCAGGGCGCCGGCAGTGGCCGGAACTTTTTACCTGAAGAAAAAGCAATGCGCACTTCGCAAAAGGGTGTGAGTCTGACCAAGTCCTTCAAGATTTTCCGTTGAGGTCTTACCAGGGCTCAGCCAGGGTCTGGACGGTTGGATGCGGTACCACGCGTGAGCTACCCGAGCAGTAGAACTGGCCACTCAATATCGATTGGCCCCTACCTCCCGTCCCAAATGTACTGGCATCGGTTACGCCAAGACTTCCTCCCTAAGGAAGAACCTTCTGAGCACGATAACTATTGCATACGTTGCCGCGATTGCCACTACCGCCCTTACCCAAAGCGGCAGATCCAACCTGTTCAGCGGTGCCAACAAAAATGGATGAATACAGTACAGACCGAGCGAGTTTCTGGACATGAACTGAACGATCGGGCCTGCTGGCCGAGAGACCTTCAAACAGAGAATCAGCGCAAAGATGACAAAGAGCATCGATGAGAGCCGCGTATAAGCCGGCAGATTATATCCTTGGCCGGGAAAGAACGACGGATTAACCAGGAATCTCCATTCCAGAGTAGTGGATATTATAAAAAGTATGACTGAGGCCCATCCGAGGAATTTTAGTGCAGAGGGCGATTTAGTAAGCCTATAGACCAACGCAGCGGCGGCCGGATATGCTACGTAATTTAGAGGGTTCCAGAAAGATCCAGTCCAGATAGTTCCTTGCACGATGGTCTGCCATTGAAAGTAGCAGACAGCCGTTGAGCCGAGGACAACCCAGAGTATTAGTATCGCTAAGTTGCAGTAAGCCGCGAGAGCAGAAAGGGCGACGGAGATTAGAAGGCCAACAAAGAATGAGTATGTCTCAAGCGCGGTCACGGTTTGGTAGACCGGACGTTCATTCAGCTTATCAATGGCCTGGATCAGCCCATCTGCTCCTCCATAGAAAAGATGATAGGCCACTGCCCAGAACACGATCAGTGTGCCGATTCTCACGACGCGACGGCCAAGATATCGAATCGATGTGGCGGTTTCCGCGTACAGGTAGCACGAGGCAAGAATAAAGAAAGGAACTGCTTGTAGAAAGACGTTGAAATTGATTATGTCTGAGGCGCTTGGACTATATGGAGAATTTGTCACCGAATTGAAAATGGTCGAAGTTCCGGCAACGTGGAAGTGCCATAGCACGACGAAGATCGAGAAAATGGCACGTGCATAGTCCAGACCGTGAATTTTTTGTTTATCTGACATTTAACTGTTCTCTATTCAACCGAGTCGTTCCGCTAAGAGTGGGAACTTGGCAACTCCATTCCGGGGGAGGCAGTGCTCACAGCAAAACGGGAGCACAAGTTTATCAGCCCGTAGCATTCATCCGATACTCAGCCCGCCATCGAGCACATCCTAACCACGGCGCCTACCTACCCTAAGGTGAGTCAGATTTTTACTGTGGCATTTCTGACGAGCAGTTCGAAGATAGTAGTATTTCGTAGTCGGCCACTGTCTGTGCATGCGACAAGCGCTCGAGTAGGTGGCGGGTAGTCACACCTTGTTGGACGTAACCCAGCAATCTCATCCTTAGGGGCGAGATTACCGGTTACTCCCTGTAGGCAAGCTTAATCAGCTATCTTTTACGAGACTTCATCCGATAACGTTTGACCGCGTTGGCCACAGTGAAGAGAGCAATAAGCACGGCCTTGTGCACGGGACCAATTCCATTGAGATGCTTGATTCCAGAGGTCCATTGAACTCGACGGATGTAGTCCATCACCTGCCGACGCGCAGTGCTACTGAATGGGGAAAGAAAGATCGTAGATAGTGCCGGAGCCTGATTCTTCTGGAAGATATCACCGAAGCCAAAAACGTCGTGTTGAGGGGTATGGATGAAGATCTTTGCCAAGTCAGCATCCGGATTGACACTGAGTTTTTTCCAGACATGCACGGCCGATGCACGCAGTTCCGCGGAGCTCACCACATAACGCTCCAGATACGGTCCCCATACTTGGGCAGCCAGCGCGACACCCTCCTGGAAGTGAACGGAAAATTCACTGTGGGAGCTATTTTCCTCGGCTGAGACGTTTCGATACGCGGTTACCTTACCTTGCGACCTTACGTACTTCTCCGTGCTGCCCATGTTTGATGTGCACAGCATTTCAAGGACGGCAAACGCTTCAAACAGCTTGCCTGTATCAGCATCAACCCGTTCATCAGCACCGTAGGCGCGCTTTGAAACATTCGACGCTTGGGGATTTAGCATCTTTCGCAGACCAAGATACATCCCGTGAAAGTGTGTAGCAGGCTTTATTCGCGCAAGATTGTCCTGGATTGTCCCGCGCCAGCCAATATCAACCAGGCCGACTTTGTCCTTCTGTGAAATACCTTTTTCTGTAAGGTATTCATTCAATAGCTCACGTTGTTCCAGTATCTTTTTGTTTACGGCAGCCGTGAATGCCGGCGCCCGTATCAGCTTGCTTAATGACTCGTTTTCATCAGGTCGGTCAATAACATCCGAAGCCTCTAACCCAACCTCAGATAAAAGATCAGCGAAGTCCGCGCATTCCAGACCCAATGTGGAAAACAGCCCGGAAACCTTTTGCGAGCGATTCAGGCGCCAAATACGATTGAACTCATCATTCGAGATTTCTTCCATTGAAGCGACGAACGTAGAAAGTCGACTGACCTCAAGCTCCGCATAAGCTGGCAATAGATGCCCAAAAAGCGTCTGATCTGGAAAGATAATTTCGTATATACGGCGGAAAAACTCGCCTTCTCGGGTAAGAAAGAAGACTCGATCCAGACGCTCAGCGACTGCTTGCTCGGCAATCCACAAGGCAAAGCCCAAGAACAGTGGAGCGGCCTCTACTCCGAAACGAAACGCTGCCGCTTCTGTCTTTTGCCGCGCAGGTATTGACGACTCCGCTGTTTGGATACTGAGCTGTCGAAGATGCTGGAACAGCGCCTCACGCGAAGCAAACAGACTCTCTCGCTCTTTCCTGGCCGCGTGAGATTTGTCCGGCACGAATGAAATGCCGGTAACACCCAGTTGCGCAGGGGACTCTACATCCGACCAAGGGTGATCGCCTACATGCACGTGTTCGGGAGGAGTGATCCCGTAGACCTCGTGCACATGCTTGAACAGCGTTCCTGAACGTTTATTCAAGCCCACGTCGCACGAGCTCATGCCATCCTCAAAGAGATGACTGAGCCCCTTCTGCTCGAGCAAGTGTTTGAGCATGTCAGAGGTCATGTAGAAATCAGACAGGAATATCGTTCTTTCGGCAGAGTGCTGCTTGAGAAACTCTTCGATATCCGGATCCTGAAAAGTACGACGCACTTCTACTGAAAGCTCATAGTCGGCAAAGCGCTGGGGCAGACTCTCATCGAAGGAAGAGAGCAAAATGGTTTCCAGCCATTCCTTGAGCACATGAACGATTTCGTACTCTTCGTCCCTGTTTGCTTCTCGAGCTGTCCTCGCAAGACGGGCTTCTGTATCCACCCGTGCCTGATAGATATCCCAATAGCCCGTGTACAGCGGTTTGAAGTGTCCAGCCAGCTCGAAAAATACATGAGCAGCAGTCGCCAGCTTGATGCATTCAGGGTGGCAATCTCTTCTAAGCAAGGTGTCCCAGACATCAACAGTCTTGATTTTGTAGATCATCGTACTTCTCGCCCACCAAAAATCACTTCACCCACTGCTTCCAGCTGTTTGATCCGAAGCTTGAGCCATGCGGGGAGTTTGGCGGCAAGTTCACTGAGTTTATGACGGCGAACGACCCAACGATTTGCATTGAGACGCTGCTTTTCTTGAACGGAGTACTCGTTGAACGCTTTTACAGTCAACTCTGTAAAAACAGATTTTTCCATGAGTGGACCTTCCAAACTCTTCTCTACCCATTCGCAGAAAAGAGTCGAAGAGTCGTGCCAGGAAGGCCAAATGTCGGCCGTCTGGCGCGCTCCTTCCTGAAGCCGTGAAAGCTCAGTACGGTCGCATATGAGTTTTTTTAGAACACTGACGACGCCGTCAGTGTCACCCGTGGAGACTACGACCGCATTTTTTCCGTTCACGATATATTCGTCATGTCCGGAAACATCAAAGACTACGGCGGTGCCGCCACAGTGAAACAGCTCAAGCGGTGGACCAAACATTCCTTCAACCGTACTGAGCTTGATCAAAATATCGCAAGAGCGATAAATTTCGGCAGTCTTGACCATGGGCACCCGGGAAAATACCCGGGACACTCCGGGAAGCCACTTGATGGGGGAGCCCGTCAGAACCCAGATGTCTTTCGCGCCGGCTTCTCTGGCTAATCGAACACCCAAGGCCGTATTTTTGAAGGAGACACCAAAATGTCCCTCTACCAGAATTCTGGGTTGCGCATCAGTAGGGCGAGGAGCGCTTGTGACACCCGTTTGTGAGTACACATCCTTGCGAACACCGTTGCGTACCAGAGTGGTATCCCGATTGAAATCGTCTTTCAGGTAATGCTGGATCCACGTAGCTTCAGTCACGTATTCGATCGGGAAGTGGTAGGTAGCGTCAACCAAAGCGCGCAATGGCCCTTCCGATTCAGGATAAAACCTGGACTCGATCGACTGTACGAAATACGCGTACCTTCTGGCGTCGAAGTTGCCAAGCTCAAAAGCGGTTTTCCACCATGTGGCGATAACCAGGTCGAAAGACTCTTGCTTGGCCTCTTCTATGGGCAGACAACGAAGCTTCGGCGCTTCGTCATGCCAGGAAAGCGTCGCCGCCGAAAAAGGTTCCTGAACCGCCAACGTTACGTCATATCCATGATTACGCAGGTAGCTGGCATGTTGAATGATGACGTAAGTGCCACCGCTAATAGCCATCGAGCCTACGAGAAAGCAAATTCTTCTATCGTTCAATTTATGATTACTTCTGAAAATAGCGGATTAATCCATATAAGTTGGCTATTGGGCGGCCAACCCGCTCATCGAGCTTCTTCCATGGCCAGAACCCAAGCAGTCCTCGTCCGTTGCGCCTCAGGACGGTGAGCATGAACTTCAACCTATCAGAAAAGCTCGGGACCTTGTGCGCGCCGGTAAAGAAAGAGCGCTCAAACACACCGTAGTTTTCAACATGAAATACTGAAGAAAACCAGTCGATCTCGGGCTGTGAGGGTTGGAAAACCAAGCGCGCGTGGCTGCGAGCGATCTGCTCAAGACCGAACGACTGCGCACCAGCTTGCAGAGTCATGGCGTCCAGCAACTGGTTGTAACGAGCGAAGATGTGACGCTGAACAGGAAACACCAGAGACTCCAGCATCTCCTGCTCATGGAACGTGTCATGGATGGCACTAGCCCGACCATTAGTGTCTATTTGGTAGCTGGCCGCTGAACCATGATCTGCCGCCAGGAGAATTTCAAACAGGGCGCGATTTTCATTAAAGACATGAAACCGCGACGTACGGCCTGCAATGGAGGAAAACAGGAGGCCGTGCTTGGAGTTCGCAGAACCTGCCGCCCCTGGTGCTATAAGCCCGATGTAGTAGCCCGTAACTGATTTGACTGGCGATGCCGGTCCCTTGCACAACAGCGCGTAAAGGTTGTCCTGAATCGTGCCCTTCCAGCCGACGTCCACGACCACTAGGTTTTCGGGAACATCACCTTCCGAGAGGGCGGATAGATACTGCCAAAATGCCTTTCGACGACTCAGCCGTTGCTCGTCATATACCGCAATGAATCGTGGCAACGCCTTAAGTCGGGAGAAGAGGTCGCTTTCGGGGAAGTCCTCTTGCCTTTGATTAGACTGTTCAGTCGTCAGGCCCAACAAGGCTGACAGCTCTGTGCAGAACTCATCCAGCCCAAGGCTCGAGAGAAACTCCAGCAGCGACATTCGCCGATATTGCCGGAAAAGCGTTTCAAACCGCTCTTCGCTCAGCGCATTCAGAGAAGGCAGCAGCGTTGATCTGCGAGAAACCTCCAGGTAACGGCTCTGAATCGGGACACCCACGCGAGCGCAGTAGCAGTCGAACATTTGCTTGAGCGGTTGTCCCTCTCTGGAGAGAAAGAATACCTGCTTGACGCCGTTCTCAATGAGTTTGCGATGCAGTTCGCTCACCCAATACAGGAGCGTGTCTGCCATTTCTCCGAAAAGTTCGAACGAATCAGATCTTCCTTCAATGCTGGCTCCTCTGATGTCACTCGTCGCCGATGGAGGTTTTTTCACTGCATATATTCCGTGTAGGGGGATCGATGTCGATTAGCGTTTTGAGGAGTGTGATAGCGGATAAGGCAGGTATGTCCAGTCGATTGCGATACCGGAATACCTGCGCCAACCATACGCTCGAGCCGTTTTGCATGCCGCAGGCTGATCCGAACCTGCGGCATTCCCCTGATTTCAAGTACGGCTGTCGATCGCTGTAAGGCTTTCAAAGTACTGACCAAACTTTGCAGCCTTTATAGACCAGTCCCACTCCTTGATTCTTTCAAGGTTTTCTGTTGATAGCCGAGTCAGCAACGCAGGCTCTTCGACGAGCTTGCGGATACTGGCCTTGAGCGCTTCGACTGTTCTCTCAGGCAAGATAAAGGCCTTCTGCAATTCACCGAAAGCCTGCGGCACGATGCCGACATCAGTACTGATAACCGGTACTCCGCAGGCCATCGATTCCAGAACAGGGTTAGGCGTACCTTCTATCTTCGACGTACACACATAGACGTCGATCTTTGAGTAGTAGTTAGGCATCTGGTCATGGGGGATGAATTGATCCTGCCGGTCAGCGAACAGACTTTTTACAGCAAAGCCTTCTTGCTGAAGCTGCTCAATTGCTGGCTTGAGGATCGTATTCACACCTTTGAAGTCTTCGAGTTCTGCCGCCCACTGACTGTTTCCAACCCAGCCAATGACCAGTTCACGCTGACCGACTTCTTGAAGGCGTTCAATATTCATGGGCATGAATTTTGTCAGGTCGACACCATCCTCGATCACGCGGGTGGGTTCCGGATAGCCGCTTACTTCGGAATAAATGCGGTTTAATTTTTCAGAGCCCACAGTGTAGCCAGCGACTATCTCGGTAAAAAGATGGGCGCGGCCACTGAGTTCGTCTTCTTCTAGAAGCAGGTGGTCGTAAACACTTGTGCTGAGCTTTTTAGTGGCAATAAAGCGCTCATGGAACAACTCATATGGCATGCCAAGGCTTTCAACATAACTTCTGTAGTACGGCGTGCCGATGAGTGTTAAATGCTCTCTCCAGAAGAAGTGCACGATGTCACAGTCTTCGGTCATCATGAATATTTTGTCGATGTTGTCGATGATGTCCATCGGTATCACAACGAAATCGAACTGCTCACTCAAGTAGCGTTCCAGTTGCCGAGCGATATTTCCAAACGCCCAGTTATCTGTATCGATGATTAGTGCGATTTTCGTCTTTTCATGCTCTTCCGGTACCAACTTTACGGGAGCGGAAATATGATCGGCTTCATTGTTGAGCCCCAGTTCATCGTGCCGTGACTGGACCCAATGGTCTACCGCATCACCCCAGATCTTAAAACCGTGTTTTGCCTCAAGGTGCATCGCAGATTTGTGAAGAACACCGCGAGAAAAACGTTCTTTTTCATAGTTGCGATCAGCGTCTGAATCTGGCATTGGGTGGTCATGCACCAAAGCGCATACCGATGCGCAACCGACTTTGTAGCCTTGCTGGAACAGGCGTACCGAAAAATCGATATCCTCGAAGCCAACAAACATACCCTCGTCATAACTACCGACACGAGAGAACGTGTCCTTGTTAACGACACAAGCACCACCAAACAGGAAAGTCCCGAGGAACGGCTGACTGATAACGTCCTGTATTTTTGTCTGCAGGGAAGCGCTTCCCGCACCGATATGAAGTTCGCCCTCTTCATACGACACATAAACGTGACCGCCCCTGGCGAAGATTGTTTGACCATCTGGGTCCAGCAAGGGAAGGCTCATGAAATGACAGCCAAGAACCGCTAGATCATGCTGAATCTGCTTTAGCGGATTCATCGTGAAGTAGATATCGTTGTCCAGACACATCAGCCATTCCGTCGTGACATGTGGAATGGTTCTATTACGGCCGCCTGAAACACCGAAATTTTGCCCAAGCTCTACAATACGGGTGCGGAAAGATAGCGTTTTGCACGCCTCACGCATCCGCTCGATTTCTTCTGCCGAAGAGCCGTTATCGATAATCAGCACTTCACCGGCGAAATGCGGTAAGAACTCTTCAATGGATTTGAGTAGCTTGATCGATAGCGACGAGCGGTTCATCGAAAGGAAAGAGATCGTCAGGTTCTCGCCACTACTGCCGATGTTCGGCCCCGTTTCCCGCCAGGCATCAGACGCCAGAAGAGCGTGCGCATTGTCATAAACATAGAGCCCGCGCGAAAGCCCCGGGATTATATCCAGCCCTAGCACTTTCATTAGTTAGGGTTCCTGCGAACAATTCTGAAGACCTTTTTTATCAACGCTCGAGCATGGCGAGGAACCAGCCCTCCCAAGCGGAGATAACGGTAATAACCGACTCGCATTTGATCACGTTCTGCGGTCACTCTTGCCACTTCGGTCTGAAGCGCATGCACTACTGCATTCAATTCATGCTGAGTGGAGTTGAACACCTGCAATCTTTCTTTTACTAGTTCATTTTCCGTCAGCGTTGCCTGATAGTTAAGCCGTGTTTTTCTCAAGTCCGCCTTAAGCGTATCAGCTTCCATTTGAAGGGTCGTCAAACCCTGATGGAGAGTGTCCACCTTCAACCTTTCGTCCACAAGCAACGTCCCGTCCATTGCATGAACCATGCGCGCATACGCGTCCATACTGATCGGGAAAACAGCAGCACCATTAGTGATTTCAGGTGCATTCCAGATGCCGAAATAATAGCTGCAGTTCTCAGTATTAAATTCCGGTTTTTCGCCACCATTTACAAGGTATGCACCTTGGACTGAGTTGAATTTCATCCAGCTATCAGGAACAGTTTCATAGTCTCGCTCGATATCTAGCGACGTTGAGCCGAATCCAAAGACCGCGGTTCCTATGCTCCAATTGACGTTGTCTCCCAGTACGCTGCTGGCGAGCTGCTGAAACTCCTCGAATCGGTATTTGCGCAAGTGGTACGGGTTGCGCTGATGCTCTTCCGGGAAATACCAATAGTCATTTGGACAGCTAATGATAATGATCGCGTCTTTCTTTGCGACACGTTTCAGTGATTGCAAATAGGCTGCCGGATCTTCAATGTGCTCAATGGTTTCACACGAAACGATAACGTCAAAGTACTCGGGCGGAAACTTGTCTTCGATGGTTGTCGCGTCAGCCGCAGTAAACTCGATCCCAGGACCACCAAACGAACGGGTAGCGCGATTCACTGCGTCGACGAACACATCTACGCCGACGACCTCTTCGGCTCCGGCCTGCTTTAAAAGGTAACTTCCATAACCCTCACCGCAGGCGATATCCAGGACTCGCTTGTTTTTAACAAAGGGCGTGGCAACCGAGTATCTCGCGAAATGGATTGACGCTTCTATGTTTGCTCTCTCTGGAGCAGAGTTGATATCTAACCGTTCCATTTGTGGCCTATTCAAATACTGTTGAGATCGTTGGTTGAAAATTCCACTGTCGCGGAAGGCTTAACATGCCAACCGCTTTGAAGTTATCTTCAACACGGAACGAGCACGCATTTTTTGCTTCTGCGTAAGTTATGAATCCAACATTGTCGTTAATTGCTACCCGCCACTTGTACTGACCGCTCAGCAGAGGGAGATCTGCAAAGTCAATCGATACAGTTCCTGCGCTTGAGGAACGGTAGGCCGGGATTTTGTCCATCAATGTGGTAGCGCCACATAGATACAGCTCATCATGTCTATATAGATTGAAGACGAAACTGATCTCTTCCGGCGGCGTATCAACCAGTGCGACAAAATCGAAACACACACTCACGGATTGCCCGGTTGTCACGGTCTCCAGTGCGGTGCCTTCGGTGTCAGTCAGGCGGACATCCGTAATTTTAAACAGCTGATCCGCAGACTCGCTGTTACTCAGAGTCGCTTTGGGGGCGGCGTTTTTTGGCTTGTCGGCTTCTGACTCCCCAGATTCTGAAGTGTCGTGACTTTCGGCCGTCGCCGCTGCTGCCAGTGTTGCTGCGAATGCTGCGGTGGTACTTTGGGCAACCTGAGCCTCCATTTCGATCATGTATTGATCGATGACTCTAGGTGCAGGACCGAACATGACCTGTCGGCCTTCTTTGAGGTACAACGCTCGCTCACAAACCGATTTAACTTGATACTGGTCATGTGATACAAAAAGGATGGTGCAACCACGATCACGTATTTCGTAAAATTTCGAAAGGCAGCGTCGCTGGAATGCCGCATCGCCGACAGCAAGAATTTCATCGACGATCAATATTTCGGGTTCGACGTGAACAGACACTGAGAATGCTAATCTGGCAAACATACCGCTCGAGTAATGTTTTACAGGGCTGTCGATAAACTGCCCAATGTCAGCAAATCCGGCGATTTTATCAAATCGATTATCAATTTCTTCTTTTGATAATCCCAATATCGACGCACTTAGGTAAACGTTCTCGCGCCCTGTAAACTCTGGATTGAAACCAGAGCCGAGTTCAAGCAAAGCTGACAAACGACCTTGACGTTCTACATGGCCATGCGAAGGAGTAAGGGTCCCGCAGATGATCTGCAACAGCGTGGATTTGCCCGATCCGTTACGCCCCACAATACCGACGGTTTCGCCTTTCTTTACATCAAAGTTGATATCCCGCAGCGCCCAGAATTCATCGCTGGGATTAGTAGCGCCTTTCCAGAGAATTTGCTTCAGTCGGTCTTGTGGTTTTTCATAAAGATGATAAATCTTTGAGACGCCCGCAACCGAAATTGCTAAGTCATTAGAGGACATCAGCAAACCCCTTTCTTGTCTTCTGGAACCAGATATAGCCTAGCCATGCAATGATGACTGCGCACAGTGTGTAAATCGCCAAACCCTGAAAGTTTGGGAGTCTCCCCCATATCATCACTTCTCGTGATTGCTCAATAATGAAGGTGAGCGGGTTGATCATTAGCCATGGACGTACGGCCTCAGGCAATGATGTGGCAGGGTAGAAAACCGGGGAAAGAAACATTAGCACGGTGGTGAAAAGACCAATAGTTTGAGCCACGTCGCGTAAATACACGCCCAGTGAAGCAAGAAACCAGGCAGCCCCCAGCGAGAGTATGATGAGTGGCAATATTACCAACGGTATAAATACAGCGGTCCATTGAACAAAGCCGTTGAAAATCAAGAAGGCGATCAATAAGACAGCAAGACTCACCGTCGCATGGAAAAGTGCCACGCCGATACTGATGGCCGGAAGTATTTCGATAGGGAATACAACTTTTTTGACGTAATTAGCATTATCCAGGATCAGCCTTGGAGAGCGATTCAGGATTTCTGAAAACAAGCCGTGAACGATCATGCCTACGAACAATATAACGGCAAAGTCAGTTTTGCTGTCGGTCCCGCCCGTGCCCCAGCGCGATTTGAACACTACCGCGAAGAAGAAGGTGTATACCAACAGCATCAGCACCGGGTTAAAAAAAGACCATGCCAAACCCAGCATTGACCCGCGATACCGTCCGATTACTTCTCTCTTTGTCATTTGTAGAGTGAGTCGGCGGTTGCGCCACAAACACGAAATCAAGGTGACCGGAGAAACTGAATGCTTGCTATGTGGATTGATCGGTGTTGCCTTATGCATCGATACACTCACTTTTTGAATCCTTTGGGGGGTTGCTCTGCCTGCGTCAATAATCTGCGTGCATAGTTTCAGTGCAGAGTTCAGCACACCAATCTGATTGCTTGCTTGCAAATGCCGGATCGGCATCACGAGCCACCTCTCCATCCCTGCGTGGCCTAGTATAAGCGAATCACAGAGCCATTTTTTCAAGGATTGGTCGCCGAGAGGGCATGACCCTTTGTTGCGGAAAATGCTGCTGGTCTCCATCAACACTCGCTGAGGAACTGAATCCCCCTGTTTTACGCAACAAGAGCTAAAATCTTGCGGTTGAGAGGGGGGGTAGTAAATGATCTGAGTGGATCCGCCAAAAAGCTCTTGCCAGTGTCGGTGTCGCGAGTGATTGGAGCCTTTGATAGGGGCTGCTTTCTCTGAACAGATTCTGTCGAAGGTTGTTTCGGGGCTGGTAACGCACGATCGATACTTTCTAGCGAGCCTGATTTTTTCTTTATACGATAAAGCACACCGACGTTAATCCGCGCCGTCTTGAATAGGCTCACCAGCTGATCTCCAGATCTACTCCCCAAAGCACCTTCGCTGGCTGTTTTTCTTGGGTGACTCATGATAGACATTCGCCCCTTGGAGGCGACAGAATCCAAACGTATGGAAGCAAGTGTAACACCCTCGAATTCGGTCGTATAACCCCTAAATCATTCGTAACCGTTCATAATCCCCCACGTTCAAACCGAGGCTTGATCGCCGACG
Source organism: Pseudomonas sp. PDM25 (assembly GCF_019219045.1). Taxonomy (NCBI): domain Bacteria; kingdom Pseudomonadati; phylum Pseudomonadota; class Gammaproteobacteria; order Pseudomonadales; family Pseudomonadaceae; genus Pseudomonas; species Pseudomonas sp. PDM25. Next base: position 91,913 of record NZ_JAHUWL010000007.1, read on the forward strand.
CAGGTACATGATTTCTGTCGCGAACCTGTCCTCATCATGCGCCCCCGGGTTGTGCCCTTAGGAGGGGGCGCGCCGCCGGCTTTGTAACACCACAACTCGCGCTCTACAGTGAAGTCGAAAGCATCGCCGCCTGTTGCTTTTCAGACTGATGAGGAGGTCGTCACACTGGCCGGGAGTGGCCAGGGTGGACCATGCCGACAGGCTTACTGCCTATCGAGGTCATCCACGAATTGCTCCGGGCATGAGCTAATCTGCTTTTGCGGTTGTCGCAAACATGCTGTCGGCGAAGCTCCTTATATAGACGTGTAAGCGGTTTTGTGCTCCTCTGCCCGAGCCAGCTTGGCGCAGGATCATTTTTTGTTAGCGGCCATTGTCGTTGAACGTCTTGCAGGCATGCATACGTATGGTGTGCAATCATTGATCGCAGCGCAGTCTCTATCGTCAGGTTTAAGGTGATGAGGTGGGATGTTTATGTACAATGACGTAACAGATCTAGTGACGAGGGACAGACCTGGCAGGTCAAGTACTTATGGACAAATTTAGAGTTTTTTTGCTGGGTCTGCCTCGTAGGCAAAAAAGATTGTTACAGGTGGCCACTGATACGGTGCTGGTTTGGTTTGCCCTATGGCTTGCCTTCATCGTTCGTCTGGGCATTGACGGCATGTACAATCCCCTTAAGGTCCATTTCTGGCTCTTCGTGTGCGCGCCGGTGGTGGCGGTCCCTCTCTTCGTCCGCTTCGGTATGTACCGCGCGGTCATGCGCTACTTTGGCAACGACGCATTGATTGCCATTATCAAGGCCGTCAGCCTGTCATCCCTGCTACTTGCGGTCGTTGTCTATTGGTATAGCAACCACGAAGCTGTGGTGCCACGTTCCATTATCTTCAACTACTGGTGGTTGAGCCTCGTCATCATTGGCGGGCTACGTCTTTGTATGCGCCAATATTTTATGGGTGACTGGTTCACCGCCGCCCAGCACGTTCCATTCACCAGTCGTGACAATGGCCTGACCAAGGTGGCCATTTATGGAGCCGGTGTCGCGGGCAATCAACTCGTTGCTGCTCTGCGTATGGGCCGGGTTATGCGGCCTGTCGCTTTTATCGACGATGATACAAGCATTGCGGATCGTTCGATTGCTGGCTTAAAGGTTTACAAGCCCAAGCATATTCAGCAGATGATCGAGGTGACCGGGGCGGAGGAGATTCTTCTGGCTCTGCCATCGTCGACTCGAGCGCGACGTCGGGAGATTCTCAATCTTCTGGAAGGCTTTCCGCTTCACGTTCGCAGTGTGCCGAATTTTACTGATCTGGCCAGCGGCCGGGTGACGGTCGATGACATCCAGGAGGTTGATATCGCCGATTTGCTGGGGCGCGATTCGGTTCCGGCGCAGCCCGATCTGCTGGCGCGCTGTATCAAGGGTAAAACGGTGATGGTGACGGGAGCTGGCGGTTCGATTGGCTCGGAGTTGTGCCGGCAAATTTTTTCCATTGGTCCGACCACACTTTTGTTGTTCGAGCATAGTGAGTTCAATCTTTACAGCATCTTGTTCGAGCTTGAGCAGCGTATTGCCCGTGAGTCGCTGCCTGTCCGGCTATTGCCTATCCTGGGCTCCATTCGTCATCCCCATAAGCTCCTTGATGTAATGAAGACCTGGAATGTAGACACGGTCTATCACGCAGCCGCGTACAAACACGTTCCTATGGTTGAACACAATATCGCCGAAGGCGTGCTGAATAATGTGATTGGAACACTCAATACCGCTCAGGCTGCATTGCAGGCAAGTGTTGCGAACTTTGTACTGATTTCCACAGACAAGGCGGTGCGCCCGACCAATGTGATGGGTAGTACCAAGCGGCTGGCCGAATTGATCCTTCAGGCGCTGAGTCGGGAGATTGCGCCGGTGTTTTTCGGCGATAAGGCTAACGTATCTCGGGTAAATAAAACCCGATTCACGATGGTCCGGTTTGGTAATGTACTGGGTTCTTCCGGCTCAGTTATTCCTCTGTTTCATAAGCAGATCAAGTCGGGTGGACCGTTGACGGTCACCCATCCGAAAATCACCCGTTATTTCATGACCATTCCCGAGGCGGCGCAGCTGGTAATTCAGGCTGGATCGATGGGGCAGGGCGGCGACGTGTTTGTGCTCGATATGGGCGAACCGGTGAAGATTGTCGAGCTGGCGGAGAGGATGATTCACCTTTCGGGTCTGAGTGTTCGCTCGGAGAAAAATCTTCACGGCGATATCTCAATCGAATTCACTGGCCTGCGTCCGGGCGAAAAGCTTTACGAAGAGTTGCTGATTGGTGACAACGTGGCAGCAACCCCGCATCCAATGATCATGAGTGCCAATGAAGATCACCTAGCTTGGGAGGTGCTCAAGGCCAGGCTGACTGAACTGCTTGCTGCCGTTGAGCTGGATGACTATTCCCGGGTTCGTCAGTTGCTGCGCGAGACAGTCAGTGGCTACACACCGGATGGCGATATCGTCGACTGGATTTACCAGCAGCGTCGCCTCGAACCTTGATCCCCACATATGCGACTTACTTTGAGAGCGGCGTGCTTTTTACGTCGATGGATGAGTCGCTAAAGATCAAGGATGGGGGAGGTGATGCTTGGCAAGAGGGTTGCAAAGTTGAGGTCGGTCGAGTAATTGACGTTGTTATTTGAACTCGGTGAGCTCCGATTTTATGGAAGCCCAGCAACAATCATGGCTAAAGAAAATACCCAGTGTCGAATCATGTAGGGTATTTTCGTCATTGTCTGAGTGCAAAGTGATGCGTTTGACCAAACCAGTCTTGTTTATATCTTCCACTTCTGAATATCAGCTTATTTGCATACGCTTTTCAAGATGTCCCCGCTCCTTATCGTCATCGTGAAAATATGAAGAGGTGGAGCAGTTGATTTGAAAAGCGTCAGAAGCTAAGTTTTCACGTAATCTGGTGTCGGTATTATTCAATAATTCAACAAACCTCTGTGCCCAACAGCCGGGCTAATCCAACCTTCATCGGTGTCTGCTCGGGGAGTTTAAATCTTTCAAGAAGTCGTTGGTTATTTGCCCGCGAGTGGCGAATATCTCCGGAGCGCGCCGAACCATAGCTGACTGGTGGCAGTTCTCCTACTACCTCGGCCAATGTTTCCAGCATCTGGTTGAGTGTGGTGGCTTGATTCATTCCGACATTGATTGCGCCCACTTCGACCTGCGGTGCTTCGATGGCTTGCACCAACACCTTTACCAAATCTTCCACATAAACAAAGTCTCGGGTTTGTTCACCGTCGCCGAAGACTGTAATGGGGATACCTTTGTGCGCCCGCTCGCTGAAAATGCTAATCACCCCCGAGTAGGGTGAGGAAGGGTCTTGGCGTGGGCCAAAGATATTGAAGAAACGGAACACAACCGGCTCAAGAGCGTGCTGGCGTCGGTAGAAGTCGAAGTAATACTCGCTCGCTAGTTTGTCCGAGGCATAGGGTGTCAACGGCGCCTTAGGTGTCTCCTCGTCGATAGCTTGCCCTTCTCCATTGTTGCCGTATACCGCGGCACTCGAGGCAAATACCACACGTTTGACTTCAGCTTGGCGCATAGCTTCGCAGACGTTCAAGCTACCTATGAAGTTGCTCTGGTGGGTGCGAACAGGATCGTCTACTGAGGCTTGGACCGAAGCCACTGCGGCTAAATGCACAACTGCCCGACAACCGATCATGACCCGCGCAACCAAAGCGGCATTGGCTACATCGCCTTCGACAAATTCGACGCGTGGATTTTCTTGCGGCAGATTGCTGCGCTTTCCGGTGGACAAGTCATCGAGAATTCGCACTGCGTAGCCTTTGGCGAGCAAAGCATCGGTCAGATGGGAGCCAATAAAACCGGCACCGCCGGTGATTAAAATAGGGGCGTTAGCCATGATGGTAAACCTATCAAATGATGTCGGGGTTTTGTGCCGTGAGCACAGCTTGTGCCCTGGAATACGCAGTTTTTTGCGAGCGGAGCCAGAAACAGTGGCTTTTGGGTGGTGTAGGGCTGTATGGTTTTCTGATGCTCAGCGACAGTAAGTGTCCCATAACGACGCTACGCAATCGAGTCGTGTTTGTGCTCAAACGGTCTTTCCTCGTTCGTTTTCCAGGTTTAGGAGGATCGACGCCAGTGCGTTATTGACGCGCTGATAGAGCTGAGTCTTGCCCGCTCTGGACCTTCAAAAACGCTTGCAGTAGTGAGATACGTTTTGGTATCTCGACGTGCACGACAGTGCTAAGTTCTCTGCCAACGTCGAGATCAGGATGATAATGTTTTGGTCTGTTTTATCTGCGCTGTCCGAGGCTTTTCACCAAGAAATAACTCTACGAAGAGTTGCTGATCGGCGACAGCGTGGCAGCGACGCAACTTCCGATGATCATGACGGCCAACATACGGATGATTACGCTCGCGTCCGCCAGCTCCTGCGCGAAACCGTCAGCGGCTACACCCCTGATGGCGATATCGTCGACTGGATCTACCAGCAACGTCGCCTCGAACCCTGATTGTTTCACATCCTGTAACGGACACATTTTTGACAGGCTCCAGATATCGCCTAAGTTTGGAAGGCAGCTTCGGAAAAGCTGCTTTCTCAATCGATGTCATGGAGCTTCATTTATGCGTACTGGCTATTTCTACTCTCTGGTTTTCGCCCTGCTCACCAGCGCCTCTATTGCCGCCATTGCTGCGCCGACGGTCAAGCCCGAGGCTGGCAACGCACCCTTGGTGCTGGAAGTTTCTCCCAAGGCACAGTCTGGCAAGGTCGATCTGAATCAGGCCGATGCGCCAACCCTTCAGCGCGAGTTGTCCGGTGTGGGCGAGGCCAAGGCCAAGGCGATTGTTGCTTATCGTGAGGGTAATGGGCCGTTTGCGTCCGTGGATGAGCTGCTCGAAGTGAAGGGAATCGGTAAAGCGATTCTGGATAAGAATCGCGAGAAGCTTGAGGTGAACTAAGCTTATACGTCAGCGCCAGGGGCCGGTCATTGATCGGCCTTTTTGCTTTCTGGCGAACGCTGGGAGGGTGCGCCTTCTGTCGCTACGTGAAAAATTACAGCTATCATATACGCCTTAAATTATGACTATAATAAATTGCTTTCCGCCAAGCGCTCTGAGACTCAGGCGCTTGTCTTTCCCTAGGCATTCTCCCCAGGAGTACAGTGATGAACTCTGTCCAGTCCCAAGGTACGGCCCTCGTCACCGGTGCTTCTTCCGGCATCGGTGCGATTTACGCCGAGCGGTTGGCGGCGCGTGGGTTTGATTTGTTATTGGTCGCCCGTGACCAAGAGCGGCTGGAAGCAGCGGCTACCAGGTTGCGCGCCGAGCATGGCGTTCAAGTCGAAGTGCTCAAGGCTGATCTGACGCAAAAGGATGAGGTGCTGAAGCTTGAACAGCGTCTTCGCAGTGATTCAAGTATCAGCCTGTTACTGAACAACGCCGGTGTCGCCGCTGAAGGTTTGTTGGCCAATGCCGACATGGATCAGCTGGAACGTTTGATTCAACTGAACGTGACAACGGTCACGCGGTTGGCCTCGGCAGCGGCCGCCAGTTTTGCCAAGGCGGGCCGCGGGACGATTATCAACATTGCATCAGTGGTTGCGTTGTTCCCAGAGCGTTTCAATGCAACTTACAGCGCCAGCAAGGCTTATGTGTTAAGTCTGACTCAATCGTTGAACGCCGAACTGGAGGGCACCGGGGTCAAGGTGCAGGCCGTGTTGCCAGGTGTAACACGCACCGAAATCTTCGAGCGTTCCGGTTTCGATGCTACCCAGATTCCGGCGGATATGGTCATGGAGGCCGGGGACATGGTCGATGCTGCGTTGTCGGGTCTGGATCAGGGTGAGTTGATCACCATTCCTTCGTTGCCGGATGTGGCCGACTGGGATGCCTTCGTTGCGGCGCGTCTTGTCATGGCGCCGAATCTTTCCAAGAGTAAGGCCGCCGCGCGTTACACGTGAGGCGTCATGAATCGGCTTGAGGTATTTGCGGTATGAGTGATCGTCGAGTAGTGGTAACGGGCATGGGTTTGGTGTCGCCATTGGGTTCTGGCGTCGAAGCCGTCTGGTCGCGTCTGTTGGCTGGACGTTCCGGGTTGCGCAATTTACCGGATGAGGTGGTGGCCGATTTGCCGGCCAAGGTCGGGGGGGCAGTGCCGACGCTGGCTGATGATCCCGAGGCGGGTTTTGACCCGGACCGGGCGACGGCGCCCAAAGAGCAGAAGAAGATGGACCGCTTCATTCTGTTCGCCATGGAAGCTGCGCGTCAGGCGCTGGAGCAGGCCGGTTGGCAAGCGGCGGACGCCAATGCCCAGGAGCGTACGGCAACCATTATCGGCTCCGGCGTGGGTGGTTTCGGGGCGATAGCGGATGCGGTGCGCACCACGGACAGTCGTGGGCCGCGACGCCTGTCGCCGTTCACCATTCCTTCATTTCTGGTCAACCTCGCCGCGGGTCATGTGTCGATCCAGCACGGTTTCAAGGGCCCATTGGGTGCGCCGGTGACCGCTTGCGCGGCCGGGGTCCAGGCGATTGGTGATGCGGCGCGGTTGATTCGTTGTGGCGAGGCAGACATCGCGGTATGTGGCGGCGCGGAAGCGGCGATCGATCGCGTCAGTCTCGCCGGGTTTGCCGCTGCTCGCGCGTTGTCCAGCGGTTTCAACGACACCCCGGAACGTGCCTCGCGGCCGTTCGACAGTGACCGCGATGGCTTCGTCATGGGGGAGGGCGCTGGCCTTCTGGTGATCGAATCCCTGGAACATGCCCTGGCTCGTGGTGCTCAACCGTTGGCGGAGCTGGTCGGTTACGGCACCAGTGCAGATGCCTATCACCTGACGGCAGGTCCCGAGGATGGCAGCGGTGCACAACGGGCGATGTCGCTGGCATTGGCCCAGGCAGGTATTTCGCCGGCGCAGGTGCAGCATCTCAATGCTCACGCAACCTCGACACCGGTCGGGGATTTGGGAGAGTTGGCGGCCATCAAGGCGTTGTTCGGTGCGGATAACAAAATCGCCGTGACATCGACCAAATCGGCCACCGGACATTTGCTCGGTGCCGCGGGCGGTATCGAGGCGATCTTCACGCTGTTGGCAATTCGCGATCAGGTCGTGCCGGCCACCCTCAACTTCGACAACCCGGACCCCGCCGCCCAAGGCGTGGACATTGTCCACGGCCAGGCGCGGCCGATGGCTATCGAATACGCGCTGTCCAACGGCTTCGGGTTTGGTGGGGTGAATGCCAGCGTGCTGTTCAAGCGCTGGGAGGGCTAGTCCCGGGGTTGTTTGAGATAGGCGCGAGTCACGTCGAGAATCCGCTGAGCCAGCTCGGGATTCTCGACACTGCGTGACAGCAGTAAAGCCCCGACCAGCGTCGACATGATGACGATGCTTTGGTCGGCGGCGTCCTCGTCTTCAAGCGTGCCTTGCACTTGTTCAAGCCGTGCGTTGAGCACCACGTCAGTGGTCGGGCTTTGCTGCCCCCGCAGGCCGAGTTCCGATGACATGGTCGGCAACGGGCAACCCTCATCGGGTGAAGTCTGGTGCCATTCGGACAAATAGGCGTCGATGAACGCTTCCAGCGGACGATCCTGGGCGAAGAGCTCGGCGCAAATCATATCGACCTGCTCGCCCGCGGCTTGCAAAGCCTTTTCCACCAGTTCGTCCTTGGACTTGAAATGCGAGTAGAAACCACCGTGAGTCAGGCCCAGTGCTTTCATCAGCGGTTGCAGACCTGTCGCGCCAATGCCATCGCGGCGAAAGCGCGCTGACGCTTCCTTGATGATGCGTTGGTGGGTCTGGGCTTTATGGTCCTGCGAGTAGCGCATCGGGTATCTCCGCAACAATGCGCCATATTAACCAATGAAAATTGTATGGTGTTTGTACTTCTACTTCTAAAAAGCATGCAGATGAGTCCAACTCCGTCCTGCTGTCTTGAGCGAACTGGCACGAATAGTGATTACTCATTGACAGACGATTGTTGAACAATCACGAGGCAATGAGTATGAACAGCGGACTGTCCCTGGCTGACCAGATCACCCTTGAGTTGCGCGCTGACATCATTGGCGGCCGTTTGCTGCCGGGCATGGCGTTGGTGGAAAACGATCTGGTGTCCGCCTACAACGCCTCCCGCAATACCATTCGCGAAGCGCTGCATCGCCTGGGGCAGGAAGGTCTGACCCGTTATGTGCGTAACAAGGGCGTGATGGTGCGCAGGCTGGGCGTCGAGGACGTGCGAGATCTGTTCAAGGTCAGGCGCACTCTGGAGTTGCAGGCCATCAGCGCGAGTCAGCCGCTGCGCGACTATCAATCCGACCGGATGCTCGAAGCCCTGGAAGCCACCGAGCTTGCCCGGGAGCGCGAAGACTGGCGCGCCGTCGGCACCCACAGCCTGGCCTTTCATCAACACATCGTCGGATTGCTGCGCAGTCCGTTGTTCGACGAGTTCTTCACCAACGTCGTCGCGCAATTGCGCCTGGTGTTCTGCACCGCCCCCGATGAGTCACGTTTTCAGGCGCCCTGGCTGGCGCGTGACCGGCAGATCCATGAGTTGTTGGCCGAGGGCGACAAACCCGCGGCCGAGGATGCCATGAGCCTGTATCTCGACGATTCCGAACACCTCCTGTTGCAGATGCTTACCCGTTCTTCCCATCACTGATCGAGGATTCGTGCCATGTACAAAGACTATCCGGCGGCCTATCAAGTCAGCAAAGGTTCCGCCTTGCAGGTGGACAAAGCCTTCTACGAACGGATCCGCGACAAGAAGGACGGGCGCACGCTGATCGAAGAGTTCGAGGTGCCGATCCGTACCGGTCGCGCCTGGAAAGTGCCGGCCGGGCATGTGTTCCGGGTGACCACGCCTGTTGGCCCGCAAGTCGGGGATTTCAACGTCTGGAATGCCAACGATCCACGGGAGCGTTTGTGGGCGGCGCGGACCCGGCAGTTACAGGGCGCACACGTCAGCACCCATGACCGGCTATGGTCGAACCTGCCTTTTCTGCGGCCGCTGGTGACCATCACCGATGACAGCCTGGCCGGTTACGGCATCGACGAACATGGCGGTCGTTTACACGATTTGCTCGGCACCCGCTGCGACCCTTATGTGAACAAAATGCTCACCGGCGAAGACTTCCACCATCACTGCCACTCGAACCTGACCCGCGCGGTGCTGCCTCATGGCCTGACCGAGTTCGACGTGCATGACGTGCTGAACATTTTCCAGTGCACGGGCCTGAATCACGACGACATGTACTTCATGAAAGCCTGTCCGGCACAGAAGGGCGATTACCTGGAGTTTTTTGCCGAAATCGATCTGCTGTGTGCGCTCTCGACCTGCCCGGGCGGCGATCTGTCGCTGGCCATGTGGGGGCCGGATGCGCAGGACCCGCTAAGCGTGTGTCGCCCGCTCGGGGTGGAGATTTATCGGTTGGAAGATTCGTTGCTTGAGGGCTGGAGCCAGCCGGAACGGGCTGCATACAAAGGGCTGCATGGCCTGCACATCGCCAAGGCCGATTGGGAGAAGTAAAACGCAAAACCCTGTCATTCAATGTGAATGACAGGGTTTTGTTTTAGCGGTCCTGCGCATCCTTGGCATCCGCTTGCGCGTTGCGTTCAGCGACGCGTTTGCGTTGCTCCTCGGTCAACTCGACCTTGTTGGCGGTGTCACGCAGCATCATCAAACCACCAACGATCGAGCCAATTGCAACGATCAGAATCAACCAGGCATACCAGGGCATAGGGCTCTCCTTGAGGGCAGGCCGATTGGCGGATTTCGCCAATCGATCGTGCATACCACTTTGAGCGATTAATTTTCGCAGTGGTTCCATTCTATGCCTGTTCTGACAGCCGCACTTCGCCTGTTTAGAGCCCTGTCAGCATCGCGTCTGCCGGCGCATCGGCACGCAGTTGCGCCGTGAGCAAGAAGTACACGAAACCTGCGGCCATGAAGCCCAGGAAGATCAACCCGATCAAGGTGTTGAACCAGGCCATCGCCACCAGGCAGACCACTGCGAGCACCAGCGCAATGAGCGGCACCAGCGGATAGCACGGCGCGCGAAAGGTGCGCTCCAGATTCGGTTCGGTTTTGCGCAGTTTGAACAGGCTGAGCATGCTCATGATGTACATCACGATCGCCCCGAAGACCGCCATCGTGATCATCGCCGCCGTCAGCGTCATGCCGCCCAGGTTGATCAAACCATCGCTATAAATCGCGGCAATGCCGATCACGCCACCGGCGATGATTGCCCGGTGCGGGGTCTGAAAGCGTGACAACTTGGCCAGGGACACCGGCAGATAACCGGCCCGGGCGAGGGCGAAGAACTGCCGCGAGTAGCCGAGGATGATCCCGTGGAAACTCGCCACCAGGCCGAACAGGCCGATCCACACCAGCATGTGCAACCAGCCCGAACTTTCGCCAACCACGGTTTTCATCGCTTGCGGCAGGGGGTCGTTGATGTTCGACAAGGTGCGCCAGTCACCGACGCCGCCGGCAAAGAACATCACGCCCATCGCCAGTAATACCAACGTCAGAATGCCGCTGATGTAGGCCTTCGGAATCGTGCGTTTCGGATCCTTGGCTTCTTCGGCGGCCATGGCGGCGCCTTCGATGGCCAGGAAAAACCAGATAGCGAACGGAATTGCCGCGAACATCCCGGCAATCGCCGGCGCACCGAATACATCGGAGCCGGCCCAGCCGTTCAGCGCGAAGTTACTGAAGCTGAACGCCGGGGCGACCACGCCCATGAACACCAGCAGTTCGGCCACTGCGAGAACGCAGACCACCAGTTCGAAGGTCGCCGCCAGTTTCACCCCGAGGATGTTCAGGCCCATGAACACGATGTAGGCACCGACCGCTGCGTGTTTCGGATCAAGTGCTGGAAACTGCACGTTCAGATACGCACCGATCGCCAGAGCGATGGCCGGCGGGGCGAAGACAAATTCAATCAGTGTCGCCAGCCCCGCGATCAATCCGCCTTTCTCGCCAAAGGCGCGGCGGCTGTAGGCAAAGGGACCGCCAGCGTGAGGGATCGCGGTGGTCAGCTCGGTGAAACTGAAAATAAAGCAGGTGTACATCGTGGCGACCATGAAGGACGTCACCAGAAAACCGAGTGTGCCTGCCACGCCCCAACCATAACTCCAGCCGAAGTATTCACCGGAAATCACCAGCCCGACCGCAATGCCCCACAAGTGCAACGTGCCCAGCGTGGGTTTGAGTTGTGTGTTCATGCGTTGCTCCCTGAACGGTTTGGAAAGCTCGGGGGAGGGCGTTTGCAGTGGGCGTGCCATTTTGTATTTGTGCGTCGTAAAGCGCCGAAAGCTGTCGTATCGGGGATATTCGGTGCTGGACGTCAGTGTCTTGTGCGCCAGTTGGGAGCGTTGTTGGCCGTAATGCCGCCTTCGCGAGCAAGCCCGCTCCCACAGTTAATCTCCAACGAACAAAGAGTTTGTGTTCGACGCCGATCAACTGTGGGAGCGGGCTTGCTCGCGAAGAGGCTCGTCCGGTCACCGTGTAACGCCGGCATAAACCCACTCTTTACGCTTTCTTTATGCCCAGCCAACACCCTCGCTCTCGTTCCTTTACAGCCTCCCTACCGACAATGACTCCACACGCGGCAATACGCCGTAACACGGAGAACTTCCATGAGCGTTCTGGACGGGGTGTCACTGCTACTGGCAGTGGGGCTGTTCATTTATCTGTTGGTTGCGCTGTTGCGCGCGGACCGGAACTAGGAGCAGCTATGCACAGTTATGACTATTGGCTGATCCTCGCCTTCTTCGCCCTGGTGCTGATACCGGCACCGTTTCTGGGGCGCTTCTACTACAAGGTGATGGAAGGTCAGCGCACCTGGCTTTCGCCGATTCTCGGACCGGTGGAACGCGGGTGTTATCGGGTGGCCGGCGTTGATCCGCAGGCCGAACAGAGCTGGCAGAAATACACCCTGGCTTTGCTCGCCTTCAACCTCGCGGGCTTTTTGCTGTTGTTCGCGATCCTGTTGTTTCAGGATCACTTGCCGCTGAATCCGCAAAACCTGCCGGGCCAGGAGTGGACGCAAGCGTTCAATACTGCCGTCAGCTTCATGACCAACACCAACTGGCAGTCCTACAGCGGCGAAGCGACCCTGAGCTACCTGAGTCAGATGGTCGGCCTCACCGTGCAGAACTTCGTCAGCGCCGCCACCGGCCTCGCCGTGTTGGTAGCCCTGTGTCGCGGTATCGGTCGCAAGTCGAGCAAGACCCTCGGCAACTTCTGGGTCGACATGACCCGTGCCACCCTCTACGGCTTGCTGCCGCTGTGCCTGCTGCTGGCGCTGTATCTGGTCTGGCAGGGCGTGCCGCAAACCTTCGCTCAGTACGTGAATGCCGTGACGATGCAAGGCGTCGATCAGGTGATCCCGCTCGGCCCGGCCGCCAGTCAGATTGCGATCAAGCAACTGGGCACCAACGGTGGTGGCTTCTTCGGCGTCAACTCGGCGCACCCGTTCGAGAACCCGACGGCGTGGAGCAACCTGTTTGAAGTCGGCTCGATCATTCTGATTCCGGTGGCGCTGGTGTTCACCTTCGGCCATTACGTGAAAGACCTGCGTCAGAGTCGCGCGATCATCGCCTGCATGCTGGCCCTGTTCCTGATCGGCGGCGCGACATCGCTGTGGGCTGAATACCAGCCGAACCCGACCCTGAACAATGTCGCCGTCGAACAGACCGCGCCGCTGGAAGGCAAGGAAGCGCGTTTCGGCACCACCGCCACGGTGCTGTGGTCGGTGACTACCACGGCGGCGTCCAACGGTTCGGTCAACGGCATGCACGACAGCCTCAACCCGCTGAGCGGCATGGTCGCGATGGTCAACATGATGGTCGGCGAAGTGATCTTCGGCGGCGTCGGTGCCGGGCTCTACGGCATGTTGCTGAACGTGTTGATCGCGGTGTTCCTCGCCGGCCTGATGATCGGCCGCACGCCGGAATACCTCGGCAAGAAACTGCAGGCGAAGGAAGTCCAGTTGCTGGTCGTGACCTTGCTGGTGATGCCGGTCGGCGTGCTGGTACTCGGCGCGATTGCCGCGAGCCTGCCCGGTCCGGTTGCGGCGGTGAGTAACCCCGGTGCCCACGGCTTCAGCCAGTTGCTGTACGCCTACACCTCGGCCAGCGCCAACAACGGCTCGGCGTTTGGCGGCTTCGGTGCCAACACCGCGTTCCACAACCTGATGCTGGGCCTGGGCATGTTGATCGGTCGCTTCGGTTACATCCTCCCGGTACTGGCGTTGGCCGGCAGCCTGGCGATGAAGAAAAGCGCACCGATCGGCCAAAACAGCTTCCCGACCCATGGCCCGCTGTTCGTGACCTTGCTGACCGTGACCATTTTGCTGGTGGGCGGCCTGACCTTTCTGCCGACCCTGGCGCTGGGCCCAATCGCTGAACATCTGAGCATGGGCTTCTAAGGAGTCAATGATGAATATGCCCGCAACTAAAGCCGCCACCGTCAAGGCGCCGGAACAACCGAAAACCGCGATCTCGGCCCTCTGGCGTCCGGCGCTGGTGCAAGCCTTCGTCAAGCTCGACCCTCGGCAATTGCAGCGCGCGCCGGTGATGCTGGTGGTCGAACTGACCGCGATCCTGACCACCGTGCTGTGCTTCATTCCCGACAGCGCCGTGCCGACTTTTGTCGCCGCGCAAATCGCCTTGTGGTTGTGGTTCACCGTGCTGTTCGCCAACTTCGCCGAAGCACTGGCCGAAGGTCGCGGCAAGGCCCGCGCCGACAGCCTCAAGGCCGGTAGCGAAGGCCTGAGTGCCCGGCGCAAAACCAGCAACGGCGCCTTTCAAGTCGTGCCGGCCACCAGCCTGCGCAAGGGCGATGTGGTCCGCGTTGAAGCGGGGGAAATGATCCCCGGTGACGGCGAGGTGATTGAAGGTATCGCCGCGGTCAACGAAGCGGCGATTACCGGTGAATCCGCGCCGGTGATTCGCGAATCCGGCGGCGACCGTTCGGCCGTCACCGGCAACACCCGACTGGTGTCCGACTGGCTGTTGGTGCGGATCACCGCCAACCCGGGCGAGTCGACACTCGATCGCATGATCGCCCTGGTCGAAGGCGCCAAGCGCCAGAAAACCCCGAACGAAGTGGCGCTCGACATCCTGCTGATCGGCCTGACCCTGATCTTCCTGCTGGTGGTCGTCACCCTGCAACCGTTCGCCCACTTCGCCAACGGCAGCCTGCCGCTGGTGTTCCTGGTGGCGTTATTGGTCACGCTGATTCCGACCACCATTGGCGGTCTGTTGTCGGCCATCGGTATCGCCGGGATGGACCGTCTGGTGCGCCTGAATGTGATCGCCAAATCCGGGCGTGCGGTGGAAGCGGCGGGGGATGTACACGTCCTGCTGCTGGACAAGACTGGCACCATCACCTTCGGTAACCGTCGTTGCACCGCGGTGTACGCCGCGCCGGGTGTCACTGCCAAGGAACTGGCCGAGGGCGCGTTGTTTGCCTCCTTGGCCGATGACACGGCTGAAGGCAAATCGATCGTCGAGTACCTGCGCGGTCTTCACCCGCAACCCGAGCCGTCCCCCGAGGTGCTGACTGCCGTGCCGTTCAGCGCTGAAACCCGCTTGTCTGGCGTTGACTATCAGGGCCGGGTCTATCGCAAAGGCGCGGTGGATTCGTTGCTGGCCTTCGTCGGCCTGAAACGCGCCGATCTGGCCGCACCGCTGTCCCGGGAAATCGACAAGATCGCCCAGAGCGGCGGCACCCCGTTGCTGGTCTGCGCCGACGGTAAATTGCTCGGTGTCATCCACCTCAAGGACGTGGTCAAACCCGGCATCCGCGAGCGTTTCGCCGAACTGCGCAAACTGGGGATTCGCACTGTCATGGTGACCGGCGACAACCCGCTGACCGCTGCAGCGATTGCCGCCGAGGCGGGCGTCGATGACGTGCTGGCTGAAGCCACACCGGAGAAAAAACTGGCGCGCATTCGCCACGAGCAGAACGACGGTCGCCTGGTCGCCATGTGCGGCGACGGCGCCAACGACGCCCCGGCCCTGGCCCAGGCGGACGTGGGCATGGCGATGAACGACGGCACGCAAGCGGCACGTGAGGCGGCGAACATGGTCGACCTCGACAGCGATCCGACCAAGCTGCTGGACGTGGTGCAGATCGGCAAGGAATTGCTGGTGACCCGTGGTGCGCTGACGACGTTTTCCATCGCCAACGACGTGGCCAAGTACTTCGCGATTTTGCCGGCGCTGTTCGCCTCGATCTACCCGCAACTGGGCGTGCTGAACGTCATGCACCTGAGCAGTCCGCAGAGCGCGATTCTCTCGGCGATCGTGTTCAACGCCTTGATCATTGTGGTGCTGATTCCATTGGCATTGCGCGGCGTGCGGGTGCAGGCGGCGAGTGCGGCGGCATTGCTGCGACGCAATCTGTTGATCTATGGATTGGGCGGGATTGTGGTGCCGTTTGTGGGGATCAAGGCGATCGACATGCTGTTGACGGCGTTGCATTTGGTTTAGCGGTTGGTGCTTGAGGCTGGGGCTTTTGTGGCGAGGGAGCTTGCTCCCGCTGGGCTGCGAAGCGGCCCCCCCCCTCAGGCCAAAGTGTTTATTCAGGCACACTGCATTCACCGGGTTTACGACTGCTGCGCAGCCGAGCGGGAGCGAGCTCCCTCGCCACAGATGATGTGTGTGCCTTCCTAGTCGAATCGAGGATTTTGAAATGTCCACAATGATACGTCCGGCCTTGAGCCTGCTTGTCCTGATGACCCTGATCACCGGCGTCGCCTATCCACTGGTGGTTACCGGTGTTGCCCAGGTCGCATTCCCCGATCAAGCCAACGGCAGTCTGGTCCACGACGCTGATGGCAAGGTCCGCGGCTCGTCGCTGATTGCGCAAGATTTCGTCGGTGACGCCTGGTTCCATCCACGGCCATCGGCCGGTGCATTTGCCACCGTGTCGAGCAGTGCCAGCAACCTTTCGCCGAGCAACCCGGCGTTGGCCACTCGGGTGATCGACGATGCCAACAAACTGCAGGTGTCGGGCCAGGGTCCGGTGCCATTGGCGATGGTCACCACCTCCGGCAGTGGTCTTGATCCACACTTGCCACCGGCCGCAATTGCCTATCAACTGGCGCGTGTTGCAGCGGCGCGCAATCTGCCGGTAGCGACCCTTCAACAATTGATGGATGCGCACATCGAGCAGCCCTTGGTGGGGCCGCCGGTGGTGAATGTGCTGGCGCTGAATATGGCGTTGGAAAAGCTGTAGATCTGCGGTGCGGCCATTCGCGAGCAAGCCCGCTCCCACATTGGAATGCATTCTCCTGTGGGAGCGGGCTTGCTCGCGAAGACGGCCTCACAGACACCACACCAACATCTGATTAAAGAGATCCCCAAGCATGAGTGACTCCGGCCGCGCCGACGCGCTGTTAGCAGACCTGCCCCGCGACGGCCGTGGCCGGCTCAAGGTTTTTCTCGGCGCCGCACCCGGTGTCGGCAAGACCTACGCCATGCTGCAAGCGGCCCACACCCAACTGCGTCAGGGCGTGAAAGTCATTGCCGGCGTGGTCGAAACCCACGGTCGCGCCGAAACCGAAGCGCTGCTCGGCGGCTTGCCGCAGCAGCCGTTGGTGCGCTCGGAATACCGTGGCGTGATGCTCGAAGAAATGGACCTCGACGGCCTGCTCGCAGCCAAACCGAAACTGGTGCTGGTGGACGAACTGGCCCACAGCAACGCCCCCGGCAGTCGCCACACCAAACGCTGGCAGGACATTCAGGAACTGCTCGCGGCAGGCATCGACGTGTACACCACGGTCAACGTCCAGCATCTGGAAAGTCTTAACGACAAAGTGCGCGGCATCACCGGTGTGCAGGTCCGCGAAACCCTGCCGGACTGGGTGCTGCAAGAAGCCTACGAACTGCTGCTGATCGACCTGCCGCCGCGCGAGCTGCTCGAGCGTCTGCGCGATGGCAAGGTTTACGTGCCGGAGCAGGCGAGGGCGGCCATCGACGCTTTCTTTACCCAGACCAACCTCACAGCCCTGCGTGAACTGGCGATGCAAACCGCCGCCGCTCAGGTCGATGATGATTTGGCCCAGGGCTATCGCCAGCTCGGCCAAGCGGCGCCAGCGGTACGCGGTCGCCTGTTGGTCGGCGTCGATGGCGATGCACAGGCTGAGCGTCTGGTGCGTCACGCCAGTCGCGTCGCCCAGCGTCGGCATTTACCGTGGAGCCTGGTGCATGTGGACAACGGCAGTGTGCGTGACGAGCAGTCGCGGCTGCGCCTGCAAAGCGCCCAGCAATTGGCCGAACGCCTCGGCGGCGAAGTGGTGCTGCTGCGCGCCGGCGAGGTGGCGAAAACCCTGATCCAGCATGCCGCTGAACGCCGCGCGAGTCTGGTGTTGGTCGGTCAGTCCCGGCAGCGTTTGCGTCGACGGTTGTTCGGCGGCGGTCTGGCGTCACGGTTGCTGCGCGATGCGCGCGGGCTGGAAATCAACGTCCTCGACAGCGATCACGAACAACATCAGCCGCGCCAGCGTTCGGCGCAGGCACTGGTGTGGTTCGACTACGCGCTGGCGCTGGTGGCGACGGTGCTCGCCACCGCATTGGCCTGGGCGGTGGCAAGTGTCTTGCCGCTGCCCAATATCTCGCTGGTGTTCCTCGCCGCGGTGTTGCTGGTGGCGGTGCGCAGCAGCCTGGGCCCGGCGCTGGCTTGTGCGGCGCTGTCGTTTCTGACCTATGACTTTCTGTTCATCCCGCCGAATTTCTCGTTCGCCATCCAGCGCGAAGAAGACGTGCTGACCTTGCTGTTCTTCCTGCTGATGGCGGCGCTCACCGGTAACCTCGCGGCCCGGCAACGGCGGCAATTGCAGGCGCTGCGCGACACCCAGGAAGAGACCACGGAACTGCTCGACCTGTCGCGCAAACTCACCGCCGCCACCGACCGCCAGGCGGTGGTCAGCGCAGCGGCGCAGCACCTCGATGGCTGGAGCGATCTGCAAATCTGCCTGCTCAATCAAGACGGGCAGGGCGGCTGGAAAGTCGAAACCGGAGGCCCGTTGGAGTTTTCCGAAGCCGAGCGCGCTGCCGCCGATTGGGCCTGGCAACACGATCAACCGGCCGGCGCGGGCACCGGCACGCTGCCGTTCGGGCGTTGGTGGTGGTGGCCGTTGTCGGTGGAAGACGGGCCGCTGGCACTGCTCGGTGTGTGTGCCAAAGAGGGACAGACCTTGAGCGGTCAGCGTCGGCGTTTGTTGACCGCGCTGAGCCAGCCGCTGGCCCAGGCGCTGGCCCGGGCGCAATTGGCCGAAGACCTGGAAGCCGCCCGGCTGCATGGCGAAACCGAGCAACTGCGCAGTGCCTTGCTGGCCTCGGTGTCCCACGATTTGCGCACGCCGTTGACCTCCATGCGCGGCAGCATCGACAGCCTGTTGGCCCTCGGTGAGGCGATCCCGCTGGAGGATCGCCGCGAACTGCTTGAAGGCACTCGCGATGAAGCCGAGCGCCTCGATCGCTACATCCAGAACCTGCTGGACATGACCCGCCTCGGGCACGGCGCCCTGAAGCTGGCGCGGGACTGGGTGTCGCCGGCCGACATCGTCGGCAGTTCGCTCAATCGTCTGCGCGCCGTGCTGGCGCCATTGCAAGTGACCACCGAAGTGCCGCCAGAGTTGCCGTTGCTGTACGTCCACGCCGCGCTGATCGAACAGGCGCTGGTCAACGTGCTGGAAAACGCCGCGCGGTTTTCACCGCCTAACGGTCGCCTGCAATTGCGCGCCGGGGCCGATGACAGCGAACTGTTTTTTTCGGTGAGCGATGAGGGGCCGGGGATTCCGCAGGAAGAACGGGCGAAGATTTTCGACATGTTCTACACCGCCGCGCGCGGTGATCGTGGCGGGCAAGGCACCGGGCTGGGGCTAGCGATCTGTCAGGGCATGGTCGGTGCTCACGGCGGGCGGATCAGCGTCGCCGATGGCATTGAAGGCCGAGGCACCTGCATCACCTTGCACCTGCCGTTGCAGGCTCAGCCAGCTTTTGAAAATTAAGAGCCGAAAGTGAAGCCTGATCGCGCTTGCGCTACTCTCTTGCCACTTCTTTGTGTTGATGTGAATTCATGAGCCAGACCGCGACCATTTTGGTCATCGACGACGAACCGCAGATCCGTAAATTCCTGCGCATCAGCCTTGTTTCCCAGGGCTACAAAGTGCTGGAAGCCGGCACCGGCACCGAAGGCCTGGCCCAGGCTGCGCTGAATAAACCGGACTTGCTGGTGCTCGACCTCGGTCTGCCGGACATGGACGGCCAGCAAGTGCTGCGCGAGTTTCGTGAGTGGTCGACGGTGCCGGTGCTGGTGCTCTCGGTGCGCGCCAGTGAAGGGCAGAAAGTCGAAGCGCTCGACAACGGCGCCAACGACTACGTGACCAAGCCGTTTGGCATTCAGGAATTTCTGGCCCGGGTTCGTGCGTTGTTGCGTCAGGCTCCGGCGGGAGAAGCTCAACAAGCGGCATTGACGTTCGGCCCGTTGACCGTGGATCTGGCGTATCGCCGGGTGTTGCTCGACAGCGCCGAAGTCGCGCTGACCCGCAAGGAATACGCGGTGCTGGCGCAACTGGCGCGGCATCCGGGGCGGGTCATCACCCAGCAGCAACTGCTCAAGGATATCTGGGGGCCGACCCATACCGAGGACACTCACTATTTGCGGATTGTGGTCGGGCACCTGCGTCAGAAACTGGCGGATGATCCGACTCAGCCGCGGTTTATCGTCACCGAGGCTGGGGTCGGGTATCGGCTGTTGAGTGAAGGCAGTCTTTAGTTTTGTGTTGACTGATCTGATGCCTTCGCGAGCAAGCCCGCTCCCACATTTTGACCGAGTCCTCCTGTTGGATACGGTCAAAATGTGGGAGCGGGCTTGCTCGCGAAGAGGCCCTGAAACTCACGCGAGGACCTCAGGAATCCCGCTCATTCTCATACCGATCCAACGTATCCCGCGCAATCTCCCGCCCCAGCGCGATCAATTCCGGCGCCTTGTAAAACTCGAAAAACCGGCACACTCGCTTTGGCACGTTGATCAAAATATCCGGCGGATATCCGGCGATCTTGTACTGCGCCAATGAGGTTTGCATCACCTCGAAACTCTGGTTGATCAGGTCCAGCAAAGACGCCGGACCGACGTTGTCGATGATGAACGAGCCGGTAGCGGACTTCGGCGCGCCGGCGCGTTCAGGGGCGGCAGCCGGTTGCTGGGCTTCGGGTTCGGCGGATTCGATCCACGGGTTGATCTCGGCCGCTTCTGCCATCAACGCTTCCTTTTCCAGCAGCAGCAACTGTTCCGCCTGTTTACGGCGGAAGGGCAGTTTTGAACCGAGCGAGCTGATCAGGCTGTCGAAGCGGGTCTTGAACGCCGCCGGGCGCTGGATCACCGGCAGTTGATAGTGGCGCTGGTTGGTGGAGTTGAGGTTGACCGCGATGATCAGGTCGCAATGACTCGACACCACCGGCACGATCGGTAAAGGGTTGAGGATGCCGCCGTCCACCAGCATGCGGTTGCCCTGCATCACCGGGGTGAACAGGCTGGGAATCGCCGCCGAAGCGCGCATGGCCTGGTGCAGGCAGCCTTCCTGAAACCAGATTTCCTGTTGGTTGGTCAGGTCGGTGGCCACGGCCGTGTAGGGGATGCGCAAGTCTTCGATATTGATCTCGCCGACGATCTTGCGTATCTGCCCGAAAACCTTTTCCCCGCGAATTGCGCCCAGACGAAAACTGACGTCCACCAGACGCAAGACGTCGAGGTAATCCAGGCTTTCGATCCAGTTGCGATAATCGTTGAGTTTGCCGGCGGCATAGATCCCGCCCACCACTGCGCCCATGGAACATCCGGCGATGCAGGCGATGTCGTAGCCACGCCGTTCGATCTCTTCAATGACCCCAATATGGGCGTAGCCCCGGGCCCCACCTGAGCCCAGCACCAGTGCGACACGCTTTTTCATGAATCGCCCTCGTCTGACAAGGTTCAACAATGCACCCATCGAGGGGCAAGCTTCAATCGCTATGGTCGTTCGGCGCGGCCAGTGCGTCGTTTTTTGACACTCCAGGAAGGCGAATGGGTATTCTCGCGAGCGCTAGAGTTTCCAAGGTGGGGCCAAGGCACTTTTCACGCGCCAGACCGTCTTACCTGCATGCATGTTTACCTATCTTTGAGGTGTGAGTGATGAAAGTCTGGATCTGTGTGCCGTTGATTGCCCTGGCACTCGCCGGTTGTGCCGGTAAAACCGCTTACCGTGACAGCTGCGGTAGCCAACTCGACGCTGCCTGGCATGAGCTGGACCTGGCCAAAGTCGAGGGCTTTGCCGGGACCGTCAGCTACTCCAAGGCACTTTCGTTACTGACCGGTGCCAAGACCCAGCAGCAATTCGAAGCCTATGAGGGTTGCTCCAGGAAGGCCGAGAAGGCGCGTTTTTATATTCGTGAATCGCGCGCAGGGCGCTGAAAGCCGCTCTAAGCTGCAAGCAATAGGTCAGTCGCCCCGGAATTCGGCTGGCGGCTTGCAGCTGTTTACGGAGTAAACCCCCATGATTAACCGGTTGGTGGCTCATGTCCTGGGCCTGGAAGTCCGTTTGCTGGCCTGTCAGGCACGCTTGAGTGCCCGCACCGACCCTGAAGCGTTGCACGATCTACGCACCACGGTTCGCCGTTTGCGCAGTTTGCTGCGGCCATTGCGCGGCTTGCCCGGGGTCGAACAGCTGGAAGCGGCGGCGTCCCGGGTCGGCGACTTGACCACGCCGTTGCGCGATCGCGAAGTGCTGGCGGCGTGCTTGCTCGAGCATGATCAACCCCAGGCTGCCTATCGGCGTATGGCGCAGATGGCCGAGGCTTACCCGGCGGTCGCGACGAGCCCTGAAGTGGCGCAGTTGCTGATGATCCTCGACGCCTTTCCGCGTTTTCTGCGGGCCTCCCAGCGTCAGGGCCTGGTCAAGGGGTTGCGTCGGCACATCGAAAAACGCTTGGCCAAGCAGTGGAAAAAACTCGACAAAGCCCTGCACGATCCGGCACATGATCGCCACCGTTTGCGCCTGCTGATCAAGCGCGTGCGTTACGGCATCGAAGCCTATCCCGAACTGGATCGATTGCCGAAAGCGGCGATGCCGCGCTTGAAGTCCGCGCAAGGTGCCTTGGGCGATTGGCACGATTGCTTGCAATGGCTGGCCATGGCCGAGCAGGAAACCGATTTGCAGCCCTGCGTCGCGGCCTGGAAAACCGCCATGGCCAAGGCCGAAGGCCGTGCCGACCAAGTCCTCGACAAACTCAGCGCTGACTGTTTCAAATCCTGAAACACTACCGATGCCCTGTGGGAGCGGGCTTGCTCGCGAAGACGGCGGCACATCCAAAACAGATGTGACTGACAGACCGCTTTCGCGAGCAAGCCCGCTCCCACATTGATTGTGTTCAAGCCAAGTGCGGCTCATCTGTCAGTGCTTTTGGCTGGAATAAGCGCTGTGCCATCCTCGCGGGCTGGTTAAGATTCCTTCATCCTTTTCCCGCTCTGAGGTTTCCATGCGCTTTTCCGATCTGCTCGACGCTGTCCGCCGCCAGCCGCTTGAGCTGTCTATCCCGGCCGAATGGGCTCAGGGACGTGCCAGTTTCGGTGGCCTGGTGGCCGCTTTGCAGTACGAAGCCATGCGCGCAAAAGTCCCGGCGGATCGTCCGGTGCGTTCGCTGGCGATTACCTTTGTCGGCCCGGTCGAGCCTGAAGTGCCGGTCAGCTTTGAAGTCGATGTGTTGCGCGAAGGCAAAGCGGTCAGCCAGGTGCTGGGTCGGGCGATGCAGAAGGGCCAGGTGGTGACGTTGGTCCAGGGCAGCTTCGGCGCCTCGCGGCCGTCGGAAGTGGCGGTGATCGCCGAACCGGCACCCGAGATGAAGCACTGGGACGATTGTCAGGAACTGCCGTTCATCAAAGGGGTACTCCCGGAGTTCATGCAGCATCTGGCGATGCGCTGGAGCGTCGGCGGTCTGCCGTTCACCGGCAACAAATCCCGCGAGATGGGTGGCTGGGTGCGCTTGCGTGGGGACGTGAAGGAAGAAGCGGTCAGCGAGTCGCATATCCTGGCGCTGGTCGACGCCTGGCCTCCGGCGCTGTTGCCGCACCTGAAAAAACCGGCAATGGGCAGCACGCTGACCTGGACCATCGAATTCGTCCAGCCGTTGCTTGAACTGAGCACGCTGGACTGGTGCAAATACCTGGTTGAAATCGAACATGCCGCTGACGGCTACGGTCATGCGGCCGCGAAATTGTGGAACGCGGACGGTCAGTTGATTGCCATGAGCCGGCAGACGGTGACGATTTTCGCCTGATCAGTGACGACGGTGGCGCTCACGCCAGGCGCGCCACCAGCCGCCGCTCAGGAAGAACCGTGGGAAGGTCAGAAACTGCTCGACCAGCAAGCGCGACACGGCATCTTTGCGATCGCTGAACGGCTCGGAGGCTTGCGCTTCCAAGGTGTGACCGTGGCGTTGCAGGCCGAGGGCGGCGAGCAGGCCGATGACGCCAATCGCGATATTGGTGAAGCTCAGACCGAACACTCCCGAGACAATCAGCAGAAACGCCACGATGAACAGCGGCACGGCAATCAGGTGCAGCACCAGATTGGTCGGGTGCTGATGATTGTTCGGGTACGCTCGCCATTGCCAGGCGGGGAGGTTGGGGTGACGTTTGCCCATGATGGTAATCCTTGGTTCGTTGAGGCTCTTGAACAAAGAATAGGCCGGGGCAAACCCGTCGGCGAATCAAGGCTGGCTATCGAAGTGATAGGTGTCATGTTCGGATTTGATGGTGACCGGGCTGACGCCTTCGCGAGCAAGTCGGATCGCCGCACCGCCGCTCCCACAGGATTTGCGCTATTTCAATATTTGCGCATTACCTGTGGGAGCGGCGGTGCGGCGATCCGACTTGCTCGCGAAGGGTCCCTTACAGCTTCAGCTGCCCTATAGCCTTGCTCAATTCCCCCGCCAACGCTGCCAGCTCATTGCTGGTAGTCGCCGAATCCACGGTCTGCTGCACGGTGTTCTCGGTCACATCCCGAATGCTCACCACCGCCCGATTCATCTCTTCGGCCACGTGACTCTGCTGCTCGGCCGCCACCGCGATCTGCGTGTTGCTTTCGCGCATCTGCGCCACGGCGCTGGTGATTTCTGCCAATGCGGCACCGGCCTCCTGAGCCTGCTGCACGCAATCGTCGGCCTTGAACGAGCTTTCCTGCATGAAATCCACCGCGTCCCGAGTCCCGGCCTGCAACGCGGAAACCATGATCGTGATTTCGTCAGTGGAGGTCTGGACACGTTTGGCCAGGTTACGCACTTCATCGGCGACCACCGCAAACCCGCGACCCATTTCACCGGCACGGGCCGCTTCAATCGCTGCGTTCAGCGCCAGCAGATTGGTCTGCTCGGCGATGCTGTGAATCACACTGACCACGCCGTTGATCTTCTGACTGTCCTCGGCCAGACGCTGAATCATCTCGGCAGTCTGTTGTACCCCGCTGGACAGGCCGGCAATCGACTTCTGCACCCGACTGACCACTTCCTGCCCGCTGCCGGCCAAGGTATCGGCGGTTTGCGATAGGTCGCGGGTGGCGCCAGCGTGCTGGGCAATGTGATAGACCGTGGCGGTCATTTCGTTGATCGCCGTGGCGGCCTGATCGGTTTCGCTTTGCTGGCCGAGCATGCCGTGACGCACCTCGTTCATGCTCGACGCCAGCCGTGCCGCGCCGACATCCAGTTGCCGGGCGGTGCTGGCGACGGTATTGACCACTCGCTGGTAACCGGCCTGCATGGCGTTGAAGGCATTGGCCATCTGCCCGACTTCGTCGGTGCAGGCCAGCGGCACGCGTGCCGACAGGTCACCGGTTTTCTCGACGTGGAGCATCACGTCCTTCAGCGTATTGAGCTGGCTGAGCAGGAAGCGGATCAACAATTGCGAAGCGCCGAGCATCGCCAGCATCAAGATCGCTACCGCCACGGCGTAGTTGGGAAAACGCTCGCCAAATACCTGGGCCATGCTCGGGCCATGGGCAATCACTGCGACCTGGTTGCCCTCCGGGCGCGTAAACACTTCAGCGCCCATCAACGGGTTGTCGCCGAACAGCGGCATGGCATTGATTGCGACCCAGCCGTTGGTATCGGCCAGTTCCAGTACCGGCTGCCCGTTCAGCAACGGTGCTTGCCCGCGACTGAACGTCAGCACGTTATCGGCTTTGGGGAGCGGTTGCCCGGCGGGCCAGGCGCTGAGCAGTCGCGCCTGGGCTTGTGCTGATGCCTGGTAAGCATGGCTGCGGGCCTGTTGT
The DNA here is from genome assembly GCF_019219045.1 of Pseudomonas sp. PDM25. Classification (NCBI taxonomy): domain Bacteria; kingdom Pseudomonadati; phylum Pseudomonadota; class Gammaproteobacteria; order Pseudomonadales; family Pseudomonadaceae; genus Pseudomonas; species Pseudomonas sp. PDM25. The sequence goes on from NZ_JAHUWL010000007.1 coordinate 117,222, forward strand.
TCGAGCTGTACGGCGTACAACACCAGCAGCAAGGTCGTGACGAAGGCGACGGCGTTGACCGCCCAGAATTTGTATTTCAGCGAGATATTGCTAAGCCAGGCACCCATGGAGGTCTTCTCTGATAGCGGAAACAGTTTTGGCAAGGTGCCATTATTGTGCCGCTACTCAGGGGGCTGGATCTTGATGTGGGTCAACAATCCCGGCCATGCTCGCGCACAGGAATTGCGGGGCGTAATGCGCTATCCTTCGCGCCTTCAAAATTCCCTCGCTACAGGATTCCGCCCCATGAAAGCCGCACTCGTCGAACTCATCAGCAAAATAAGCTCCGGGTGCATGAGCGATGACGAAATCCTGAAAGTCGCTGACGAAGCGGCCCAGGCCTACGCCGATCCCGAGGCTTTTCTGACGGCCAATCCGGATATCAACTACGACGAAACGTTCCCGATTCCGCTGGGTGAGTGGGTCGTCGTCGGCAGCCTTCCAGAGACCGTGCTGTTCCAGGCCGACACCTATGTGGACCTTTTCGCCCAGATCGTTTCCTCGTTCGGTCCCGGGGTTGATTTCAATATCAAGCCCAAGCAACTGGCCAAGACTGAAGCCCTGACCGCGCTCAATCGCATTCAGGTGCAGATGGGCAGCATGAACAAGGAAAACGGCGGTTACACGCTGATGAACTTCAGTCAGTTGCTCGACGACGAACTGCAAGTGGTGCTGGTCTACGGCAACGACGTGCCGCGCGTACTCGAGTTGTGCGCCAAAGTCGGCATCGCTGCCGCACCCTCGCTGGAAGCCCTCAAAATCGCCGTCCACGTTTAAAAAACGGAACCCTCGCAAGGCCCGGCTATCCTAAGAGTGCAAACCACTCTTAGGGAGCGACACCATGGGTTCCACGTTCAATGGTCTGATTGGCCTGATTATTCTTGCCCTGGATATCTGGGCAATCATCAACGTGCTCAAAAGTGGTGCCGACACAGGGATGAAAATCATCTGGGTGCTGCTGATCCTGCTGCTGCCGGTGCTGGGCCTGATCATCTGGGCCATCGCCGGGCCTCGAGGAAACGTCCGGATCTGAATACGCACCCAAAGCCGACACCTTTCCCCTGTGGGAGCGAGCCTGCTCGCGATGCAGACGCCGCGGTTTCCCTGTAAACCGCGTTATCGTTTATCGCGAGCAGGCTCGCTCCCACACTGTTCCATGCCTACCCGACAGACGAAGGTTCGACCTGTCATGTGCTGCGACGTAGTATTCGCGTCTTGCCATCCGCATTCATCGGAGCACTTCCCATGAGCAACACCCCGACCAGCGAGTACCTGGAAACCCTCTACGAAGGTTATGGCCAGCGTTTTCGCATGGAAAAACTGCTGCACGAAGTGCGTACCGAACACCAGCATCTGGTGATTTTCGAAAACCCGCGCATGGGCCGCGTCATGGCGCTGGACGGCGTGATCCAGACCACCGAAGCCGACGAATTCATCTACCACGAGATGTTGACCCACGTACCGATCCTGGCGCATGGCACCGCCAAGCGCGTGCTGATCATCGGTGGCGGTGACGGCGGCATGCTGCGTGAAGTGGCCAAGCACCGCAGCATCGAGCACATCACCATGGTCGAGATCGACGGCACCGTGGTCGACATGTGCAAGAAATTCCTGCCGAACCACTCCAAGGGTGCGTTCGCTGATCCGCGCCTGAACCTGGTGATCGACGACGGCATGCGTTTCGTCGCCACCACCAGCGAAAAATTCGACGTGATCATTTCCGATTCCACCGACCCGATCGGCCCGGGCGAAGTGCTGTTCTCGGAAAACTTCTACCAGGCCTGCCGTCGCTGCCTGAACGAAGGCGGCATCCTGGTGACCCAGAACGGCACGCCGTTCATGCAAATCGAAGAAGTCAAAACCACAGCCGGACGCCTGCGTAGCCTGTTCCCGGACTGGCACTTCTATCAGGCGGCCGTGCCGACCTACATCGGCGGCGCCATGACCTTCGCCTGGGGCGCGACCAATACCGCTTATCGCAAGTTGTCCCGCGAAACCCTGCAGCAGCGCTTCGTCGGCAGCGGCATCATCACCCGCTACTACAACCCGGAAATCCACATCGGCGCGTTCGCCTTGCCGCAATACGTCCTGCAGGCTGTGAACAAGCCTAGCAACGACTGATATCGAGCAAACCAGAAAGGGCCCTCTCAGGTTGTGTGAAAACACACCGCAGACGGCCCTTTTTTCATGCTTCACTTATAGAAGTAGAAGGTCCGGTTGAACGATTGGCCGGGGAAGAATGTCGAGATACATGTAAGCCCATCCATGGGTTTTATCGAGGAGGCACCTGATGCAAAAGTGGAAAGTCACTTTCGTTGATGATCACGGTGAACAAGTTGACGAGGTGTTCGAGAGCGATGAATGCCCGAACAACGAGCAAGCCGCGAAGCTCATTCGCGCCCGGTGCCTGCCTGTGGCTGCCGAACTGGACCTCAACGATCTGGAAGGGCGCGCCGATGATCCGACTGTCAAAAGTCTGAAGACCCAGAACAGCATTGAAATCCTCAGCATCACGCCAATCTGAACATCTCCTGTCACATTTCTAACCAGACCTTGGCAGTGGCTCTATCTTGAGGCTACTCTGCAACCGAGATCAGCGAACGGATCGCTAAGGTCTGGTCTTGTCAGCTACATGCTTGCTTCCCACCGGCAACGTTGTTGCCGCATCGCTCGCCCCATTCGGTTGCGAGTGCCGGGAATACGGAAAGTCTATCCATCAGTCTGAGGGGGACGTTTCATGAGCACAGCCTATCAAGAAGACATCAGCACCAGCGTGTTGCGCCGCATGAAAGAAGGCGGCTTCGACTTTTCACGATTCCATCCCATCGAGTTCTACGCCATTTTTCCGGACGAGGAGCGGGCGCGCAGGGCGGCAGGGCATTACTGTGGTGAATCCTTGAATGCACAAATCAGCGTGCGCGATGACGGCGCGTGGTACCTGGAACTGAGCAAAGTGATGTACGCCACTTATGACGGCATCGGCGATTTTGAGCAGGATTTCGAGGCGGTGGTCGAGCCTTTGGGCGGCATCATCGAAGGATGGGGCGTCAAGCAGGAGGTACGAGGGCGACTCGCATAGCTTATGAACAGTGACAACACTCAGCAACGGCTGACCTTCGGGTTGGCCGTTTTCGTTTTCGTGGGGCAGAAAATGCACCTGGCAAAACCCTGAAACAAGAATCCGACGCAAAAAAAACCGCCTGAACAGGCGGCTAAAGGGAAGTTCGTCAAGATTTTCAGCGAATGCGCGGATTATCCGCAGCGACTCTCGGGCAGTGAAATCAACTCTGGCTATGCTGGTGATAGGCGACAACATTGCTTCGCAATGAAGCGGGGGCGATCGGGTGGGGGCATTTACCGCACAGGATTGGTGCGGTGCGTGCAATGTGATTATCCAACTGATTGATATCAAAGCGTTTATGCCGATGGCACGGGCTTTGCGAAGCCCAGATGTCCGGGTGACAAGGAGTACGGCATGATCCGCACCTATTTTGATGAGATGTACGATGCCGGCGGCCAGGTCCGCCCGCATTATCGGGAGTTTGCCCGTTGGCTGGCCGAAACGCCTGACGAGCTTTTGGCACAACGGCGACGCGAGGCCGATCTGTTATTTCATCGCGCCGGGATTACATTCACGCTCTATGGTGATGAGCAAGGGACAGAGCGCCTGATTCCCTTCGACACCATCCCCCGCAGCATCCCCGCCAGTGAATGGCGAGTCGTCGAGCGCGGCTGCATTCAGCGGGTCAAGGCGTTGAACATGTTCCTCGCCGACCTCTATCACGAGCAGCGCATCATCAAGGCCGGCATCATCCCGGCCGAGCAAGTGCTGGCCAACGAGCAATACCAGTTGGCGATGCAGGGGCTGAATCTGCACCGCGATATCTATTCCCACATCTCCGGTGTCGATCTGGTGCGCGATGGCGACGGCACGTACTACGTGCTCGAAGACAATCTTCGTACACCGAGCGGCGTGAGCTACATGCTCGAAGACCGCAAGATGATGATGCGGTTGTTCCCCGAGTTGTTCGCGGCCCAGCGCATTGCCCCCATCGACCACTATCCGAACCTGTTGCTCGACACCCTGAAAAGCTCCAGCCCGATTGATAACCCGAGCGTGGTGGTACTGACGCCGGGTCGTTTCAACAGCGCGTTCTTTGAACATGCGTTTCTGGCGCGGGAAATGGGCGTCGAACTGGTGGAAGGCGCGGACCTGTTCGTGCGGGATGACAAGGTGTTCATGCGCACCACGGACGGGCCGAAAGCCGTCGACGTGATCTACCGTCGCCTCGACGATGCGTTCCTCGATCCGCTGGCGTTTAACCCGGACTCGATGCTCGGCGTTCCAGGGCTGCTGTCGTCGTATCGCTCCGGCAACGTGGTGCTGGCCAATGCCATCGGCACCGGGGTCGCGGACGACAAGTCGGTGTATCCATTCGTGACGGACATGATCCGTTTCTACCTGGATGAAGAGCCGATTCTGAAGAATGTGCCGACGTGGCAGTGTCGTAATCCCTCCGAATTGTCCCACGTACTGGCCAATCTTCCGGAACTGGTGGTCAAGGAAACCCAGGGCTCCGGCGGTTACGGAATGCTGGTCGGGCCGGCGGCGACGGCGGCGGAAATCGAGTCTTTCCGCGCGCGGATCAAAGCCAAGCCCCATGCGTACATCGCGCAACCGACGTTGTCCCTGTCGACCTGTCCGACCTTTGTCGAAAACGGCATTGCTCCACGCCACATCGACCTGCGTCCGTTTGTATTGTCTGGCCGCGAAACCCGGGTTGTGCCCGGCGGTTTGACCCGTGTTGCCCTGCGCGAAGGCTCCCTGGTGGTGAATTCATCCCAGGGCGGTGGAACCAAGGACACCTGGGTGGTCGAGGATTGAAGGAAGCCTGCCATGTTAAGTAGAACTGCCTCGGATTTGTATTGGATGTCGCGTTACCTGGAGCGGGCGGAAAACCTCGCACGGATGCTCGACATCAGTTATTCGCTGTCGCTGATGCCACAGGATGGCCGTGGTGACGGCCTGCATGAACTCGCCATGCCGTTGCTGATCACCGGCACCCTGGACGATTACCTGGAGCGCCACGGCGAATTGCACGCTGAACGGCTGCTGCATTTCTTCGCCCTGGACGCGGCCAACCCGGCGAGCATTTACAGCTGCCTCGGCGCCGCGCGGGCCAGCGCCCATGCGGTACGTGGGCGAATCACCGCCGATATGTGGGAAAACATCAATGCCACCTGGCTGGAAATCCGCGGGATTGCCGATCAGGGCCTGAGTCGCTACGGCATGAGCCGTTTCTGCGAGTGGATCAAGGAACGTTCCCACCTGTTCCGCGGCGCGTCCTACGGCACGATCATGCGTAACGATGCGTTCCGCTTTATTCGTCTGGGGACGTTTATCGAAAGGGCCGACAACACGCTGCGCCTGCTCGACGCCCGCTACGAAATGGCTGGCGATCAGGCAGAGGCGGTCAGCGATGGCACCGCTCACGCGTATTACCAGTGGAGTGCTTTGCTGCGGGCGTTGTCCTCGTTCGAGGCCTACACCGAGATCTACCGCGACGCACCCGGCGCCCGGCATGTGGCCGAGTTGCTGTTGCTGCGTGCTGACGTGCCGCGTTCATTGCGCGCCTGCACCGAAGAAATCGACCAGATCCTAGCCCAATTGCCGGGGGCCAACGGCCGTCCCGCGCAACGCCTGGCAGCGGAAATCGACGCACGCCTGCGCTACACCGGCATCACCGAAATTCTCGACGAAGGCCTGCACGCCTGGCTGACCGAGTTCATCCCGCTGGTGCGCCAGTTGGGTAACGCCATACACAGTTCCTACCTGGAGGCTGCATGAGACTTTCCATTAGCCACGAGACCACCTATCACTATGAAGATCAGGTGCGGGCGAGCATCCAGTACCTGCGACTGACCCCCCACGACAGCGAGCGCCAGCACGTGCTCAGTTGGCAGCTCGACTTGCCGCGTCCGGTGCGCGCGCAACTCGATCCGTTCGGCAACATCCTGCACGTGCTGACCCTGGACGAGCCCCACGAGGCGATCATCATCGGCGCCCGGGGTCAGGTGGACATCGACGAATTGCGCGAGGCGGAGCATGAAAGCCAGTCGGCGCTGCCGTTTCTGCGCTTCACGCGCCTGACCGAAGCCGACGAAGCCCTGCGTGCGTTCGCCGAGAAGGAGTGCAAGCAACGCCGGGATCGCACGGCGCTGATCGACTTGATGCATGGCCTGAACCAGCACATGACCTACACGCCGGGTTCCACCGAAGTGGACACCAGCGCCGCCCAGGCCTTCGCCGGGCGTTCGGGCGTCTGTCAGGACCACACCCACGCTTTTCTCGCCTGTGCTCGCAGCCTGGGCATTCCGTCGCGTTATGTGTCGGGCTATTTGTACAGCGAGAACAGCGAACACCTGGCCAGTCACGCCTGGGCGGAAGCCTGGCTCGATGACGCCTGGTACAGCTTCGACGTGACCAATGAATTGGCGCGGCCCGAGCGTCATCTGAAACTGGCGGTGGGCCTGGATTACCTGGATGCCTGCCCGGTGCGTGGCATGCGGCGTGGCGGTGGTTGCGAGCAGATGCATGCGAAAGTGTTTGTGTCACCGACACCGATGCCGGTTATCTCCGTCCAACAGCAGTAATCGGGGATACCGCTTCGCGAGCAAGCCCGCTCCCACACTGGATCTGTGTCGCTCACAGTCAAATGTGGGAGCGGGCTTGCTCGCGAAGAGGCCTGCCCAGACAGCACAAGGCTAGGGTTGAGCTTTTCGCCCAGCCATGTGCTTCAAATACCCCACCAGCCTCTCCAGATCCCCGTCCGGCAACACCGTCGCCGAGAACCCGGGCATCTTCGCCTGTGGCCACTGGCGCAAGCTCTGCGGATCACGAATGTAGCGCTTGAGGAAATCCGCGCCGAAGTACTCGGTCGGGTTAAACGGAATGTTCAGGTCAGGCCCAAACTGCGCATCCCCGGCGCCGTTCAATCGGTGACACGCCAGGCAATTCTTCTGAAACAGCGCAAAGCCCTTGTTCACCGGGTCGTCAGCCTTCAACGCCGGATCGGGCCGCAGGGCAGGGAAGCGCTCGGCCACCGGTGCCATGCGCTTGATGCTCGCGACTTGAAAGGGCCATTGTTCGGGGCTGATATCGCCCGCCTGCGGATCGGTCCAGACCAGATAGAACGGCCCGGCGCCGGGTTTGCCTTCCGACAGCGGTGGCCACGGCTTGGCGGGTTCTTCAATCGCCAGCCATGCGCGCGCGCCCTGGGTGTTGAGCAACGGCGCGGCTGACAGTTCTGCGGCAAAACCATCCAGGGCTACCGCTTGTAAGTGGTCTTCAGGTTTGATGCCCGTCAACAACGCAGCCAACGGAACAGCGCGATAGCTCATGTCCCGTTTGTAGGAAACGTCATTGCTGACAGTGAGGGTCTGCACCTGAGGATGCTTGAGCAACTCCTCGGTTTGCCAGGTGCGATTGCTCGCGCCCAGCTCAAGGTTCAGCTGTGCGGCAGACAGAGGCATGCTGAGCAGCAAGGCCCCGAACAAAATGAGCGTTTTCAAATGATCGCCGTCCATGTCGTGGAAGTGCCGTAAAGGTTGGCACACTCACGCTGACCCGGGTAGCGAGCCAGACACATTTTTAGAGGGCGATACCAAAACCTGGCGCCGTATTTTTTATTGACCGACTAGCCGATCACCTTGGTCAGGTTCGGCAAAATCAACAACAGCGTAGTGGCGAAAAGAATGAGCCCGGCTTGACGTACTTTCGATTGTTTGAACATGGCTTGACCGCCTTTATTGTTATTTCCTGATGCCTGCCTACATTTCTCCATGACGGCAGAGCGTTGCACTTCCTGTTTGACGAGCGCCTCGGCAAAACCCGACGACAACTTCGTACAAGTTCACCTTAGAGCCCGCGTCACGCTTGGTTTAGATCCATTTCGTATGGACTTCACATAAATTGCTCTTAAAAAGGCATGAGGCCTATTGCCAGCTTCTTGGGCGCCCGTTTGCTAGACAGCTTGGGGTCCTGAATCGGTTAATCCGGTGGTTGCCTACCGTCCGTCTGAGCGTGACCGTCAACGTCTGTGAGCACTGCGGTCATTGAATCCGGGGCTGCTCGGCCTAAGGTGGAGACTCTGAATTTACTCCCTGCCCAGGTTCGAGAACGTCATGACCCAAGCTTTGATTTTCGACGCGTTACGCACGCCCCGCGGCAAAGGCAAGGCCAATGGTGCCTTGCACAGCGTCAAACCGGTGAACCTGGTGGCCGGGCTGCTCACGGCGCTGCAACAGCGCACGTCTCTCGATACCAGTCAGGTCGACGATGTGGTACTTGGCTGCGTGACGCCTGTCGGCGACCAGGGTTCCGACATCGCCAAAGCCGCGACCCAGGTGGCGGATTGGGACGTCAGCGTGGCGGGTTTGCAGATCAACCGCTTCTGCGCCTCGGGGCTGGAGGCGGTGAACCTCGGCGCGATGAAGGTGCGTTCCGGCTTCGAAGACCTGGTGGTGGTTGGCGGCGTTGAATCCATGTCCCGCGTGCCGATGGGCAGCGATGGCGGCGCCTGGGCACACGACCCGGAAACCAGTTTTCATAGCCATTTCGCCCCTCAAGGCGTGGGCGCTGACCTGATCGCCACACTGGAAGGCTTCAGCCGTCAAGACGTCGATGCCTATGCGCTGCACTCCCAGCAAAAAGCTGCGCGGGCAAGGGCCGACGGTTCGTTCAACAAATCGCTGGTGCCAGTGCAGGACCAGAACGGCATCATCCTGCTCGATCACGATGAATTCATCCGCGCCGGATCGACCATGGAAGGCTTGGGCCAGCTCAAACCGAGCTTCGAGATGATCGGGCAAATGGGCTTCGATGCCACGGCGCTTCGGGTCTACAGCCATGTCGAGCGGATCAACCACGTGCACACGGCGGGTAACAGTTCCGGGATCGTCGATGGTGCGGCGCTGATGCTGATTGGTTCCGAAGCCAAGGGCCGGGCGCTGGGTTTGCAACCGCGGGCGCGGATCGTCGCCACCGCCGTCACCAGTACCGACCCAACCATCATGCTCACCGGTCCCGCGCCGGCCACCCGCAAGGCACTGGCCAAGGCCGGGCTACGGGTTGAAGACATCGACCTGTTCGAGGTCAACGAAGCGTTTGCCTCGGTGGTGCTGAAATTCATCAGGGACATGGCGATCGACCCGGACAAGGTCAACGTCAACGGCGGCTCCATTGCCTTGGGTCACCCGCTGGGCGCCACTGGCTGCGCGATCCTCGGCACGTTGCTCGATGAACTGGAAACCCGGCGCCTGCGCTATGGCCTCGCGACGCTGTGTGTCGGCGGCGGCATGGGCATCGCCACCATCATCGAACGCCTCTGAGCCCCGACCGACTTCAAGGAAACCCTTTCATGACCGAAGCCATCCGTTACGAAAAAGGCCAGGACCAGATCGTCGTCCTGACCATCGACATGCCGGGCCAGAGCGCCAACACCATGAACGCGGTCTACCGCGAAGCCATGGCCGCGTGTGTTGCCAGACTGGTTGCCGACAAAGACACCCTCGCCGGCGTGATCATCACCTCGGCCAAGAAAACCTTTTTCGCCGGCGGCGACCTCAATGAACTGATCAAGGTCGGCAAGCCTGAAGCCAAAGCCTTTTACGACAGGGTGCTGACACTCAAAGGGCAGCTGCGCACCCTCGAAACCCTCGGTAAACCGGTGGTCGCCGCGATCAACGGCGCGGCGTTGGGCGGCGGTTGGGAAATCTGCCTGGCGTGCCATCACCGGGTTGCGCTGGACGATTCTTCGGTGCAACTCGGCCTGCCGGAAGTGACCCTCGGCCTGCTGCCGGGCGGTGGCGGGGTGGTGCGCATGGTGCGGATGCTCGGTATTGAAAAAGCCTTGCCGTACCTGCTAGAGGGCAAGAAAGTCCGGCCGCAGCAGGCGTTGCGGGCAGGTTTGATTGATGAGTTGGCGGCGGATCGTGATGAATTGCTGGCCAAGGCGCGCGCCTGGATTATCGCCCATCCTTCGGTTGTGCAGCGCTGGGACGTGAAGGGTTATCAGATTCCCGGTGGTACGCCGTCGAACCCGAAAGTCGCGCAAATGCTGGCCATCGCGCCGTCGATCCTGCGCAGCAAAACCCAGGGCTGTCTGCCCGCGCCAGAAAAAATCCTCTGCGCCGCGGTGGAAGGTGCTCAGGTGGATTTCGACACCGCGCACTTGATCGAAACCCGTTACTTCACCGAATTGACCACCGGCCAGGTGTCGAAAAACCTGATCGGCACGTTCTGGTTCCAGCTCAACGAAATCAATGCCGGCAGCTCGCGGCCCCAGGGCTTTGCACCTTACGTGACGCGTCGCGTGGGCGTGCTGGGCGCAGGCATGATGGGCGCCGGAATCGCCTTTGTCAGCGCGTCCGCCGGCATCGACGTGGTGCTCAAGGACATCAATCTTGCGGCGGCACAGAAGGGCAAGGCTCATTCGGCGGCGCTGCTGGACAAGAAGGTTGCGCGTGGCCAATTGAGTGCCGATCAGCGCGATGCAACGCTGGCGCGAATTCATCCCACTGAAAGCGACGCCGACCTGGCCGGTTGTGATCTGATCATTGAAGCGGTGTTTGAAGATCGCGATTTGAAAGCCAACGTCTCTTCGGCGGCGCAAAAAGTCGTTGGCCCGGATGCGGTGATTGCTTCCAACACGTCGACCTTGCCCATCAGCGGCCTCGCTGCCGCCGTGCCGGATCAGAGCAAGTTCATTGGCCTGCATTTCTTCAGCCCCGTGGAGAAAATGCCCTTGGTGGAAATCATCAAAGGCGCCCACACCAGCGACGAAACCCTGGCTCGCGGGTTCGATTTCGTCCTGCAAATCAAGAAAACGCCGATTGTGGTCAACGACAGTCGCGGTTTCTTCACCTCGCGGGTGTTCGGCACATTCACCAACGAAGGCATCGCCATGCTGGGCGAAGGCGTGAGCGCGCCGATGATCGAGACCGAAGCGCGCAAGGCCGGCATGCCAATCGGACCTCTGGCGATCTCCGACGAAGTTTCCCTCAGCTTGATGAGCCATATCCGCCAGCAAACTGCCAAAGACCTGCGAGCAGAAGGGAAACCACTGATTGAGCACCCGGCATTCGCCGTGATTGACTTGCTGCTCCAGGAATACAAGCGTCCGGGCAAGGCTGCTGGTGGTGGTTTCTACGATTATCCGGCCCGTGGGCAGAAGCATCTGTGGCCAGAGCTGAAAAGTCTTTTCGAGAAGGCTGACGGGCAGATTTCGCCGAAGGACGTGCGCGATCGGCTGCTGTTCGTGCAAGCCATCGAAACCGTGCGCTGTATGGAGGAGGGGGTGTTGACCTCGACGGCGGACGCCAACGTCGGCTCGATCTTCGGCATCGGCTTCGCCGCCTGGACCGGCGGCGCGCTGCAGTTCATCAACCAGTATGGCGTGAAAGATTTCGTCGCCCGCGCCCAGTACCTCGCGGAGCAGTATGGCGAGCGATTCGCCCCCCCTGCGCTATTGCTGGAGAAAGCGGCTAAAGGGGAGGCGTTCTAGGGGACGGGTGACGCATTCCGGGGCTTGCCTTGCCACTGTGTTTCAAGGCAGGCTCTGGGGTGTGCATTATTCCCATCATGTGTCAGGTATTTTTTATGTCGTTACGCATCTGCATTCTGGAAACCGACATCCTGCGTCCGGAACTGGTCGATGAATATCAGGGTTATGGGCAGATGTTCCAGCGTCTGTTTTCGCAGCAACCCATCGCTGCCGAGTTCACGGTGTACAACGTGATGCAGGGCGAGTATCCCGGCGATGAGCTGACGTTCGATGCCTACCTGGTCACCGGCAGCAAGGCCGATTCCTTCGGCACTGACCCGTGGATTGAAACCCTCAAGGCTTACCTGCTGACCCGCTACGAGCGCGGCGACAAACTGCTGGGCGTGTGCTTCGGCCATCAACTGCTGGCGCTGCTGCTGGGCGGCAAGAGCGAACGTGCGACCCAAGGCTGGGGCGTCGGCACCCACAAGTACAAACTCGCCGCCAAGGCGCCGTGGATGAGCCCGGTGAGAGAAGAACTGACCTTGTTGATCAGCCATCAGGACCAGGTCACCGCGCTCCCGGAAAACGCCACGGTCATCGCTTCCAGCGATTTCTGCCCGTTCGCCGCGTACCACATCAACGATCAGGTGCTGTGCTTCCAGGGGCATCCGGAGTTCATTCACGATTACTCGCGCGCGCTGTTGGATATTCGTCAGGAAGCGCTGGGCGAGCAGATTTATTCGAAAGGTATGGCGAGCCTTGAGCACGAGCATCACGGCACTACCGTTGCGGAGTGGATGATGCGGTTTGTGGCGCACAAGCCTGCATCCGAGTCGGTTTAAAAGATAAAAGCTTCGCGAGCAAGTCGAATCGTCGCACCGCCGCTCCCACAATGATCTCTACAACACTGGAGATCCACTGTGGGAGCGGGCTTGCTCGCGAATGTCACAGGCACCTCGGTAATGGCTACAACCACCCCGATTTCTTGAAACTCGCCCACAAACTTATGCACCCCACCGCAATGACCCCCAGCACCCCGAAATAACCGTAATGCCAACTCAACTCCGGCATGTCCTGAAAGTTCATCCCGTATATCCCGGCCACTGCCGTCGGGAAGGCGAGAATCGCCGCCCACGCCGCAAACTTGCGCTGCACCACGCTTTGGCGTGAGGCTTCCAGCAACACCCCAACTTCAATAGTCTGGCTGGCAATGTCCGCCAGGGTCGTCAGGTCTTCCATCTGCCGCGTCACGTGGATTTGCACATCGCGAAAGTACGGGCGCATGTTCTTGTCGATGAACGGAAAGTTGAGCTTTTGCAGTTCCTCACCAATCTCTACCATCGGCGCCGCATAACGACGCAAACGCAAGACATCCCGGCGCAGACTATGGAGTTTTTGAATGTCGCGTTCGTTCAGAGAACTGCACATGACGTTGCGTTCCAGCTCATCGATCTCTGCATGGATCGCTTCACCCATGGGCTGGTAGTTTTCGATCACGAAGTCGAGGATGGCATAGAGTACGAAATCTTCCCCATGTTCCAGCAACAGCGGACGCGCCTCACAGCGCTGTCGGACATGGGCGTAGGACGCCGAGTGACCGTTGCGTGCGGTAATGATGTAGCCCTTGCCGGCAAAGATATGAGTCTCGATGAACTCCAGTTTTCCTTCATTCCGGATCGGCGAATACGTGACGATGAACAGTGCATCGCCGAAGGTTTCCAGTTTCGGCCGACTGTGTTTTTCCAGGGCGTCTTCAATGGCCAGTTCGTGCAGGTTGAACTGGCGTTGCAGATTGAACAGCTCCTGGGCGTTCGGCTCTTCAAGGCCGATCCAGACAAAGTGGCCAGGCTTCGCAGCCCAGGCAGCGCCTTCGTCGAGGGTGATATTGGTGACTTTCTTACCAGCGCTATAAACCGCAGCAGCAACAACTCTACCCATGATAGTGATTCACTTCTTATTGGCAGCTTTCTATTAGCAAAGATGGCAGTGGCAGGCAGTCTCCAGCTTAGCCCTGTCTACTGCTTGAGAGTCAGTGAAATCTGCGGAGTTCGTAGGCAAAAGCTCGCAGGCAAAAGAAAACCCGCACAAGGCGGGTTCCTTTTACGCGGCTTGCAGTTGCCGATCCATCGAAGCGATGCACTCGCGCATCTGCTCGCGGCACTGGGCAATCAGCAGCGGCATGTCATCCAGGCTCAATCCAGCCGTAGGAATCGCCGGTAACGAGCGGATCAGAATCTTCCCACTGCGCCAACGGTTCAATCGCATGTGTTTAACGTAACTGCTGACACACACCGGAACAATCGGTACCCCGGCGGCAATGGCCATTTGAAAGGCGCCTTTCTTGAACGGCAGCAACTCTTCGCCCAGGTTGCGCGTGCCTTCCGGGAAGACCCAAATCGAAGTGTCTTCATTCTGTAACGTGTGGGTAGTGGTCAGCATCGACTGGCGCGCTTTCTGCGCATTGCCGCGATCGATCAGCACATTGCCCGCCAACCAGAACAACTGACCAAACAGCGGTACCCACTTCAGACTCTTCTTGCCGATACACACGGTGCGGCGGGGCACCACGTTGCCGAATACAAACAGATCGTAGTTGGACTGGTGATTGGCGATGATCACGCAGCTGTCGGGTTTATCCATCAGCGGTCCGACGTCAGACTTCACCCGCAGACGCAAAATGCACATTGCCGGCCATGCATAAAGACGCGCACACAAACGGCTGTTATCCGGGTTGAACGGTCGGCACAGGCCAAGAATCACCCCAAGCACACCGGCCAGAATAAAGTGCAGGCCCATCAATAACATACGAAACACAAACAGCATTTACAGGCCCCACCGGGACAAAAGGTGGCGCAGTGTACGGATGTGCACTGTTTTCGGCAATTGCCGCTATAGAGGTGGGAGATAGACGATGTTTGAGCGCATGTTTCCGACTTATGGGTCAGATGCGATCTAGAGCGGTTGTAGGCTATTTAACGGAGCGCATAAGAAAAAGCCCGACACGACGGTCGGGCTTTTCGGTGTGGCACGTTTGGGTTTAAACCAAAAAATCCTGATCCTCGATGATCGCGTTGTCCAGCCTCTCCAGCAGCGCCTTGCGCACTTTGAGCTTGGTGTTCTTGTGCGCAGTCATGTTGATCTTCTTCAACTGACGAGCCGCCGCCAGCGCCGCGCCTTGCAACTCTTCGGCCGACACCACCAGGTCGAAGAACCCTGCATCCACGGCACTTTGCGGATTAAACATCTCAGCGTTGATCACCGCGCGGTGGAACGCCGACTTGCGCAGACGGTCACGGGCCAGCTCGATACCGGCGTGGTGCATGGTCATGCCGATCTGCACTTCGTTCAAACCAATGGTGAACGGGCCGTCGACACCAATGCGGTAATCCACCGACAACAACAGGAACGCACCCTTGGCCACCGCATGCCCAGGGCACGCGACGATCACCGGGAACGGGTGAGACAACAGGCGGCGGGCCAGCGTCGAACCGGCAGTCACCAGCGCCACGGCTTCTTTAGGGCCGGAGGTCATCACCTTCAAGTCATAACCGCCCGACAGCATCCCGGGCGTACCGGTAATGATCACCACCGCACGATCAGTCACTGCCTGATCCAGCGCGGCGTTAAACGCAGCAATCACGTCCGGAGAGATGGCATTGACCTTGCCATTGCTCAAGGTCAGGGTCGCGATACCGTCTTCGAGATGGTAGGAAATCAACTCACTCATGACGCTATTCCTTTCAATAAAGTAGCGCAGACGTTACTCACCGCCGCAGGCCAGGTAAAGCGCCGTGACTGACCGCCCAGTCACCCTTTTCCCGCCCGGCAAGCGTCGCCCGCCACGTCAGCCGCGCATTCCCCTCTATATAGAGGAGGGCGCGAAGCCGGAGATTGGCGGGTTTGCCATGGACTGGAACCTGCTCGAACGACTAAAACGCTAAGCGCATGAAAATTCTGCAAAAAAAGTTTGCCATCGGAAAAGCTTTCGACTACATTAGCGCGCCTCGACAGACAGAACTTGTTTGACGAGATACGGTGAAGTGTCCGAGTGGCTTAAGGAGCACGCCTGGAAAGTGTGTATACAAGAAATTGTATCGAGAGTTCGAATCTCTCCTTCACCGCCAAATTCGATGTAACCAAAACCCCTGATTTCGAAAGAAGTCAGGGGTTTTGTGGTTTCTGGCGTCTGAATTTTGTGGAAGGCAATGTTTCAAGTACAGCGAGGACTACGCTGACCCGAACGCCGAGATCGTGATTGTTCGCTACGCCTCCCATCCGGTCGCCAGTAACTCGGATAACGATCCGGTCACCTTGCCGGCGTTTGATGCGTTGGCTCAACATCTGTCCAGGTTGCCTTGAGTAATTATCCCCGGACTTTGAAGAAGGTAATTTTATGATCACCACCACAACCCACACCATCGAAGGCCGACAAATCACCGCCTATCTGGACATCGTCAGTGCTGAGTCGGTGCAGGGGGTCAACGTTATCCGCGATATGTTCGCCGGGATGCGGGATTTTTTCGGTGGGCGCTCTCAGACATTGGAACGGGCGTTGAAGGAGGCGCGTATTCAGGCAACCGACGAGTTGAAGGAACGGGCGCGGGCACTTCAGGCTGATGCGGTGGTGGGGCTTGATTATGAGATCAGCATGCCGGCCGGGAAGGGCGGGATGGTGGTGGTGTTTGTGACCGGGACGGCGGTCAAATTGAGGTGAGTGGGTTACGAAGCCGTTCGTCGGGGATGCAATAATCTGAACTACAAGTCCAGTACTGACTGACTAGTCTCAAAAGCGTTGAAGGTCGATATTTTTCCAGGCATACGGCTTGCCGGTATCGACCCATTTTTGAGAGGGGAGAGGTATGGCTGATTCGTATATCGAAGACGACGGGTCTGAGTTTCCGATCAACAATTGCGTGCAGTGTGGTCAAGCGGAGTATGTGTCGGGCTTTGGTGAAGACCGGGCTCAAGTCGCCAAAGTGAAATCCAAGGTGCCCCGGACCGAAAAGGCGAATTTCTTGCCGAGGAGGGTGACGGCGCCTTCCAGGAAGTAACCGTTAACCGGACAGTCCCCCCCGCCATTGAGCGGGGTTTTTATTTCCACAAGGTAGTTGGGATTTTGACTACAGATATAAAACCCACCGTGGGTAATTTTTTTTCACAAACTTTTCACGCCTGCCTACGTAGGCTCAACTCATCCGTTAGAAAGCAGTACCTGGCCCGTTCCCCAGCGGGCTTTTTTTTGCCTGTCATAAAACCTTTTCTAAAAACGCTGTCCAACCGTCGCCTATTGCGAGGTTGTACCCGTGCGTGTCTGGACTTTGTCTCCTCAAAAGCATTCAATCTCGCCCCTTTCGGTTACCCCTTTTTTTGAGGTTCTTGTCATGCGTTTAACACTGCCTGCTTTGGTTCTGGGGCTTTTGGTTGCTCAAGGTGCGATGGCTGCGAGTGATGGCACTGCCGCCATCGGTGGTGGTTTGGGTGGCGCGCTGGGTAATGTGGTCGGCCAGAGCATGGGCGGCAGCACCGGTGCAGCGATTGGTGCGGGTGTAGCAGGCGCGGCAGGCAGTGCTGTTGCAGCACGCAAAGGCAGCCGTACTAAAGCCGCCATTGGTGGTGGTATCGGCGCGGCCGGCGGTTCGGTGATCGGCAATAGCCTGGGCGGCAAGACCGGTTCCACCATTGGCGCAGGCTTGGGCGGCGCATTGGGCGGCGGCGTGGGCAGCAACCTGGCCAAAGGTCACAAGCGTCACTGATCCTGATCGATCAGCTCAAAAAGCCCGGCTTGATGCCGGGCTTTTTGTATCTGGATGTTTCTTCTTTCGCGCTCTTCGAATTTATAGCTGTCCAACGATCAGCGCTGGTGTGATGAAAAAGCTAGACTCACGCCATCCGTAACGCGTTCTCTTACCCCCGATACGGAATTTAGAGGTTCATATCATGCGTTTGACATTGTCCACGTTGGTTCTGGGACTTTTGGTCGCTCAAGGTGCAATGGCCGCCGGTGACGGCACCGCTGCAGTTGGCGGTGGTATTGGCGGTGCGCTAGGTAACGTGGTTGGCCAGCAAATGGGCGGCAGCACGGGTGCAGCGATTGGCGCCGGTGTAGGCGGCGCGGCAGGTAGCGCAGTCGGCGCGAACAAAGGCAGTCGCACAGAAGCGGCTATTGGTGGTGGTTTGGGGTCGGCCGGTGGCTCGGTGATCGGCAATAGCCTGGGTGGCAAGACCGGTTCGACCATTGGCGCAGGCCTGGGCGGCGCGGCGGGTGGTGCGGTAGGCAACAACTTGGGTAACGATAGCGGCAGTTCGCACTCCGGTAGCGGCCACAATCATAAGCATAAAAACAAGCACAAGAATCACTGATTCGACATCGAGCTACATCAGAAACCCGGCCTCGCGCCGGGTTTTTCATTTCTGGAGCAGGACTCTGGAACGTTTGGTCGTGGGCCGCCTCGAACTTCATACACCCCAGAATGTTAAGAGGCATGCCATGACTCCTGAAACCGAAGGCAAGGAAGAAAAAGGGCCGAGCGGGCTTCCGTTCATTAACGATCCGGGAAACGAAGATCCAGGCTCACTGATGGATGACGCAACAGTGCCGCTCAATGATTCCGATGAGGCGGGCGACGTCGAAAATATCGAGTTCGAAGACGAGGATGAGGACGAAGATGACGATTGAGCCTGCTGTGCGACGGATTTGACCGATCGTCTCTCTGATCGAACGCAATGCAGGGCACAAACCTCAAAACTTCAGGGCCTTTTTTTCAGGCCCCACGAGAGGTGCCTTATGAACGCAGATCCGAAAGACTCCGACTTCGACGATACCCCCGAATATCCGCTGCCTTCACCGACCAATCCCCTGAGTCGTGATCAACGTCCGCCTGATGATGCTGGTGTGGAGCAAGTGCCGAGCGACGATGTGAAGCGCTCTGATGTGGAAGCAGACCTGAAAGATCCAGACAATGCCGGGGATGGTCGTTCGGGTGGGCGAGTTTAGGTAGATGTATATGAGTCGATGCGTAGTCGTTAATGCGATACCCATGCCCAGCTAATTGCTGGGCTTATGGAGAGCGTTAATTTTTACGTGCTTGGCACCTCATGCTAGTGTGCTAGCCGACCAAGTTAAGGGAGCGGGGAATAAACCAATTTATTCTGCCAACGAGGTGATCCAGTGATTGTAAAAATCCCTTTGTTGTTGAATATCATGTGTGATGTCGTTTTCTTCGAAGTCAAAAATGTTGACCACATCTTCATTTTCAGCCGGTTTCCCCATCTGAAGTTCATACGCCACTACGCCGCCAGACATTTGGGATGACATACGTGAAGGATAAACATTGAGTTTGGCGCCTTTGCATAGAAACTTTACTTCTGGAAAATCTGCTCGCAACAGTCCAAGACATGCATAAAGATCATGGCCTGTGTATGTTCTTCTTAAGCCGTTTTCCATTATGAAAGTTAAGGTTCGCTTTTGCCGGTCGCATTCGATAGTGGCTTTTTTAGTGACTCCGTGGGTGTTGATAGATATTTCTATTATTTTCATGATTACTTCCTGCGCGGGTTAGGGGTTGAGTAGCCCTTATAGCTACCATCGGCATTGACGGGAGTAACGCCGAGGATGTCGTGGCTGTCTATTCCTCCTGGGAACGCGATTTCAACCTCCTTGCGGTGAGGCGAAATCATGCCGAGCCTTTTATTCACATCTATGCCGCGAATGTTTTTTATTACGTAGACGAAGCCATCATCAAAACCGTATCCCGTTGCGAACTTTATGGCCTCCTTTTCCGAGGTCGAAGTACTGACAAAAAAACTGGGAGGGCTTCGGTTGTCCAAGGCATGCAAGTAGAGATCCATGCTGTCTCCCAAGGGCTCAAACCCCGTTTCAAAAATCTCCCAGTCTTCTCGGGAGTCTCCGCGGTACAAATACCGATTTATTGGTTTCGTGGATGGAGCGCCGGGCTCCCCCTCATCAACCTTCGCCGTCCCCGCCGGATCCTCATCCCCAAACGCCGGCCGCTTACACCCATCCCCACCCGGACACTCACTCAACCCCAGCGGATCAACCCACCCCGCAGGGTTTCGCGTGTACTGATACCCGTTTAACCCGCCCGCCAACTTGCTCGGATCCGGTGTCAGATACCGTCCAACATCCGGATTGTAGTAGCGATGCCGGTTGTAATGCAGGCCAGTCTCCGCATCGAAGTACTGCCCCTGAAACCTCAATGGTTGATCAAGCACCTGATGGGTGTCGCGGTTGAGGCGAGTCAGGCGGCCATAGGCTGTGTATCGGGCAGCCCAGATGATGTCGCCGCTGTAGTCGGTGAGTTCTTGCGGCGTACCCAGGTGATCGAGTTGGTAGTAAAACGGGCAAGCCTTGCGCGGGCCTTTGCCGTCGAGCATGGCCAATGGGCGGAAGCTGCCGGGTTCGTAGACGTAGCTGCGGTAGTGTTCGCGGCTGCTTTCGGCGACGAGATGGTCGCCTTGCCAGAAGAACTCGGTAGTTTTGCCGTCGACGGTTTTGCTGATGCGGCGGCCGAAGGCGTCGTAGCGGTAGGTCGCGTGGCTGCCATTGGGCAGGGTGGCGCCGATCAGCCGATGTTGGCAGTCGTAGCGGTATTCGGTGACGAGTTTTTGCCCGGTGCCGCGGCGCTCGCGGATCAGGTTGCCGAAGGCGTCGTAGTCGTAGTGGCGGTCGCCTTGCATCAGCAGGCGGTTGCCTTTGACGGTGGTCGGGCCTGGACGATCCTGCATCAGCAGGTTGCCCGCCGGGTCGTGGGCGAAGCTTTCCGGTTGTTGATCGCGGGAATGACGGACGCGGATCAGGCGGTTGAGCGGGTCGTATTGGTAATTGCGTTGGCCGTGACGGGTGTCGGCGATGCTGTCGAGATTGCCGTTGGCGCTGTAGGCATAGTCGCGGCGATACAGCGGTTGGAGGTGTTGGCTGACAGCGTGGGCTTTCAGGCGGCCCTGGTCGTCATACTGATAATCACTGAGCAACAGGCCTTGTTGGCGATTTAGTTCGCGCCCGGCGAAGAACGTATGCGATGTCAGTCGCGCGCCGTTGAGGTCGATCGCCGTCAGCGCGCCGCCCTTGGCGTGGTGGTAATCGAGTTTGCTGCCGTCCGGCAGGCGCAGATGGTTGAGTTGACCGCAGGCGTCATAGCCATAACGCAACGTGCCCCAACCCTGATGCTCGGTGATCAGGCGGTCCTGTTGGTCGTACTCAAATTCCAGCGGATGGTCGTGGCCATCGTCGACGCCGATCAGTCGGCCGAGGCTGTCGTAGCGGTATTCAACCTGGATGCCGTCGGGCAGCGTCTTGACCAACAGGCGTCCGGCCGAGTCCCGCTCATACGCCGTCACCAGCTGCGAGCCGTCCTCGCCGAACTCGGTTTTCTCCAGCAACTGGCCATTGAGGTCGTAGGTGTACGCCGTGCGTTGGCCGTCGAATCCGGTTTCCTGTCGGATCAAGCCGTTGGGCGTGTAGTCCAGGCGATATTTTTCGCCGGATTCGTTTTCGATTTCCGTGAGTAACAGCTGGGCGTTGTCGTAGCGGTACCTCAGCTGAGTACCGTCGGCATTGAGGCGACGGCTGACCAGGTGCAGGTCGTCGAGGTATTCGTAGCGGGTGACGCGACCCAGTTCATCGCGTTCGGCGGTGATCTTGCCGTAGGCGTTGTAGCTGAACGCGCGGCTGGCG
The DNA here is from genome assembly GCF_019219045.1 of Pseudomonas sp. PDM25. Lineage (NCBI taxonomy): Bacteria > Pseudomonadati > Pseudomonadota > Gammaproteobacteria > Pseudomonadales > Pseudomonadaceae > Pseudomonas > Pseudomonas sp. PDM25. The sequence continues at coordinate 138,501 of NZ_JAHUWL010000007.1, forward strand.
CCGGTAGGAAGCGTGGTCTGGATCAGTCGGCCAACGGCATCCCATTGGTACTGGGTGACGGCGCCGTGTTCGTCCTGACGGGTAATCTGCCGCCCCAACGCGTCGTAGGAAAACCGCCGCTGACCGCCGTCCGGCAAGGTTTCTTCGAGCAGTTGCCCCAGGGCGTTCCAGACGAACACATGCCGGCTGGTGTCCGGGTAGCGGATCGACAGCAGTTGCCCTTTGTCGTCGTAGTAATAGTGGGTGACCTGACCGTCGGGATCGGTCGCTTCGGTGACGTCGCCCTGGGCGTTGCGTTGATATTTCCACACCGCTTTGCCGCGATAACGCGCATGCAGGAAACCGCTGCGATACGCGTAGGCCGTCGGTTCGTCGTCCGGCGGAATCAGCGCAACCAGCCGTCCAACTTCGTCGTAACGGTATTCGGTGACGGCGCCGAGCGGGTCCTGCTCGGCCAGCAACCGACCGTGGTCGTCGTAGGCCTTGAGGTGCTCGCCGCCGTCCAGTTCGACCTTGCGCACCAGCCGCGCCCGGTCGTCGTGTTCGTAAATCTCTTCGCTACCGTCGGCGTTCTTGACCAGCACACTGCCGTTGTCGTCCCAGACATAACGCGTGTCCATCTGCGAAAACGACGCCCAATGCCGCACGCACCGGGCCGCCTTGCCGGCACGCTCCCACTCCCAGTAGAAACTCGCCCCACCGGCCAACTGCCGTTGCAGGATGACGTGCTGATCGTCGTAGTCGTAACGTTCGCTTTCTCCGGCGGCATTGGTTGCTTCGATCAAGCGATGACGAGCGTCGTAGCGGTAGGCAACCAGAGTTTGTTCAGTACGCCAGGCGTCTTCCAGGGTGTCGGCCGGCTGAAAACGCTGATACTCGACGGCGATCATGTGCCGGCGGTCATAGCGCAACAGAAGGGAACGCCCTGCGCCGTTATCGAGGCGTTTGATCCTGTCAGACGTATCCCGTTGCACCGTCAGCCGATTGCCATAGGCATCGCTGATCGCTGTCAGACGTCCTGCACGAAAGTGGAAAAACCGCGCTTTTTCTCCAGCCAGGGCGAGGATCAGTTCTTCGGGTTCATCGCCCAGATAAATCGCCGCCCGCGACAGGCTGTTGTGGATCGCCGGGCGTTCGCTGGTTGGCAACGGGAAGGTGGTGCGACGGTTTTCGTGGTCGATCCAGAGGACGGTGTCGCCATCGATTTCCAGTCGATGAGACAGCGAATGGCTCCAGCCGAAGCCGAGGCCGTCATCGATTTCAGCGGCACTGGTGCGATAGAGCCGGGTGAAGTCGAACGGCAAAATCCCGTCCAGCGCACCGTCGGTGAGGGTCAGCAGTTCCTCGCCCGTGACCATCGATACCGGACAGCCATGGGTACAGGTCAACGGTCCGCAATCGGCGCTGTCACCGTTGGGGCTTTTCGCTTGAACCGGGGCATCGTCGCGATGTTCCTGCCTGACCATCCGGGTCATGGCTTCAGACTTGTCGCGAGCAATGGCCAGCGGATTCTTCACCGACAGAACCGGCGCAACACCCGTGGTGATTTGCAGCGACACGGCGGGCGCAGGATTGATTGGTGCCTTCCGGGCATTGACCATCAGCGGTTTGAGCGCGCCAGCGTGGGCTGTCAGGTCGGACTTGGCGGTGAGCCCAGCCAATCGCAGACTGGCGGCCGCCAGCCATTGCCGGGCCTGCGGGGACTTGATCCTGGACAGCACCTTCTCACTCAGGCGCAACTCCAGTCCCGCAGGACCGGTAAGGCACATGAGCAGGAAACTGATCAATATCTGCGTACGAATTTCCGCCACGACCTCGGCGATGTACTGCGGCGGCAGCATCCTCAGCCAGCTGGTGAACGCCGCAAGATGAATGAACATCAACGGCTCGTCGCTCAGCATCAGCAACACGTTGGCGATGGACTCCGCCGAAGCATTCAGCAGCGTTTCAAGCTCGGATCGGGTCAGGTATTCAAGGAGTTTTTCGCTGTTGGCCTGCAGGTCAGCGATCAGGGCGTAAATCTGTTTCACGTCATCCCACAAACCGTTCAGCGAGTTCTCGAAGCCGCGCCAGTCGGCCTGTTGCAGCATGCCGTAGCGCTTGATGAAACCGGCCTGGGAGAACCCGGCCCACGCCGGTTCGAACTCGGTCGTCCACTCGTTGCGCAACCAACCTTCCAGCTCGCCGATGACGCCCTGATAGGAGGCGTAAAGGGCTTTGACGTGATCAGCGGATACATCGGGAAAGAAGGTGATGCGATAACGCTGGCCGCGCGGGCAATCGGAGATTTCCAGGATGCCGCTGGGGCCGATCTCGTCGTAGATCGGCTCGCCAAACGTCTGCTCACCCGCCACGTCGGAAAGCAAAGGTTCAAGCATCACTGGTGTATTGCCGATCGGTACGAAGCGCGCAGCCTCAAACATATGCACCAGGGTCAACGGACCGTTGGCCGGGCACGCGGCGACTGTCGAGCTGACTGGCGTGGTGGAATGCTTCGGCGCGCTTAGACGGACTTCGTTGCCGACCTTGAATACTTGCTCGACATCCAGGGCCTTGCCGGTCCAGAAACTTTCAGCCCAGGCGTCGTAGTCGTTCAGGCACAGTCGAAAATCACTCAATACCGTTTCGACATTCGGCTGCTCAGGGTCCATGGCGGCGACCACCAGCAGCCCGATGGTGTTGTTCAAGGCCAGGAGGTTGTCAGGTATGAACATTCGCAGTCCCTCGCGCGGATCAATTCAGAGCGCGAGACTTTGCGGGGGATCGGCGGGGAAAGAAGTCGGGAAAGTAAGTGTTTGGTGTAGGGGAAATCGCTAAATGACGAAGAGCACGTCGGCGCAGGTTTTACTATCGATCAGGCATTGGCCGTTGCCCTATGCCCGCCGCGCTCGCTATGCTGCTGAATCCTTTAATCGATCGCGGACCCGGCCGTACCTGAGCCGCCTCTGGGATGTCATTAGAAAACGGATCAGATGCGATGAATGCACCGCTGAATGAATTCGGCCCGATCAAGGCCGTGATTTTTGATATGGACGGCTTGTTACTGGATACCGAGGGCATTTACACCGAAGTCACGTCCATTATTGCTGCGCGTTACGGTCGGGTCTTCGACTGGAGCGTCAAGCAGAACATCATCGGCCGTGGCGCGGGTGATCTGGCGCGTTATGTGGTCGAGGCGCTGGACCTGCCGATCACCGCCGAAGAGTTCCTGGTGATCCGCGAACCGCTGATGCGCGAGCGTTTTCCTACCGCGCTGGCAATGCCTGGCGCGCAGGAGCTGGTTCGGCACTTGAAGGCCAACAATATTCCGATCGCGGTGGGCACCAGCTCTTCGCGTCAGTCGTTCGGACAGAAAACCACCTTGCACCGCGATTGGTTCGCGCTGTTCGATTTCATCGTGACGGCTGACGATCCGGAAGTCGGCGCGGCTAAACCGGCGCCGGACATCTTCCTCACGGCGGCGCGGCGCCTGGGTGTCGCGCCTGAGGATTGCCTGGTGTTCGAGGATTCGCCGTTCGGTGTCACGGCGGCGAAAGCGGCGGGAATGACCGCGATTGCGATCCCGGATGCGGCGATGGCTGACGAAAAATACGCACACGCTGACGGCATTCTTCGTACGCTGAAAGCGTTCAAACCAAGCGCTTGCGGTTTGCCGGCGCTCGAATGGGCTTGATGCAGAAAGTGTGGGAGCGGCGGTGCGACGATTCGACTTGCTCGCGAAGAGGGAGTATCAGCCAACATTAATGTCGGCTGACACAACGCCTTCGCGAGCAAGTCGAATCGTCGCACCGCCGCTCCCACATTTTTTAGATTGCGTTTAAGTCATCAGGCGCCGAAACCACCGTCGATGGTCAGGCTGGCACCAGTGATGTAGCCGGCTTCGGGACCGACGAGGTAGGCGACGAAGCTGGCGATTTCTTCCGCTTTGCCGTAACGACCCACCGCCATCAACGGGATCAGGCTTTCGGCGAAGTCACCACTGGCCGGGTTCATGTCAGTGTCGACCGGGCCCGGTTGCACGTTGTTGATGGTGATGCCGCGCGGGCCGAGGTCGCGCGCCAGGCCTTTGGTCAGACCGACCAGCGCCGACTTGCTCATGGCGTACGGTCCGCCACCGGCGAAGGGCATGCGGTCGGCGTTGGTGCTGCCGATGTTGATGATGCGACCGCCTTCGGTCATGTGTTTGGCCGCTTCCTGGGTGGCGATGAACACGCTGCGTACGTTGATGGCCAGAGTCTGGTCGAAGTCTTCGAGTTTAAAATCCTCCAGCGGTGCGATGGCCAGAACGCCTGCGTTGTTGACCAGAATGTCCAGGCGACCAAAGGCTTTTACGGTGGCGGTCACGGCGTTGCGAATGGCCTCGGCGTCGGCGCTGTCAGCCTTGATGGCGAGGGCTTTGCCGCCGTTGCCGGTGATGCTGTTTTGCAATTCTTCGGCTTTGGCCGTGGAGCTGACGTAGGTGAAGGCGACTGTCGCGCCTTCAGCGGCCAGGCGTTTGACAATGGCGGCGCCGATACCGCGGGATCCGCCCTGAATCAAAGCCACTTTGCCGCTGAGGTTCTGAGTAGTCATATCGATCTCCAAAGTCCCGAGGCGAGATGCCTGGGTTGATGGAGCCTAGTATCGATTCAGGATTACCGGCTGTGTAGACAGTAATTACGATAGTCTGTGTAAACCAAAAGTTTATAGTGGCGCTTATGGAAACCTTCAGCAGTATCGAATGCTTCGTGCGCAGTGCCGAGGTCGGCAGCTTCGCCGAAGCCGCGCGCCGCCTGAGTCTGACCCCGGCGGCGGTGGGCAAGAGCGTCGCCAAGCTTGAGGCGCGACTGGGTGTGCGGCTGTTTCAGCGCAGCACTCGCAGCCTGACGCTCACCGAAGCGGGTCATCGGTTTCTCGGCGAAGTGAGTTCCAGTCTTCACACGATCCAGAATGCCGTGGCCAATCTGGCCAGCGCCGAGGGGCTACCCGCGGGGACGTTGAAGGTCAGCATGGGCACGGTGTTTGGGCGGTTGTATGTCGTTCCGTTGCTTGGGGAGTTTCTGCGGCGTTTTCCGGCGATCAACCCGGACTGGCATTTCGATAACCGTCAGGTCGATCTGATCGCTCAGGGTTTCGATGCGGCGATTGGTGGCGGATTCGAGCTGCCGCAGGGGGTGGTGGCGCGCAAGCTGACACCGGCCCATCGGGTGTTGGTCGCGTCAGCCGATTATCTTGCAGGGCGTGAGGTGATTACCGAGCCCGATGATCTCAAACATCACGATGGCATCCTGATTCGATCACCGCAGACAGGTCGTGTGCGTTCCTGGCAATTGACCAGTCATACCCAGCAACACAGCCCGCTGACGCTCAAGGCGCGGATGACCATGAGCGATTCGGAGGCGGCCTGCGCCACGGCCGCCCAAGGGTTGGGCATTGCGCTGGTGAGCATGCCGTTTGCCGTGGGCTACCTGGAGGCCGGGACCTTGCAGCGGGTGTTGCCGGACTGGTTTGTCGACGATGGCAACATTTCCATTTATTACGCTGAACACAAACTGCTGCCGGGCAAGACCCGGGCGTTTGTGGATTTCATCATTGAGCAGTTTGCGGAGCAGGGGTTGGGGCAGCGGTTTAGTGCGCTCTGAGCCAGGCTTGAGACCAAGTTGCGGCCTTCGCGAGCAAGCCCGCTCCCACAGGGGATTTGTGAACGCCGCAGGTCAAATGTGGGAGTGGGCTTGCTCGCGAATGGGGCGACTCGGTTTAACGCCGCGAATTCAGTGCCCAAACCGCGCCGGCCAGCCAATAATTTTCTTCGGCCGCGGTGTCGCATAAGTCCGCACTTTGGACGTCGACAACCCCAATCGCACCAACGACTCGGCAATCGTCACCGCCGCCGTCACACCATCCACCACCGGCACGCCAGTGCGCTGACGAATCTGTTCATCCAGCCCGGCCATGCCGCCGCAGCCCAGGCAAATCACCTCGGCCTTGTCTTCAAGCACGGCCAATTCCGCCTGACGAATAATGGCCTCCAGCGCACGCTGAGGATCGGATTCCAGTTCCAGCACCGCCAAACCGCTGGCCCGCACCGATGCGCAACGGTCCCAGAGTCCGGACAGTTTGAGGCGATCCTCGATCAGCGGCACGGTGCGGTCCAGCGTGGTGACCACCGAGTAGGCATGGCCGAGAAACATGGCGGTGCTGGCCGCCGCATCGGTGATGTCCACCACCGGCACGTTGAGCAACTCCTGCAAACCCTCGCGGCCGTGTTCGCCGTAACCGGCCTGGATCACGGCGTCGAAGGGTTGGTCGTAAGCCATCACCCGGTCCATCACCGCGATGGCGGCCAGATAACTTTCGAAATTGCCTTCGATGGAGTCAGCGCCGAAGTAGGGCGTCAGGCCGATGATTTCCGTGCCCGGCGCGGCCACGGACTGAGCCGAACGCGCGATGGCCTGGGTGATGGATTCGGTGGTGTTGACGTTGACCACGAGAATTCGCATGGGAAGTCCTTATAACGGGTGGTTCTGCGGCCCGACGGTGCCGGGCCGCCAAGGGATTAATGGCTGACGTTATCGACGGCGATGGCTTCACCGCTGACGTCTGCGTAATGGGGCTGCCGTATGGCGATGATCAGGTAGAGCATCCCGGCGATCCCGGCGCCAATCAGCCAGGAGAAAGGCGATACGCTGTCGAAGCCCGGTACCAGCGCCAGGACAATGGCGATCAGTGCGGCAGGAATGAACGCCGCGACGGCGCGTAAATTGACTCCGCGGCTGTAGTAATAAGCGCCGTTGGGGTCTTCGCTGTACAACTGCGGCACGTTGACCTGACCTTTTCGTACGAGCCAGTAATCGACCATGATCACGCCGTACAACGGACCGAGCAGGGCGCCGAGGCCGGACAGGAAGTACACGATCACCAGCGGGCTGTTGTAGAGGTTCCACGGCAGGATCAGTACCGCGATGGTCGCGCTGATCAGCCCGGCGCGGCGGAATGTCAGGTATTTAGGCGCCAGGTTGCTCAGCACGAAGGCCGGGGCGACGAAGTTGGCCATGATGTTCACCGCCACGGTGACGATCAGGAACGCCAGGCAACCGAGCACCAGAAAGAAGGTGTTGGGAATCGAGGCGATGATCTCGGTCGGGCTTTCGATGATCCGTCCATTGATCTGAAATTGCGCACCGCAGAGCAGGACGGTGATGCTGGCGAACACCAGAATATTCACCGGCAGGCCCCAGAAATTGCCGACCTTGATGGTCTTGCGGCACGGCGAAGAACGGGCGAAATCGCAGAAATTGAGGATCAGCGTGCCGTAGATCGACAGCCACAACGCGCCACCGGCAAAGATGTTGCGCCACATCTCGCCACCGGTCAGTGGTTCGCGGATCGACCAGGCGATGGTCGCGTTGGCCTGAAAGTACATCCACGCGGCGAGGGCGGCGACAGTCAGCAGAATCACCGGCCCGGCGAACGCCTCGTAACGCCGCACCATCTCCATGCCATAGGCGAGGATCGCCAGTTGCACGAACCAGATCGCCACGAAACACACCCAGCCCAGGCTCGATAAACCGAGGATCGAGTTGTGGTCGTAGTCGGCGAAGCCTGGATGAACCGCGGTCAGCAGTACCCGAAAGACCACCGAGGCCAGGTACGTCTGAATCCCGAACCAGGCAATGGCGATAACGGCACGGATCAATGCAGGAATCTGCGCCCCGTGAATGCCGAAACTGATCCGGCTGATGACAGGAAACGGTACACCGGTCTTTTGTCCCATGTAGCCGGAGAGGTTCATGAAGCAATACACCAACGCCGCGCCGATCCCCAGGGACAGCAGGATTTGCCAGCCGCCCAGGCCGAGGGCGTACAGCCCGATGGCGAATGAGTAATTGGCGATGTTGTGAACGTCGTTTGTCCACAGGGCGAAGATGCTGTAGCGGCCCCAACGTCGACCTTCGGCCTTGGTCGGCGCCAGGTCCTTGTTGTGCAGGCGAGGGCTGAGTACGACGGGTTCTTGAAACGTTTGGTCGTGAGGGGTTGAAGTGGGGGAGGAGGGCAGATCCAGCGCGATGTTGTTAGTGGAGAGGCTAGTACGCATTCCGGCAGGCTCCGAGCTTGGCGTCGCGATGACTGTGCATGAGCGTTGGCTCGACAAATCTTCGTCGCGGGCAGTCAGCATCATTGGTTACGGGGCATCTGCAGCCTGTACGGGATAGGGCGCTTCAGGCTTGCGGATCTAAAGTGTGTGTATGTTTTTATATGATTGTATACAAAACATGTATGCACTTAAGCCAAATCCATGCCAGTCAGCGATCTATGAAATCTATCTTTAATTTCGTTTTGTTATCTATTCGCGATAAGTAACTGAAATTAAGACGATATAAATTGACTGTTTGAACAGGTATTTATTTTTCAGCGGGATTTGTGCGAAAGGTCGACTGAGGAAGTCGGGGCTGGGGTGTGTAACTTTTTGGGGCGCTGAAATGAAAAGTGCACACAGAAATGGCACCTATGGTGACATTTCTGTGTACACATTTTTGGAGCCGATCATAGAACCTGTGGGAGCGGGCTTGCTCGCGAAAGCGGACTGACATTCAACATGGATGTCGAATGTGAAGGCCGCTTCGCGAGCAAGCCCGCTCCCACATTTGGATCTGACAAGACCGGGGGGTTATTCCTTGGATTTGCTGATGATATTGCCCGCATGCAGCCCGCATTCTTTCTGCGTCGCTTCTTCCCACCACCAACGACCTTCGCGCTCGTGCTGGTTTGGCAACACCGGACGAGTGCAAGGCTCGCAGCCGATGCTGATGAACCCGCGTTCGTGCAGGCTGTTGTACGGCAGCTCCAGCATGCGGATGTAACCCCAGATCTCTTCACTGGTCATTTGTGCCAGCGGGTTGAATTTGTACAGGGTGCGTTCCGGGGTGGAGAACGCGGTGTCGATTTCCAGCACCGCGACGGCGCTGCGAGTGCCAGGGCTCTGATCCCGACGCTGGCCGGTGGCCCAGGCCGTCACTCCCGAGAGCTTGCGACGCAGTGGCTCGATCTTGCGGATGCCGCAGCATTCGCCATGGCCGTCCTTGTAGAAACTGAACAGGCCTTTTTCCTTCACGAAAGGTTCGAGCTTGGTGTAGTCCGGCGACACCAGTTCGATGTCGATCTTGTAGTGTTCGCGCACCTGATCGATGAAGCGGTAGGTCTCGGGGTGCAAGCGGCCAGTGTCGAGGCTGAACACTTTGACGTTCTTGTTCAGCTTCCAGGCCATGTCTACCAGCACCACGTCTTCGGCGCCGCTGAAAGATATCCACAGGTCATCGCCAAACTCGGCGAACGCGAGTTTCAGGATGTCCTGGGCGGATTTGTTGGCATAGGTCGTGGCGAGTTCCACGACGTCGAACGTTGGGCTCATCAGGGCGGCTTCCTACAGGTCGGTGGCGCTGGGCGCTCTATATGGCCCTGATGGTAACAAAAACCTACGGCACCTGGCGCGCCCTCTGCGTTGCGCAGGCTTGCCTGAGTCGCTAGAGTTCGGCAGTCCTTTTGCTCGCTCGACTCAATAATCAATACAAATGGGAGTGTCTTGTGGAAATTGCCTGTCTGGATCTTGAAGGTGTACTGGTCCCGGAAATCTGGATCGCCTTCGCCGAAAAAACCGGGATCGAGTCTCTGAGGGCTACCACCCGGGACATCCCCGACTACGACGTGCTGATGAAGCAGCGTCTGCGGATTCTCGACGAGCACGGCTTGAAACTCACCGACATCCAGGAAGTGATCGCCACGCTCCAGCCGCTGGACGGCGCCATCGAGTTCGTCAGCTGGCTGCGTGAGCGCTTTCAGGTGGTGATTCTGTCGGACACGTTCTACGAGTTCTCCCAGCCGTTGATGCGTCAACTGGGCTTCCCGACCTTGCTCTGCCATCGTCTGATTACTGACGATTCCGGTCGGGTGACGAGCTATCAATTGCGTCAGAAAGATCCCAAGCGTCAGTCGGTTTTGGCGTTCAAGAGCCTTTACTACCGAGTGATCGCGGCGGGGGATTCCTACAACGACACCACGATGTTGGGTGAGGCGGATGCGGGGATTCTGTTCCATGCGCCGGACAATGTGATTCGCGAGTTTCCGCAATTCCCGGCGGTGCACAGCTTTGAGGAGCTGAAGCAGGAATTCATCAAGGCTTCCAACAGGGCCTTGAGTTTGTAGTCATCAAATAGGGCCTCATCGCGGGCAAGCCACGCTCCCACAGGTTTTGTGTCGAACCACAATTGTGCGATCAACACAAAACTTGTGGGAGCGGGCTTGCCCGCGATGCTTTTAGAGGTTTTGCAGGGTATCGAGCAACACCTTCACCTTGGTAATCGATTCCTGATACTCGGCCTGCCACTCCGAGTCCGCGACGATCCCGCCACCGCCCCAGCAACACACCTGCCCATCTTTCACCAACAAGCTGCGAATCGCGATCGAACTGTCCATCTCGCCACGCACATCCAGATACAGCAGCGAACCGCAGTACAACCCGCGCCGGGTCGGTTCCAGCTCGTCAATAATCTGCATCGCGCGAATTTTCGGTGCACCGGTAATCGAGCCGCCAGGGAAGCTGCCAGCGATCAGGTCCAGGGCGTCCCGGTCATCCGCCAGTTCTCCGGTCACGCTGCTCACCAGGTGATGCACGTTCGGGTAGCTTTCCAGGCTGAACAACTCCGGCACCCGCACCGACCCAATACGGCAAGTACGGCCGAGGTCATTGCGCAGCAGGTCGACGATCATCAGGTTTTCCGCGCGGTCCTTGGGGCTGGCCAGCAGTTCGGCGGCGTTTGCCGCATCTTCGGCAGCGGTCAGTCCGCGAGGGCGGGTGCCTTTGATCGGGCGGGTTTCCACATGGCGTTCGCTGACTTTGACGAAGCGTTCTGGCGACAGGCTCAACACTGCACCGCCGTCGGGCAGGCTCTGAAAACCGGAAAACGGCGTCGGACATGCCGCCCGCAGCGCGCAATACGCGGTCCATGGATCGCCCTGGCACTGAGCGCGGAAACGCTGGGCGAAATTGACCTGGTAACAGTCGCCGGCCTGGATGTACTGCTGAATGCGTTCCAGCGCGTGGCGATACTCGTCAGCGCTCAGGTCGGCTTTCATCGGGGCTTTCAACTTGAAAGGCTCGACTGCTTCAGCCGTGGGCTCACTGAATAGCGTGATCAGACGCTGACGTTCGCTGTCGATCAGCGACGGGTGGAATACCAGCTGACTTGTACTCAGTTGGTGATCGCTGATCAGTGCCCAGTCATACAGCCCGAAACGTGCGTCGGGCAATTGCAGATCATCCTGCGCCTGACTCGGCAGGTTTTCCAGATGCCGACCGAAGTCGTAGCTCAGGTAACCGATGAGGCCGCCAGCGAAGGGCAAATCGTAAGGAACAGCCGCTTCACCGAGTCGTGTCAGATTGTCGCGAAGGCGTTGCAGGAAATCGCTGCCGCTTTCGTCAGGCAATACGGCTATTTGCTCCAGCGGCCAGGCACTGAGCAGGTCATAACGTCCACGCTCGGCGCTCGGCCGACCACTGTCGAGCAGCACGGCACCGGGGGCATGACGAATCGCCGCGAAGTACTCGGCGGGGTTGGCGCAATAGGGGAGCGGGTGTACGGAACAGGTCAACATGGGCGGGGCAGATCAGCCATCGAGGCGGGGGTGGCGATTGTAGTCTTCTCGGGGAATTGCTCCTAGAGGGGATGTCGGGGATTGCTAGATTGGAGACAGGGTTGAGGGCGGTGGTGCCTGGGAGTCAGTCTTCGCGAGCAAGCCCGCTCCCACATTTGGAATGCATTCCCCTGTGGGAGCGGGCTTGCTCGCGAAGGGGGCGACTCGGTTTTGGATCAGCCCTCAACCGCCGGAATATGCCCAAACATCTCCTGAACAAACTCAACTCGTTCCCGCACCGTCTCAACAACCCCGCGAGCCTTCAACTCTTCCAGCCGCGCTTCAACCGCATGGGTGCGCAATGTCAGCCCGCAATCATTGGCAATCTGAATGTTCAGCCCAGGCCGGGCGTTGAGCTCAAGAATCAGCGGCCCTTTTTCCTGGTCCAGCACCATGTCGACACCGATGTAACCCAGCCCGCACAGCTCATAGCAGCCGGCGGCAAGTTTCATGAAACCGTCCCAGTAGGGCAGTTGCACGCCGTCCACCGCGTTGGTGGTGTCCGGATGTTTGGCGATGATGTTGTTCAGCCATGTCCCGCGCAACGTCTGCCCGGTCGCGAGGTCGACACCGACGCCGATGGCGCCCTGGTGCAGGTTGGCCTTGCCGCCGGACTGGCGCGTCGGCAAGCGCAGCATGGCCATCACCGGGTAACCCATGAGCACGATGATGCGGATGTCCGGCACGCCTTCATAGCTGATGCTTTTGAAAATCTGGTCCGGGATCACCCGGTATTCGATCAGCGCGCGGTCGCGGTGCCCGCCCAGGGAATACAGGCCGGTGAGGATGCTCGAGATATGGTGCTCGAGTTCCTCATGGTCCATGATCTTGCCGGAGACTGTGCGATAGCGCCCCTCGAACCGGTCGGCAACCACAATGATGCCGTCACCGCCCGCGCCCTGGGCCGGTTTGATCACGAAGTCGTTGCGCCCGCCGATGATCTCGCCGAGGTTGTCGATTTCTTTTTCGGTAGAGATCACGCCGTACAGTTCCGGCACATGAATGCCGGCGGCGATGGCGCGTTCCTTGGTGATGATCTTGTCATCGACAATCGGGTACAGACTGCGCTTGTTGTACTTGAGCACGTAGTCCGCGTTACGCCGATTGATCCCCATGATGCCCCGGGCTTCCAGGGCCTTCCAGGTTTTCCAGAAGCCGAACATCAGGCGTCAGCCTTCTTCAGGAAGGCCTTGAAACGCACCAGTTCGGTCAGGCGGTAGCCGCGATAGCGACCCATGGCCAACATGAACCCCACCAGGATCAACAGTGTCGCCGGGAAGGTGAACACGAAGTAAACCAGCTCTGGAACGCTCATGATCAGGTGCGCCAGCGACGCGGCGAACAGCGTACCGATCGCCACTTTCATGGCATGGCCGGAGCCGCGTTCTTCCCAGGTAATCGACAGGCGTTCGATGGTCATGGTCAGAATCACCATCGGGAACAGCGCCACCGACAACCCGCGTTCCAGACCGAGTTTATGGCTGAAGAGGCTGATCGCCGCGATCAGCACCACCACGAAAGTCAGCACCACCGACAGCCTCGGCAGCATTTGCAGCTTCAAGTGTTCAAGGTAGGAGCGCAGCGACAGGCCCAGCGCCGTGATGATCGTAAACAGCACGATACCGAAGCCGAGCTGGGTTTCCCGGAACGCCAGGGCGATCAGCACCGGGGTAAAGGTGCCGAGGGTCTGAATGCCGATCAGGTTGCGCAGGATCAAAATCACCAGCACACCGATCGGGATCATCACCATGATCATGAAGGTCTGCTGGGTTTCCAGCGGCAGGCCGTACAGCGAGTATTCGAGGAAGTTGGCGTCGGTGTTTTCGTCGGTCAGCTTGGCCAGGCGAATCGCGTTCATTTCGCTGTTGTTCAGGCTGAAGGTCACGTTGGCCTTCTTGCCGCCATCGACGGTGATCAGGTTGTCGTCGCCGGTCCACCACAACAGGCGATCGGTCGGCAGGCCCTGTTCACCGGTTTCCGGGTTGAAGTACAGCCAGTCGGTGCCGTTGAAACTGCGCAACCACAGTTCCGGCGTTTGCGGTTGGTCGGCCACCAGACGAATGGTGTGGACCTTTTCTACTGGCACGTGCGCGATGGACAGCACCAGCTCGACGATTTTCGCCTTGTGCCCGGGGGACGGATCGCCGCCCAGCAACAGCTTCACATTGTCGTCGTTGAGATTGTTGACACGCTTGATGGCTTCGCCGATGAAGGTTTCGACGTCGGCCGAGTGTTGGCGGATCGGTGCGAGCAGGGCTTCGGCGGCGACTTTTTCCGCGCCTTCGACGGCGATGCTGTCACGGAAGGTCGGCCCTTTGACCTTGGATTTTTCACCGGTGTAGCGCTTGGTCAGCACCAGGCGGTAATAAAGCGTTTGATTGCCTTTGGCCCGACGTGCCGACCAGGTGACTTTGCGGTTGCCGTCGGCACGGTTCACGGCCACGCCGTAGTTATTGGAAATGAAGCTCTCGTTGAGGCTGACGTAATCACGGCTCAGCGGTGGCACGAACATCTGAATCTTGACCGGGTCTTTGGTGCTGGCGACGAACTCGACTTTGGCGTCGATGTTCCACAAGTCGTCGGTGGCGTCTTCGGTCACGGGGATGCCGAGCACGAAGATCTGATAGGCCGTGACTGAAATACCCAGCACCACCAGGATGGCGATCAGGAATTTCAGGTGAAGGGTAAGAGAGCGCATTGGAATTACTCTGCGGTATGAGCGTCGGTGGCGCAGGCGGGTTTGCCAGCAGCGTATTTAAGACTGGGGTCGACCAGCGCATCGAAGCGTTTCAGCGCTTCGGAGCCGATCAGGAGCGGGTATTGGAAGGCGCTGCGGTCGGTCAAGTTCACTTCGATACTGCGTAAAGCCGAACCCATGCAGATATTCAGCTCGATCACCGGACGGGCGGTGTACTTCTTGCCTTCTTCCGGGTCGTAGTCGCCGGCCCTGCGCTTGATCTTGCTGACGCGGGCCAGTGGCCGTTCGATCGGATGCGAATGCGCAGCGTCGATGGCCAGATAGAAGCGCACCCAGGATTCGCCATTGCGTTTGAAACGTTTGATGTCACGGGCACTCAGGGAAGCGGTTTTCGCCCCGGTGTCGAGTTTGGCGGCGACTTCCAGGTTGATGCCGTCCAGGGAGGCGTACTCGTTGAGGCCGTAGACAGTCTTTTCCCCCGCCGCGGCGAAACCGGGCAGGCAAAGAAGATAAAGGAAGGTGGGGAAGGGCTTGAGTCTCATAAATCCTGGTGCGCAGCGGTCCGTACTTCTATTCAAGACCCTGGCATCGCTGCGCAAGCTCCCTCGTATGCCTATCAACTGTTTATGACAGGCAGTGCAGATGTCACAAACAAATGCGGCCGGCATTCTAGCACGGTGGTTTTATGGCGCCAGCGCTGGCGGGCGGCTATAAACAGCTGTGCTGCTTTGTTATGGTGCGGCCGGTTATTAGACGATTGTCGACAATACCGATTTTCTCTTTGACTATTCGGTCTGTATTCGCTAGTTTTTGCGGCATCCGCTTACAAGGTGTCGACAATATGCTGGATCAACTCGATCCCCCGGTCATTGCCCAAGACGATTCAGAGACACTTTCCGAGAACGTCTTCCGGCGCATTCAGGCGGCCATCGTCAAGGGCGAGATCGCCCCGGGCAGCAAGATCTCCGAGCCGGAACTGGCGCGCACCTATGGCATCAGCCGCGGGCCGTTGCGTGAGGCGATCCACCGTCTGGAAGGCCAGCGCCTGCTGGTTCGCGTGCCGCACGTCGGGGCGCGGGTGGTTTCGTTGAGCCATGCCGAGCTGCTGGAACTCTACGAAATCCGCGAATCCCTCGAAGGCATGGCCTGCCGTCTGGCGGCCGAACGCATGACGCTCGAAGAAATCGACGAACTGCGCCGGGTCCTCGAAACCCATGAGCGCGATGCGGCGTTTCAGGCCGGAGTCGGCTACTACCAGCAGGAAGGCGATTTCGACTTCCATTACCGAATCATCCAGGGCAGCGGCAACCGCACCCTGACGCAGATGCTCTGCGGCGAGCTCTATCAACTGGTGCGCATGTACCGCATCCAGTTTTCCACCACGCCCAATCGTCCGCGTCAGGCCTTTGCCGAGCACCACCGAATTCTCGACGCCATCGCCGACCGTGACGGTGAGCTGGCCGAGTTGTTGATGCGCCGCCACATCGGCGCCTCCAAACGCAATATCGCTCGTCATTACCAGGACGGCGCCAACCAGACAGCCACTGAACGAGGTGAGTCATGAGTTCCAACAAGAGCACTCCAGGCCAGCGATTCCGCGATGCGGTCGCCAACGAACATCCGCTGCAAGTGGTCGGCGCGATCAATGCCAATCACGCGCTGCTGGCCAAGCGCGCCGGTTTCAAGGCTATTTATCTGTCGGGTGGCGGGGTGGCTGCCGGCTCCCTCGGCGTGCCGGACCTGGGCATCACCGGCCTGGATGACGTGCTGACCGACGTGCGCCGCATCACTGACGTTTGCGACCTGCCGCTGTTGGTGGACGTGGACACCGGTTTCGGCTCCTCGGCGTTCAACGTTGCGCGCACCGTCAAGTCGATGATCAAGTTCGGCGCGGCGGCGATTCATATCGAAGACCAGGTGGGCGCCAAGCGTTGCGGTCATCGTCCTAATAAAGAGATCGTGTCCCTGCAGGAAATGGTCGATCGCATCAAGGCAGCTGTTGATGCGCGCACCGATGACAGCTTCGTGATCATGGCCCGTACCGACGCCCTCGCAGTGGAAGGTCTGGAATCCGCTTTGGATCGCGCCGCCGCGTGCATCGAGGCCGGCGCCGACATGATTTTCCCGGAAGCCATCACCGAACTGGACATGTACAAGCTGTTCGCCAGCCGCGTGAAAGCGCCGATCCTGGCCAACATCACCGAATTCGGCGCGACGCCGCTGTACACCACCGAGCAACTCGCCGCTGCCGATGTGTCGCTGGTGCTGTACCCGCTGTCGGCGTTCCGCGCGATGAACAAAGCCGCCGAAAACGTCTACACCGCGATCCGCCGCGACGGCACGCAACAGAACGTGATCGACACCATGCAGACGCGCATGGAGCTTTACGATCGCATCGATTACCACACCTTCGAGCAGAAGCTCGATGCGTTGTTTGCCGCGAAGAAGTAATTGTAGGAGCGAGCCTGCTCGCGATGGACGCCAACGATAACGCGGTGTCCTTAATGCACCGAGGTGTTCCGTCCACCTTCGCGAGCAGGCTCGCTCCTACAAGTTTCCCTAACAAATTCAAGAAAAACTGGAGACAGCAATGGCCGAAGCAAAAGTACTCAGTGGCGCCGGGCTCCGTGGCCAGGTTGCCGGGCAAACCGCACTGTCCACCGTGGGCCAGTCGGGCGCAGGCCTGACCTATCGTGGCTACGACGTTCGCGAACTGGCGGCTGACGCACAGTTCGAAGAAGTGGCCTACCTGCTGCTTTACGGTGAACTGCCGACCCAAACCCAACTCGCCGCTTACATCAGCAAACTGGGCAAGCTGCGCGACCTGCCGCAAGCGCTGAAAGAAGTGCTGGAACGCATCCCCGCCGACGCCCACCCGATGGACGTGATGCGCACCGGTTGCTCGTTCCTGGGCAACATCGAACCGGAGAAAGACTTCTGCGAACAACACGACGTGACCGACCGTTTGCTCGCCGCGTTCCCGGCGATCATGTGCTACTGGTATCGCTTCAGCCATGACGGCAAACGCATCAGCTGCGTGAGCGACGAACAATCCATCGGCGGCCACTTCCTGCACCTGCTGCACGACAAGAAGCCGAGCGAGTTGCACGTCAAAGTGATGAACGTTTCGCTGATCCTCTACGCGGAGCACGAGTTCAACGCCTCGACGTTCACCGCGCGGGTTTGCGCCTCGACCCTGTCGGACATGTATTCGTGCATCACGGCGGCCATCGGTTCGCTGCGCGGTCCGCTGCATGGCGGCGCCAACGAAGCGGCGATGGAAATGATCGAGCGCTTCAGCTCGCCGCAAGAGGCCGTCGAAGGCACCCTCGGCATGCTTGCGCGCAAGGACAAGATCATGGGCTTCGGTCACGCGATCTATAAGGACAACGATCCGCGCAACGAGGTGATCAAGGGCTGGTCGAAAAAACTCGCCGAGGAAGTGGGCGACACCGTGTTGTTCCCGGTTTCCGAAGCCATCGACGCAACCATGTGGGAGCAGAAGAAACTGTTCCCGAACGCCGACTTCTACCATGCGTCGACGTACCACTTCATGGGCATCCCGACCAAGTTGTTCACCCCGATTTTCGTCTGCTCGCGCCTGACCGGCTGGGCGGCGCACGTGTTCGAACAACGTGCCAACAACCGCATCATCCGCCCGAGCGCCGAGTACGTCGGCGTCGAACAGCGCAAGTTCGTGCCAATCGAACAACGCTGAATGGTGTGGGCTCCCGTGCTGGTTGCTGAATGAACCGGAAACCACTGTGGGAGCGGGCTTGCTCGCGAAGACGGACTGACATTCAACATTGATGTCGACTGATACACCGCTTTCGCGAGCAAGCCCGCTCCCACATTTGACCGAGTTAACTTCAGGAGCAGTGCCCGGCGCCTCCCTTTGAAATCACCGTGACCGAGTCCTGACGATGAATACTGAATTCCGTAAACCGCTGCCCGGCAGCCATCTGGATTACTTCGACGTCCGCGCGGCTGTCGAGGCCATCCAGCCCGGCGCCTACGACACTCTGCCGTACACCTCCCGCGTGCTGGCGGAAAACCTGGTGCGTCGCTGCGACCCGGCCACGCTCACCGAATCCCTGAAGCAATTCATCGAGCGCAAACGCGACCTCGACTTCCCATGGTTCCCGGCCCGCGTGGTGTGCCACGACATTCTCGGCCAGACCGCGCTGGTCGACCTCGCCGGCCTGCGTGATGCCATCGCTTTGCAAGGTGGCGACCCGGCGCAAGTGAACCCGGTGGTGCCGACGCAATTGATCGTCGATCACTCCCTGGCCGTCGAGCGCGGTGGTTTCGATCCGGAGGCGTTCGAGAAGAACCGCGCCATCGAAGACCGTCGCAACGAAGACCGTTTCCACTTCATCAACTGGACCAAAAAAGCCTTCAAGAACGTTGATGTGATCCCGCCGGGCAACGGCATCATGCACCAGATCAACCTGGAGAAAATGTCTCCGGTGATCCAGGTGCGCGACGGCGTGGCGTTCCCCGACACCTGCGTCGGCACCGACAGCCACACTCCGCACGTCGATGCACTGGGCGTGATCGCCATCGGTGTCGGCGGCCTGGAAGCGGAAAGCGTGATGCTCGGCCGCGCGTCGTGGATGCGTCTGCCGGAAAGCGTCGGCGTCGAATTGACGGGCAAGCTGCAACCGGGCATCACCGCCACCGACATGGTGCTGGCGCTGACCGAGTTCCTGCGTCAGCAAAAAGTCGTTGGCGCATGGCTGGAGTTCTTCGGCGAAGGCGCCTCGGCACTGACCCTGGGCGACCGTGCGACCATCTCCAACATGGCCCCGGAATACGGCGCCACCGCCGCGATGTTCTACATCGATCAGCAGACCATCGACTACCTGAAACTCACCGGCCGTGAAGACGAGCAGGTGCAGTTGGTCGAGAGCTACGCCAAGACCACAGGCCTGTGGGCTGACAGCCTGAAAGGCGCGCAATACGAGCGAGGGTTGACCTTCAACCTGTCCTCGGTGGTGCGCAACATGGCCGGCCCGAGCAACCCGCACGCCCGCGTCGCCACTTCCGATCTCGCCGCCCAAGGCATCTCTGGCCAGTGGACCGAAGTGCCCGGCCAGATGCCGGATGGCGCAGTGATCATCGCCGCCATCACCAGTTGCACCAACACCAGCAACCCGCGCAACGTCATCGCCGCCGGCCTCCTGGCGCGCAATGCCAACAAGCTCGGGCTGACCCGCAAGCCGTGGGTCAAATCGTCCCTGGCGCCGGGTTCGAAAACCGTGGCGTTGTACCTGGATGAAGCCGGCCTGACCACCGAACTGGAGCAACTTGGCTTCGGCATCGTTGCCTTCGCTTGCACCACCTGCAACGGTATGTCCGGCGCGCTGGACCCGGTGATCCAGCAAGAGATCATTGACCGCGACCTGTACGCCACCGCTGTGCTGTCCGGTAACCGCAACTTCGATGGCCGGATCCACCCGTACGCCAAGAATGCGTTCCTTGCTTCGCCGCCATTGGTCGTGGCTTACGCCATTGCGGGCACCATCCGTTTCGACATCGAAAAAGATGTGCTGGGTGTGGTCGACGGCAAGGAAATCCGCCTCAAAGACATCTGGCCGAGCGACGAAGAAATCGACGCGGTGGTGAAAGCGTCGGTCAAGCCGGAGCAATTCCGTCAGGTCTACATTCCGATGTTCGCCATCCACGAAGACACCGGTCCGAAAGTGACGCCGCTGTACGACTGGCGCGAGATGAGCACCTACATCCGCCGTCCGCCGTACTGGGAAGGCGCGCTGGCCGGGGCTCGTCCGCTCAAGGGCATGCGCCCGCTGGCGGTGCTGCCGGACAACATCACCACCGATCACCTGTCGCCTTCGAACGCGATCATGCTCGACAGCGCCGCCGGCGAATACCTGGCGAAAATGGGCTTGCCGGAAGAGGACTTCAACTCTTACGCAACGCACCGCGGTGACCACTTGACCGCGCAACGCGCCACCTTCGCCAACCCGAAACTGTTCAATGAAATGGTTCAGGAAAACGGCAAGGTCAAACAGGGTTCGCTGGCTCGCGTGGAGCCGGAAGGCAAAGTGATGCGCATGTGGGAAGCCATCGAAACCTACATGGAACGCAAGCAGCCGCTGATCATCATCGCAGGCGCGGACTACGGTCAGGGTTCGTCCCGCGACTGGGCGGCCAAAGGCGTGCGTCTGGCGGGTGTGGAAGCGATTGCAGCCGAAGGCTTCGAGCGCATTCACCGCACCAACCTGGTGGGCATGGGCGTGTTGCCGCTGGAATTCAAACCGGGCACCGACCGCAAGACATTGGGCATCGATGGCAGCGAAACCTACGACGTGATCGGCGAGCGCACCCCGCGTGCCGAGCTGACGCTGGTGATCAACCGCAAGAACGGCGAACGCGCCGAAGTGCCGGTGACCTGCCGCCTCGACACCGCCGAAGAAGTGTCGATCTATGAGGCCGGCGGCGTGCTGCAACGCTTCGCTCAGGACTTCCTCGAAGAATCGGCGGTTGCCGTTTAACACGATGAGTTCGGGTGGGGCCACGCGGCCTCGCTCGATCCTAAAAGGAACATCATGGCTCACGCACCTCAAATCAGAATCCCCGCCACCTACATGCGCGGCGGCACCAGCAAAGGCGTGTTCTTCAGCCTAAAAGACCTGCCTGAGGCAGCACAGGTTCCAGGCCCGGCGCGCGATGCCTTGTTGCTGCGCGTGATCGGCAGCCCCGACCCGTACGACAAGCAAATCGACGGCATGGGCGGCGCAACCTCCAGCACCAGCAAAACCGTGATCCTGTCGAAAAGCATCAAGGCTGATCATGACGTCGACTATCTGTTTGGTCAGGTGTCCATCGACAAGCCTTTCGTCGATTGGAGTGGCAACTGCGGCAACCTGTCGGCGGCGGTCGGTTCGTTTGCCATCAGCAATGGTTTGGTGGACGCCAGCCGCATCCCGCACAACGGCGTTGCCGTGGTTCGCGTGTGGCAGGCCAACATCGGCAAGACCATCATCGCCCACGTGCCGATCACCAACGGTGAAGTGCAGGAGACCGGTGATTTCGAACTCGACGGCGTGACCTTTCCGGCGGCTGAAGTGCAGGTCGAATTCATGGACCCTGCAGCGGAAGAAGAGGGCGGCGGCGGTTCGATGTTTCCTACCGGTAACCTGGTGGATGACCTCGAAGTGCCTGGCGTCGGAACCTTCAAGGCGACCATGATCAATGCCGGTATTCCGACGATTTTCGTCAATGCCGAAGACATCGGTTACACCGGCACCGAGCTGCAAGGCGCGATCAACAGCGACCCAAAAGCGTTGCTGATGTTTGAAACCATTCGGGCTTACGGCGCATTGCGCATGGGCCTGATCAAGGATCTGGACGAAGCGGCCAAGCGTCAGCACACGCCCAAGGTTGCCTTTGTGGCCAAGCCTGCGGACTACGTGGCTTCGAGTGGCAAAGCGATTGCGGCGGCTGATGTCGATCTGCTGGTGCGGGCGCTGTCCATGGGCAAATTGCACCACGCGATGATGGGCACGGCGGCGGTGGCGATCGGTACGGCGGCGGCGATTTCTGGCACGTTGGTGAACCTCGCAGCAGGTGGTATCGAACGCAATGCCGTGCGCTTTGGGCATCCGTCCGGTACGTTGCGGGTGGGGGCTGAAGCCAGCCTGGTGAACGGCGAGTGGACCGTGAACAAAGCCATCATGAGTCGCAGTGCGCGGGTGTTGATGGAAGGTTACGTCCGCGTGCCGGGTGATTCTTTCTAAAACACGCCAAACCACTGTGGGAGCGGGCTTGCTCGCGAAAGCGGTGTGTCAGCTTGCATTGATGTCGGATGTGCCGCCGTCTTCGCGAGCAAGCCCGCTCCCACAGTTTGATTGCATTACCAAAATAAGAACGGTGTAACCAACCAAGATTGCCCCTGAACCGAGGTCCCATCAACGAACCACTTCAAGAGTGAATCGAACATGAGCACCAACGTCGACCAGAACAACCGCCCCGACTACGACACGGTCCTGCAGGACATTGCCGACTACGTCCTCAACTTCAAGATCCAGTCCGCCGAAGCCCTCGACACCGCACGCAACTGCCTGATGGACACGTTGGGTTGCGGCTTGCTGGCCCTGCGCTTCCCCGAATGCACCAAACACCTCGGCCCCATGGTGGAAGGCACCGTCGTCCCGTTTGGCGCGCGTGTCCCCGGTACCAGTTATCGCCTCGACCCGGTCAAGGCGGCGTGGGACATCGGCTGCATCGTGCGCTGGCTCGACTACAACGACACCTGGCTCGCCGCGGAGTGGGGCCATCCGTCCGATAACCTCGGCGGCATTCTCGCGGTGGCCGATCACTTGTCGCAAAAACGCCTGGCCAATGGCGACGCGCCGCTGACCGTTCGCGCGGTGCTCGACGCCATGATCATGGCTCACGAAATCCAGGGCGTGATCGCGTTGGAAAACTCCTTCAATCGTGTAGGCCTGGATCACGTCATCCTGGTGAAAGTCGCCTCGACCGCGGTCACCGCCAAGCTGATGGGCGCCAATCGTGAGCAGTTGTTGTCGGCGTTGTCCCATGCGTTCGCCGACGGTCAGGCGCTGCGCACTTACCGTCATGCGCCGAATGCCGGATCGCGTAAATCCTGGGCGGCCGGCGACGCGTCCAGCCGTGGCGTGCGTCTGGCGGACATCGCCATGCGTGGCGAAATGGGCATCCCCGGCGTACTGACCGCGAAACAATGGGGCTTCTACGATGTGCTGTTCAGCCACACCAACAACGACCTGGCGCTCAAGCCCGAAGACAAACGCGCGTTCAGCTTCTCCCGGAAGTACGGCAGCTACGTGATGGAAAACGTGCTGTTCAAGATCAGCTTTCCGGCCGAGTTCCATGCGCAAACGGCCTGCGAAGCGGCCGTGACGTTGCATCCGCAAGTCAGAAATCGCCTGCACGAAATCGACAAAATCGTCATCACTACCCACGAATCGGCAATCCGCATCATCTCCAAGGTCGGTCCGCTGGCCAATGCTGCGGACCGTGACCATTGCATTCAGTACATGACAGCCGTGCCGCTGGCGTTCGGCAATCTGGTGGCCGAGCAGTACGAAGACGACTTCCACGCGGTGCATCCGATCATCGACGTGCTGCGCGAGAAAATGGTTATCGTCGAAGACCCGCGCTACACCCGCGAATACCTGGAGGCCGACAAACGCTCCATCGCCAATGCGATACAGGTGTTCTTCAAGGACGGCTCCAGCACCGAAAACGTGTTGGTGGAGTACCCGATCGGCCATCGCCGTCGCCGCTCCGACGGTATTGCGCTGCTGGAAGACAAGTTCAAGGCGAACCTGGCGACGCGCTTCAACGCCCAGCGCAGCGCCGAGATCTTTGCGTTGTGCAAGGATCAGGCGAAGCTTGAAGCCACACCGGTGAACAGGTTTGTGGATTTGTTTGTGATCTGACCGTCGCCTAGGGGTTTGTTTTTTTGCCGATGAGCCACTTCTCCACAGGCAATTTGGTGATCGCAAACCCCGTCAGCAAAATCGCCGAGTACATCATCAATTCCCGGGACACGGTTTGCCCCTCGTACCAGGCGCCGATGATCACTGCGAACACCGGAAAAATGATGAACACAAACGACAGAATGATCGGGCTCAGCCGCTTGAGCAGCAAAAAGTAAACGATAAACCCGCCCACCGACGCCACCAGTCCCAGATAGAGCAGGGCGCTCCACGAACGCGCGGTGATGGCATTGAACACCGGTGCTTCGACACTCAATCCGGCGACAAACAGCATCAGCCCGGCGATGCCGATTGGCAGCGTGTTGTAGGTGATGACGCTGATCGCCGTGCCGTGTTTTTTAGTCACCACGTAACACAGCGCATGCATCACCGCTGCGCAGAGGATGGCCAACACTCCGAACAATTCGGCATGGTCCAGATGCAGCCCCTGGCTGCGGATGATCATGAACAGACTGCCGAAACCGATCGCGATGCCCAGCACTTGCGAGGGGTAGATTTTTTCCCGCAGAAACAGCGCGCAAAACAACAGGATGAACACCGGCATGCAGCTGAACAACAGCGCCGTCAGACCCGATGACACGTGCATCTCGCCGTAGTTGAGCAAGTAGTACGGCAGGCTGAAATACGACAGCGTGACGAAGACAAAAAACCAACGACTTTCCTTGGGAAACAGCAGCGGTTCACGACGTATCAGGGCGAAGCCGAGAAAGAGCGGGAAGGCGATGAGGAACCGCAGGCCGGCAGCGGTCAGCGGCGGCACGCTTTCAACGGCAATCTTGATCCCGAGCCACGTGGTGCCCCAGCTCAGGCACACGATCAGGAACAACACGCTGGTGATCAGGGCGGCCAGCCAGGGTTTGGCAGTACGTGAAGGTGCGCTGATGGCTATGGACAAGATCGGACTCCTTTTATGTTCGGAATTGACCTCCTTCTGCAAAAGGGCTATCCCTGATTGAACCTGTTTCAAGCACGCTATTCGGGGCTGGAATGACTGTCAAAACAAGTATTGCCATGGTGTCAATCCTGCGCGACGGCCTGGCGAACGGTCTGGGGGTGAAATACAAACGCCTCGCCGACGCGATCGAAAAAGGCATCGCTGAAGGGCTGATCGAGCCCGGCTGCAAATTGCCGCCTCATCGGCTGCTGGCGGATAGCCTCGGTGTGACCATCGGTACCGTCAGCCGCGCTTACGGTGAGCTCGAACGTGTGGGATTGGTGGTCGCTCGCGTAGGAGACGGCACCTATGTGCGTCAGCGTGGGATGGAACGGCCGCGGGACGGCGGCTTTCGCAATGTCAGCGATGAGCCGCAGGCGTTTTTCGACATGAGCCGCAATCAACCGATTCCGGGGCAGGAAGCGCTTTTTTTGAGTCAGAGCCTGCAAGCGTTGTCCCTTGATCCTGAGGCGTTGCAACACATCAGCGGTTACACCGTCGATGTCGGTTTGCCACGCTATCGTGCGGCGGGGGCGCACTGGCTCAGGCATAAAGAATTTGTCCCGAACGCCGAGCAGATCGTTTGCGTGAACGGCGGCCAGCACGGTCTGTTGTGTGCCTTGATGGGGTTGCTCAAGGCGGGTGATACGTTGGTGACAGAGCACCTGACCTACCCGGGGTTGATCAGCGTCGCACGCCAGCTCGGGATAAAACTGATCGGTGTCGGGATGGATGATGAAGGGCTGATGCCCAATGCCCTGGAGGAGGTTTGCCGCAACCATCGTGTGTCGGCGCTGTATTGCACACCGACGATCCAGAATCCTACGGCTGCAGTGATGTCAGTCGCACGGCGTGAGGCGATTGCAGAGGTCTGTCGGCAGCACAATCTGTTGATCTTTGAAGACGAAGCCCACGCGGTATTGGCTCAACAGCGACCGTTACCCTTGAGCCATTTCGCCCCGGAGCGCTCGGTGCTGATCGGCAGCCTGAGCAAGGCTGTTTCGGCGGGTTTGCGGGTCGGTTACCTGCATGCGCCGCAACCGTTGATCGGACGTTTGAGCGCAGCGGTGCGCGGGACGTGCTGGATGGCCAGCCCGCTGTCGCTGGAGGTGGCGAGTCTGTGGATAGAAAACGGTATGGCCGAGCAGTTGCTGGGCCAGCAGATTGCCGAGATTGGTCGGCGCAAGACGTTGGTCAGTGGTGTGCTGGAAGGCTTGGCGTATAAAACCCATTCCCATAGCCCGCACTTCTGGATTGAAGTGCCCGAGCCGTGGCGGGCCTCGCAGATTGCTGAGGAGCTCAAGGAGAATAATTATCGGGTGGCGACTGCTGAGGCGTTTGCGGTCGGACATGGGGCGGTGCCGCAGTTCATCAGGGCGAGTGTGTGTCATTCGACGGGGGATGATCGGTTGTTGCTTCAAGGGTTTGAAGCGTTGGTGGAGGCATTGGCTGAGACCGAGTGATCGTTCTTCGCGAGCAAGCCCGCTCCCACAGTTGATCTCTGTCGTACATAAACTTTGTGTCCACTGGAGATCAACTGTGGGAGTGAGCCTGCTCGCGATAGCGGTATAGCGGGCTCTACAGCACTACTTGAACCGCCGCTCCACGCCTTTCTCCACCAGAATCTTCGCCGAAATCTCTTCCACCGAAAAATGCGTGGAATTGATGTGCGGAATGTTCTCGCGACGGAACAGATTCTCCACCTCGCGCACTTCGAATTCGCACTGGGCGTAGCTCGAATAGCGGCTGTTGGGCTTGCGCTCGTTGCGGATCGCGGTGAGGCGGTCCGGGTCGATGGTCAGGCCGAACAGTTTGTGCTGATGGGCACGCAGGGTTGCTGGCAATTGCAGGCGTTCCATGTCGTCTTCGGTCAGCGGATAGTTGGCCGCGCGGATGCCAAATTGCATGGCCATGTACAGGCACGTCGGCGTCTTACCACAACGCGACACGCCCACTAGAATCAGGTCCGCCTTGTCGTAATAATGCGTGCGCGCACCGTCGTCGTTGTCGAGGGCGAAGTTCACCGCCTCGATCCGCTCCATGTAATTGGAGTTGCTGCCAATCGAGTGGGACTTGCCGACGGTGTAGGAAGAATGCTCGGTCAATTCCTGTTCAAGAGGCGCCAGAAAGGTCGAGAAAATGTCGATCATGAAACCATTGGACGTTGCGAGGATCTCACGGATGTCCTGGTTGACAATGGTGTCGAAGATGATCGGCCGAAAACCATCGTTTTCAGCGGCTTTGTTGATTTGTTGTACCATGAGCCGCGCTTTATCCGCGTTGTCGATGTACGGCTTCGTGAATTTGCTGAAGGTAATGTTTTCGAACTGCGCCAGGAGGCTTTGACCCAGGGTTTCGGCGGTAATGCCGGTACCATCGGAGATAAAGAAAGCAGATCGTTTCATTTGCACCTTGGGCCTTAAGCTAGTGACGAATCTTGGATATGATAGGCGCGATTTGCCGGCCGCCAGTGGCCTGCATTCTCACTTATTTTCCAGGTCCAGGCCATACAGCTGGCAAACGCTCCATAGAGCAGCCGGCTTCTGAGCTTTTCCAACACAGTTAGTGGAGAGATCACCTTGGTAGAGTACGTAGTTTCCCTCGATAAGCTCGGCGTCCATGATGTAGAGCACGTAGGGGGCAAGAACGCATCCCTGGGCGAGATGATCAGTAACCTTGCAGGTGCCGGTGTATCGGTGCCCGGTGGCTTCGCCACGACAGCTCAGGCTTATCGTGATTTTCTCGAGCTGAGCGGCCTGAACGATCAGATCCATGCCGCCCTCGACGCCCTGGACGTCGATGATGTCAATGCCCTGGCCAAGACTGGCGCCCAGATCCGTCAATGGATCATGGAAGCCGAGTTCCCTGAGAAGCTCAACGCCGAAATCCGCACCGCGTTCGCCACGCTGTCGGCCGGCAACCCTGACATGGCCGTGGCCGTGCGCTCTTCCGCTACCGCCGAAGACCTGCCGGACGCTTCCTTTGCCGGTCAGCAGGAAACCTTCCTGAACATCCGTGGTGTCGAAAACGTTATTCGCGCCGCCAAAGAGGTGTTCGCTTCGCTGTTCAACGACCGCGCGATTTCCTACCGCGTCCACCAGGGCTTCGACCACAAGCTGGTTGCCCTGTCGGCTGGCGTGCAGCGCATGGTCCGCTCCGAAACCGGCACCGCCGGCGTGATGTTCACCCTCGATACCGAATCGGGCTTCCGTGACGTGGTGTTCATCACCGGCGCCTACGGCCTGGGTGAAACCGTCGTACAAGGCGCGGTGAACCCGGATGAGTTCTACGTCCACAAAGGCACGCTGGCAGCCGGTCGTCCGGCCATCCTGCGTCGCAACCTGGGCAGCAAAGCCATCAAGATGATCTATGGCGAAGTCGCCACGGCCGGTAAATCGGTCAAGACCATCGACGTCGACAAGGCTGATCGCGCACGTTTCTGCCTGACCGACGCCGAAGTCAGCGAACTGGCCAAGCAAGCGATGATCATCGAGAAGCACTACAAGTGCCCGATGGACATCGAATGGGCCAAAGACGGCGACGACGGCAAGCTCTACATCGTTCAGGCCCGTCCTGAAACCGTGAAGAGCCGCACCCAGGCCAACGTCATGGAACGTTACCTGTTGAAAGAAACCGGCACCGTGCTGGTTGAAGGTCGCGCCATCGGCCAGCGCATCGGCGCCGGCAAGGTCCGCATCATCAAGGACGTGTCCGAGATGGACAAAGTCCAGCCAGGCGACGTTCTGGTCTCCGACATGACCGACCCGGACTGGGAACCGGTCATGAAGCGCGCCAGCGCCATTGTCACCAACCGTGGCGGCCGTACTTGCCACGCGGCGATCATCGCTCGCGAGCTGGGCATCCCCGCCGTGGTCGGTTGCGGCAACGCCACCCAGCTGTTGATAGAAGGCCAGGGCGTGACCGTTTCCTGCGCTGAAGGCGACACCGGTTACATCTTCGAAGGCGAACTGGGCTTCGACATCAAGAAAAACTCCGTCGATGCCATGCCTGATCTGCCGTTCAAGATCATGATGAACGTCGGCAACCCGGATCGCGCCTTCGACTTCGCGCAACTGCCGAACGCCGGTGTGGGCCTGGCCCGTCTGGAGTTCATCATCAACCGCATGATCGGCGTGCACCCCAAGGCGCTGCTGAATTACGCCGGGCTGCCGCAGGACATCAAGGACAGCGTCGACAAACGCATCGCCGGTTACGACGATCCGGTTGGCTTCTATGTCGAGAAGCTGGTTGAAGGCATCAGCACCCTGGCTGCTGCGTTCACTCCGAAAAAGGTCATCGTGCGTCTGTCGGACTTCAAGTCCAACGAATACGCGAACCTGATCGGTGGCAAGCTCTACGAGCCGGAAGAAGAAAACCCGATGCTGGGCTTCCGTGGCGCTTCGCGTTACATCAGCGAATCGTTCCGTGACTGCTTCGAACTCGAGTGCCGCGCCCTCAAGCGTGTGCGCAACGAGATGGGGCTGACCAACGTCGAAATCATGGTGCCATTCGTCCGTACCCTCGGCGAAGCCAGCCAGGTCATCGACCTGTTGGCGGAGAACGGTCTGAAGCGCGGCGAAAACGGTCTGCGCATCATCATGATGTGCGAACTGCCGTCCAACGCGATCCTCGCTGAAGAATTCCTCGAGTTCTTCGACGGCTTCTCCATCGGTTCCAACGACCTGACCCAGCTGACCCTGGGCCTGGACCGTGACTCCGGGATCATCGCGCACCTGTTTGACGAGCGTAATCCGGCGGTCAAGAAGCTGTTGGCCAACGCGATTCAGGCCTGCAACAAGGCTGGCAAGTACATCGGCATTTGCGGTCAGGGTCCTTCGGACCACCCTGATCTGGCCAAATGGCTGATGGAGCAGGGCATCGAAAGCGTTTCGTTGAACCCCGATTCCGTACTGGAAACCTGGTTCTTCCTGGCTGAAGGTCAGGCTCCGGCTTGATGGTGTGAGTGAAAGGGCCGCTCACTGTAGGAGCAAGGCTTGCCCGCGATGGCGTCTACAAAATCGCCATCGCCAGCAAGCTGTGCTCCTACAGGGGGTAGTCGTTTTCTGAGATTGAAGTAGGGCGGGCTCCTCTGGATGCCGCCCTTTTTTGTGCAAGAGCATTATGCAAAGCAGCAGCAACCTATTTCCTGTCGCCCTGATCAGCGCCGAGCGGCGCGGCGATCTGAGCGAAGACGTCTATCGTCTGAAACCCGGCAACAGCCCTGACGGCACCGTCGAACTGGCCGTGACGCGCCTGGGCATGGCGGATGGCTCAGACGCGCGTGGCGTTCCGGTTATTTTGCTTCACGGCAGCTTTTCCAATCGCCGGTTCTGGTTTTCCCCGAAGGGGCTTGGACTGGGCGCCTACCTGACGCGTCTGGGATTCGATGTATGGATTCCCGAAATGCGTGGTCACGGTCTGTCCCAGCGTAACCAGAACTACCGCAAGAACCGTGTTGCCGACTACGCCCGTTACGATTTGCCGGCCATTGGCGCGTTCGTGCGCGAGCAGAGCGGCCAGATCCCGCACTGGATCGGTCACTCGCTGGGCGGGATTACCCTGGCAGCGGCATTGGGTGGTGAGTACATCGGCGAGCCGGTAGTGGCTTCCGCAGCGTTTTTCGGCACTCAAATCAGCCGCACCTATTGGCCGTTGAAAATTCCCCCGGTGGAGTGGAGCGGGCGTTTCATTCTTAAACGCTTTGCCCAGTTGTCCGGTTCACGGCTCAAGCGCGGCCCGGAGGATGAGCCCATTGGCCTGGCCCTGGAAAGCATGCGCTGGTATGGCCTGTTCGGGCGCTTTGGCGATGCCGACAAGGATTGGTGGGCCGGATTGGCCGACGTTCAGTTACCGGTATTGGCCGTGAGTGCCGCCGGTGACCATCAGGACCCGACCTGGGCTTGTCGCAAGCTGTTCGATCAGGTGGGTTCCGAGCATAAGCAATTCATCAGCCTGGGTCGCGAGCAGGGCTTTGGCGATAATTTCGGTCATGTAGAGATGCTCGTCAGCAAAGCCGCCCAGACTGAAGTCTGGCCGCTGGTGGCGCGCTGGTTGGCAGATCAGCAAACGCCATTGCTGGGTGGAAAACCGGGTCTGGCTGCGGCGGTATGAGCCTGATGCTCTAACAAGGGCATTTCGCTCCGTTCGGCTTGCGGCTAAGATATGACGCATTGAGCTTTTCTGGTCACTTTGCGACATCCTCGATTGTCTTCCTCTCTACAGGAGTTTCTCGATGAACCATTACATCACGCCTGACCTTTGCGACGCCTATCCGGAGCTGGTGCAGGTGCTGGAGCCGATGTTCAACAATTTCGGCGGCCGTGATTCTTTCGGTGGCGAAATCGTGACCATCAAATGTTTCGAAGACAATTCGCGGGTCAAGGAGCAGGTCGAGCTGAAGGGGAATGGCAAGGTGCTGGTGGTCGACGGCGGCGGTTCCCTGCGTCATGCGTTGCTGGGTGACATGTTGGCCGAGAAAGCCGCTAAAAACGGCTGGGAAGGGCTGGTGATCTACGGTTGCATCCGCGACGTAGATATCATCGCGCAGACCGATCTGGGCGTTCAGGCCCTGGCCAGCCACCCGAGGAAATCCGACCGGCGCGGGCTCGGCGATCTCAACGTTGCGGTCACTTTTGCCGGTGTGACGTTCCACCCGGGCCACTACATCTATGCGGACAATAACGGCGTGATCATTTCGCCAAGCCCGCTGAAAATGCCTGAATAAGCGCTGCACCAACAAAGGGGTGAGGATGTTCGAGGAAGAAAACGCGCAGTGGGGGCTGGTGCATGCCCTGGTGCTGGACGGTAAAGGCAGTGCGCGTTCGATAGCCCGGACTGAACTCGATGACTTGCAGCTGCAGGCCCATGAAAGCCTGTGGCTGCACTGGGATCGCAGTCACCCGCAAACCCAGACCTGGTTGCGACAATCCAGCGGTCTGAGCGAATTCAGCTGTGATCTTTTACTTGAAGAAAACACCCGTCCGCGTCTTGTACAGCTTTCGGACAGCGAACTGCTGCTATTTTTGCGTGGGGTCAACCTGAACCCGGGCGCCGAGCCGGAAGACATGGTCTCGGTGCGGATCTTCGCGTCGGCCCAGCGGGTCATTTCCCTGCGTTTGCGTCCATTGCGCGCCACGGATGAGTTGCTGCTGCAGCTCGCCGAAGGCAAAGGACCGAAAACGGCGTCAGAACTCATCCTTTATATGGCGCAATACCTCACCCACAAGGTGCAGGATCTGGTCAGCTGCCTCTCGGAAGTCGTCGATGAGGAAGAAGAAAAGCTGGATGCCGACGAACGGTATACACCCGAGCACGGAGCCGTTTTACAGATCCGGCGAAGGGCTGCTGCGTTGAAGCGCTTTCTCGCTCCGCAACGGGACATTTTCGGTCAGCTGACACGGATAAAACTGCCTTGGTTTGTCGAAGATGATGGCGATTACTGGAACGAATTGAACAACAGCCTGACCCGATATCTGGAGGAGCTGGAATTGACCCGGGAGCGGGTGGGGTTGGTCCTCGAGGCCGAAGACAGGCGTTTGAGCGTGCGAATGAATCGCACGATGTACCGCTTCGGGATCATCACCGGGATCTTTTTGCCGATGAGTTTTCTGACGGGTCTTCTGGGCATCAATGTCGGCGGGATTCCGTTCTCTGCAAGCCCCTATGGCTTCCTGATTGCGTGCCTGATGATGGTCTCGGTGGCGCTGGGGCAGTGGTGGTTATTCCGACGTTTGCGCTGGGTCTGAGGGTGAGCGATGTGACCCGAGCAAATTTGACCGCGTCTTTCACAGACATCACGAGAGGTGCGTATGCACGATCCGTTTGAACAGTCTTTGCGTGACATGCTCAAGGCATCACCGTCCACCCGGGACGACGATGCGTGCCTTGGGCGTGTACTGAAAACCGCCAACCGCCAGGTCGGCGCCGGTGATCTGTTCAGCCTGCTGGGCCGTTGGTTGCCCGCGTTGATGATCGCCCTGAATAACGGATCGGCCCATGTCGCTCCGGTTTCCCGTCACCGTAAACCTACCGTTCGCACTGCTGATAAGGCTGATTGAATATGGAACTTGATCTCTGGACTCAGAGCCTCGTCACTGCAATGACTGCGTTATGGACCAAGGTTGCAAATTTCATCCCGAACCTGTTCGGCGCACTGGTTGTGCTGCTGTTGGGTTTCGTCGTTGCGAAACTTTTGGACACTTTGCTGTCTAAGTTGCTCGCCAAGCTGGGGCTCGATCGCCTGATGGGCGGCACCGGACTGACCAAATTGCTGTCCCGGGCCGGCCTTCAAGTGCCTATCTCGACCTTGATTGGCAAGATTGTCTATTGGTTCGTTCTGCTGATTTTCCTGGTTTCTGCCGCAGAATCCCTTGGGCTTGAGCGAGTTTCGGCTACGCTTGATATGCTTGCGCTGTATGTGCCGAAAGTATTTGGCGCCGCGCTGGTGCTGCTGGTGGGTGTTTTACTCGCGCAATTGGCCAATGGGTTGGTGCGTGGTGCGGCAGAGGGTGTAGGGCTGGATTACGCTGCGGGCCTGGGGAGAATTGCCCAGGGCCTGGTGATTATCATCAGTATTTCGGTCGCAATCAGCCAGTTGGAGGTCAAGACTGACCTGCTCAACCACGTGATTGTGATAGTTTTGATTACCGTTGGTCTGGCGGTTGCGCTGGCCATGGGATTGGGAAGCCGGGAAATTGCCGGTCAGATTCTTGCGGGAATCTATGTGCGGGAGTTGTATCAGGTTGGGCAACAAGTGCGTGTTGGCGAGGTCGAAGGTCAGATCGAAGAGATCGGCACGGTTAAAACCACATTGCTGACCGATGAGGGGGAGCTAGTCTCTCTTTCCAATCGGATTCTCCTGGAACAGCATGTGAGTAGCCGCTAACCCGGCAAACCCTGCTAATGTATGCCGCCGCAAAAATACCCTGAAAAGGGTTGCGGCGGACATTGACCTGACTGTCGGCCCGACTTGTTTTGAATAAAGCTCAATCGCTGTCCACGCGCTACGACCCCCGCGAGCTCTCTGATGAGGAGTTGGTCGCGCGCTCGCATACCGAGCTGTTTCACGTAACGCGCGCTTATGAAGAACTGATGCGGCGTTACCAGCGAACATTATTTAACGTCTGTGCGCGGTATCTTGGGAACGATCGCGACGCAGACGATGTCTGTCAGGAAGTGATGTTGAAGGTGCTGTATGGCCTGAAGAACTTCGAGGGCAAATCGAAGTTCAAGACGTGGCTATACAGCATCACGTACAACGAGTGCATCACGCAGTATCGGAAAGAACGGCGAAAGCGTCGCTTGATGGATGCTTTGAGTCTGGACCCCCTCGAGGAAGCGTCTGAAGAAAAGGCGCCGAAACCTGAGGATAAGGGTGGACTTGATCGCTGGTTAGTGTATGTGAACCCGATTGACCGTGAAATTCTGGTGCTACGATTTGTCGCAGAGCTGGAATTTCAAGAGATCGCGGATATCATGCACATGGGTTTGAGTGCGACAAAAATGCGTTACAAACGTGCTCTAGATAAATTGCGTGAGAAATTTGCAGGCATTGCTGAAACTTAGTTCGGCGCAAATATCTCTTACGTGTAGGCAAGTTCTGATAGACTTGCCGCCGAGTTGTCCCCCGGTTTGCGGGACTGCTTCACAATCACCAGATGGGGATTTAACGGATGAAACTGAAAAACACCTTGGGCTTGGCCATTGGTTCTTTGATTGCCGCCACTACGTTCGGCGCACTGGCACAAGGCCAAGGCGCAGTTGAAATCGAAGGCTTCGCCAAGAAAGAACAGTACGACAGCGATCGTGACTTCAAAAACAATGGCAACCTGTTTGGCGCTTCCGTAGGCTACTTCATCACCGACGACGTTGAACTGCGTCTGGCTTACGACGAAGTGCACAACGTGCGTTCCGATGACGGTCGTAACGTTAAGGGCGCTGATACCGCTCTGGACGCTCTGTACCACTTCAACAACCCAGGCGACATGATCCGTCCATACGTTTCTGCCGGTTTCTCGGACCAGAGCATTGGCCAGAACGGCGGTGGCGGTCGTAACCGTTCCACCTTCGCCAACGTTGGCGGCGGTGCCAAGCTGTACTTCACCGATAACTTCTACGCCCGTGCTGGCGTTGAAGCTCAATACAACATCGACCAGGGCGACACCGAGTGGGCTCCAAGCGTCGGTATCGGTGTGAACTTCGGTGGCGGCTCCAAGCCTGCTGCTGCTCCAGTTCCAGCACCAGCTGAAGTCTGCTCCGACAGCGACAACGATGGCGTTTGCGACAACGTTGACAAGTGCCCGGACACCCCAGCCAACGTAACTGTTGACGCTGATGGCTGCCCAGCAGTTGCTGAAGTTGTTCGTGTTGAGCTGGACGTGAAGTTCGACTTCGACAAGTCGGTAGTCAAGCCTAACAGCTACGGCGACATCAAAAACCTCGCTGACTTCATGAAACAGTACCCATCCACCACTACTACTGTTGAAGGTCACACTGACTCCGTCGGTCCTGACGCTTACAACCAGAAACTGTCCGAGCGTCGTGCAAACGCCGTTAAGCAAGTTCTGACCAACCAGTACGGTGTTGAATCGTCCCGCGTTCAGTCTGTTGGCTACGGCGAATCCCGCCCAGTTGCTGACAACAAAACTGAAGCTGGTCGCGCTGTAAACCGTCGCGTAGAAGCGCAGGTTGAAGCTCCAGCTAAGTAATTAGCTCGCAGCTCTGAAAAGCCCGGCTTAGGCCGGGCTTTTCTTTGTCTGCGATTTGGGTTTTAGCGGGAGATTTGCGTTGCGGTGAAAAGATCGTCCGAAACGCGGCCCTAACCTTCGGTAGCTCCTACAGGTTGAACGCAGAAGCTGTGTAGGAGTTGCCGCAGGCTGCGATCTTTTGACTTTCTTTGCAGGCCGCGACCGCTCCGATCACCAGGATGGCCGGGCTTTTCAACTCAAAGGCGTAGGCATCTTCTTCCATCGCAGTCAGATCGCTCCGACATTCCCGTTGGTGTGGCAGGGAAGCATTTTCAATCATTGCCACCGGTGTATCCGCCGCCATTCCTCCGGCGAGCAGTTGCTCGCGAATCTCGCTCAGTTTTGCGACACCCATATACACCACCAGCGTCGTACCACCTTGGGCCAGGGCTTGCCAGTTCAGGCAGCTGCCATCCTGAGTGTGGGCGGTGACCAGCGTCACGCCACGCGCAACACCCCGCAGGGTCAACGGAATATCGCATTGCGTTGCGCCGGCAAGCCCGGCGGTGATGCCGTTGACCAGTTCCACTTCGACCCCATGTTCACGCAGCCACTGCGCCTCTTCGCCGCCCCGGCCAAAAATGCACGGATCACCGCCCTTGAGGCGCACCACGCATTTTCCGTGGCGTGCATAACGCAGCATCAGACGATGAATGAATGCCTGAGGTGTAGAGCGACAGCCGCCGCGCTTGCCCACGGGAATGATCCGCGCCTGCGGGCAATGCTCCAGCACCGCGTCGTTGACCAGGTCATCGATCAGCACCACATCCGCTTCGCTCAACGCTCGCACGGCCTTGAGGGTCAACAATTCCGGATCGCCAGGACCCGCACCCACCAGCCAGACTTTTGCGCTCATAGTGTTTTCCTCACGAGGTGACGGCGACCGGCTGCGCAGTGGCGGCCAGCAAACGCTTGATTTCCGGGACGCAGGAGCCGCATTGCGTGCCACAGCCCAATTCTTGTTTCAAACCCTGCAGGTCCAGACCGCGGTTAATGCCAGCGCAGACCGCGCTTTGGCTGACGTTTTTGCAGTTGCACAGGGTTTTGCTACCGATGGCCGGCGTACTGCTGTTGCCCGGCGGTGCGCTCAGCGGTGCCAGCAGCCAGCGCCGCAGTTGTTCGTCAGCGCGACCTTCCAGCCACAGGCTTTGCAGCCAGTGTTGGGCAAGGGTTTCACCGGCCAGGCGAATCGCGGTGATCCGGCCGTTCTCGATCCGCACCCGTTTACCGATGGAGCGCCGTGGGTCGTCATAGGCCAAAACGGGGCCGTCGTTGAGTCCCAGGCATTGATCGATATCGCGCAGCAGTTGCGGGTCGGGCGCGACGGCGCTGGCAGCGCGTATCAGCAGCGCGGGGCGTTCACGACCAGCGAGGCTGAGGCTGACGTAGGAAAACGCCTCACAGAGCGGTCGTAGCGTCTCAAAATTCTGTTGAACATCGCCTTCGATCAGGGCGAATAGCTGCCATGGGAGATTTACAGGTTCGAGACGCACGCCACTGTGTTTGAGTTCGGGCTGTTTCGACAAAGGGTCGAAAGCCGGTTGGGTGAGCGCATTGACGCCACCCTTGAGGAAGCGGTCACCCCAATGCATGGGCAGAAAGGCCTGACCGGGTCGTACGCTGTCGTCGCCTCCAACGGCGACAATCACTTCGCCACGGCGACTTTTCAGGTTGACCAGGTCGCCCGATTGCAGCCGCTGCCGACGCAGTTCATCGGGGTGCAAACTCAACACGGCTTCGCTGACGTGGCCGAACAACTGCGCGGCGGTGCCGGTGCGGCTCATGCCGTGCCATTGGTCCCGCAGGCGGCCGGTGATCAGGGTCAGCGGGAAGCGTGCGTCGCGTTGTTCCTTGGCGGCGCGGTACGGGTCGGCCACGAATTGTGCACGTCCACTGGCCGTCGGGAAAATTCCGTCCAGGTACAGCCGGGCTGTGCCTTCGCTGGCGCCAGTGGGGAAGGGCCATTGCTGCGGACCGAGGCGGTCGATCAGTGCATGACTGATGCCGGACAAGTCCAGATCACGCCCGCGGGTCAATTGCGTGTACTCGTCGAAGACCTGCGCCGGGTTTTCAAAGGCAAACAGGCTGCTTTGCCCGGGACGCAGATATTTCTCCAGGCGCTGTGCGAAATCCACCGTGATCGCCCAGTCCGGGCGGGCTTCGCCGGGCGCGACGATGGCTCGGCGAACGTGGGAAATGCGCCGTTCAGAGTTGGTCACCGTGCCGTCCTTTTCGCCCCAACTGGCGGCAGGCAGCAGCAGGTCAGCGAAGGCTGCGGTTTCGGTGGTGCGGAAGGCCTCCTGCAACACTACGAACGGGCAGGCTTGCAGTGCTGCGCGCACGGCGGTTTGATCCGGCATTGATTGCGCGGGGTTGGTGCAGGCGATCCACAGTGCTTTGATTTTTCCGCTGCGCACTTGCTCAAACAATTCGATAGCGGTGAGCCCGGTGTTTGCAGGCAGTTGATCCACGCCCCAATACGCCGCCACTTCCGCGCGATGCTCGGCATTGGCAGCCTCGCGATGGCCTGGCAGCAGGTTCGACAGGCTGCCGGTTTCGCGGCCACCCATGGCATTCGGCTGACCGGTCAGCGAGAAAGGTCCTGCGCCGGGGCGGCCGATTTGCCCGGTGGCCAGGTGCAGGTTGATCAGTGCGCTGTTTTTCGCGCTGCCGGCGGTGGACTGGTTCAAGCCCATGCACCACAGCGACAGGAAGCTCGGTGAAGTGCCAACCCATTCGGCGCATTGCTGCAGTTGCTCGACGCTGATCCCGCAGAGTTGCGAAACCATCTGCGGCGTGTAATCGCGCACCAGGTTCTTCAGTTCGGCCAAGCCTTCGGTGTGGGCCTTGATGAAGTCGCGGTCGACCCAGTCTTCCCACAGCAGCAGGTGCAAAATCCCATGGAGCAAGGCGACATCGGTGCCTGGCAGAATCGCCAGGTGCAGGTCAGCCAGATCGCAGGTGTCGGTACGACGCGGGTCGATGACGATGACTTTCATCTGCGGCCGGCGGGATTTTGCTTCCTCCAGGCGACGGAAAAGTATCGGGTGGGCGTAGGCCATGTTACTGCCGACGATCATCACGCAGTCGCTCAATTCCAGGTCTTCGTAGCTGCACGGCGGTGCGTCGGCGCCCAGGCTGCGTTTGTAACCGACCACGGCCGACGACATGCACAGGCGCGAATTGCTGTCGATGTTGTTGGTGCCCACCAGCGCTCGCGCCAGTTTGTTGAAGGCGTAGTAATCCTCGGTCAGCAATTGCCCGGAAATGTAGAACGCCACGCTGTCCGGGCCGTGTTCGGCAATGGTCTCGGCAAAAACGCTGGCGGCGTGATCGAGGGCGGTGTCCCAGTCGGTGCGGCTGCGGGCCAGGCCTTTGCCCAGGCGCAGTTCGGGATACAACGCCCTGGCTGCGAGGTCACCGGTCAGGTGCAAGGTAGAGCCTTTGCTGCACAGTTTGCCGAAGTTGGCCGGGTGGGCCGGATCGCCGCTGACGCCGAGAATGCGCTTGCCGTCATGCTCGATCAGCACGCCGCAGCCGACCCCGCAATAGCAGCAGGTGGAAGCGGTGATCTGGTTCATCAGTTTGCTTCCCGCAGGGCCAGCAACACCCGGCCATTCTCGACCCGTGCTGAATGGTGGTGAGCACAACCGATGTCCGGGGCCTGGGCTTCGCCGGTTTCCAGATCGATCTGCCAGTTATGCAGTGGGCAGGCGACCCGTTTGCCATAGATCAGACCCTGGGACAGTGGCCCGCCCTTGTGCGGGCAGCGGTCATCGAGTGCGAAAACCTCATCGTCGCTGGTACGAAAAATCGCAATATCGCCTTTCGGGCCGGCAATGATCCGCGAGCCCAGGGCATTGATTTCTTCCAGTGCGCAGATATCCAGCCAGTTCATACCGGCACCTCCAGATTCTTCACCGTGATGACGTCGAATTCTTTCTTCAACAGCGGTTGCTCCAGGCGTTCCTTCCACGGGTCCTGTTCGAACGACAAGGAGAATTGCAGGCGATCGTTGAGCGCTTTGCGTCGCTGCGGGTCTTCCAGCACGGCTTTCTTGATGTGTTCCATGCCGACCCGTTGCAGGTAGTGCACGGTGCGTTCGAGGTAGAACGCTTCTTCGCGATAGAGCTGCAGGAAAGCGCCGTTGTATTCACGCACTTCTTCGGCGGTCTTGAGCTTGACGAAGAATTCCGCGACTTCGGTTTTGATCCCGCCGTTGCCGCCGATGTACATCTCCCAGCCCGAGTCCACGCCGATAATTCCGACGTCCTTGATCCCCGCTTCCGAGCAGTTGCGTGGGCAGCCGGAGACGGCCAGTTTCACTTTGTGCGGCGACCACATGTTGAACAGGTCGTGCTCAAGCTCGATGCCCAGTTGCGTGGAGTTCTGCGTACCGAAGCGGCAGAACTCGCTGCCGACGCAGGTCTTCACGGTGCGGATGGATTTGCCGTAGGCGTGGCCGGATGGCATGTCGAGATCCTTCCAGACGCCTGGCAGGTCCTGCTTTTTGATCCCCAGCAAATCGATACGCTGGCCGCCGGTCACCTTGACCATCGGCACGTTGTATTTGTCGGCCACGTCGGCGATGCGCCGCAGTTCCGAAGGATTGGTCACACCGCCCCACATCCGTGGGACTACAGAGTAAGTGCCGTCTTTCTGAATGTTGGCGTGGGCCCGTTCGTTGATCAGGCGCGATTGTGGATCATCCTTGGCTTCGCCCGGCCAAGTGGAAATCAGGTAGTAGTTGAGCGCCGGACGGCACGTGGCGCAACCGTTCGGGGTGCGCCAGTTCAGGTAGCTCAGGGTGCCCGCGATGGTCAGCAGGTGCTGGTCGCGGATGGCCTGGCGGATTTGCCCGTGATTCAAGTCGCTGCAACCGCAAATGGCTTTTTCGCTTTTCGGTTTGACGTCTGCTGCGCCGCCCACGGTGTTGATCAGGATCTGTTCCACCAACCCTGCGCAGGAGCCGCAGGAGCTGGCAGCCTTGGTGTGTTTCTTGACGTCGTCGACGCTGAACAGCCCGTGCTCCTGAATCGCCTTGACGATGGTGCCTTTGCACACGCCGTTGCAGCCGCAGACTTCGGCGGTGTCGGCCATGCTCATGGCTTTGTCCTGGCCTTGATGTCCTACATCGCCTAAAGCGTTTTCGCCGAACATCAGGTGATCGCGGATCTCATCGATGGCGTGATTCTCACGGATCTGCCGGAAATACCAGCCGCCGTCTGCCGTATCGCCGTACAGACAGGCCCCGACCAGCACGTCATCCTTGATCACCAGTTTTTTGTAGACCCCGCCGATAGGGTCGGAGAGGGTGATGGTTTCGGTGCCTTCGCCGCCCATAAAGTCGCCGGCGGAGAACAGGTCGATGCCGGTGACCTTCAATTTGGTCGACGTCACCGAGCCTTTGTAGGTGGCAAAGCCCAATTGGGCGAGGTGGTTGGCGCAGACCTTGGCCTGTTCGAACAGCGGCGCCACCAGGCCGTAAGCGATGCCGCGGTGGCTGGCGCATTCGCCGATGGCGTAGACCCGAGGGTCGTAGGTTTGCATCGTGTCGTTGACCAAAATCCCGCGGTTGCAGGGGATGCCGGATTTTTCCGCAAGTTCGGTGTTGGGTCGAATACCGGCGGCCATCACTACCAGGTCGGCGGGGATGATGTCGCCATTCTTGAACTCAACCGAGCCGACCCGGCCATTGCCGGCATCGTGCAGGGCTTGGGTTTGCTCGCAAAGACGAAAGTGCAGGCCGCGGGCTTCCAGGGCGGTTTGCAGCAACTGGCCGCTGGTTTTGTCCAGTTGCCGTTCCAGCAGCCATTCACCGATGTGCACCACGGTGACGTGCATGCCGCGCAGCATCAGGCCGTTGGCGGCTTCAAGACCCAGCAGGCCGCCGCCGATGACCACGGCGTGCTTGTGGGTCTTGGCGGTGTCGATCATTGCCTGGGTGTCGGCAATGTCGCGGTAGCCGATCACGCCCTGCAAGGTATTGCCAGGGATCGGCAGGATGAACGGCGTCGAGCCGGTGGCAATCAGCAGGCGGTCGTATTCGGCCTCGGTGCCGTCTTCGGCGATCACCCGGCGTTTGACCCGGTCGATCTCTACCACTTTGCGGTTGAGCAGCAGCTTGATGTTGTTTTCCAGGTACCAATCCAGATCGTTCAGCACGATCTCTTCGAAGGTCTGTTCGCCGGCCAGTACGGGCGAGAGCAGGATGCGGTTGTAGTTGGTATGAGGTTCGGCGCCGAAGACCGTGATGTCGTACAGCTCATTGCTCAGCTTGAGCAGCTCTTCCAGGGTGCGAACCCCGGCCATGCCGTTGCCGATCATCACCAGTTTTAATTTTTTCATCAGGTTCTCCGGGGAGCTCGGACCCGCCTCATCAGGGCTTTCAGGTCTTGCTCGACAAAATTTGCGCAAACAAAAAAAGGCGTCCCGCTAGTTGCCTAGCGAGGACGCCTTTGTCCTGGTCCCGTTCTCTCGGGCAGCGCATCCTTCATCGTTGAAGGCTGGGCTTTATGTATGGTGAGAAAGGTAATGCAGTGGTTGTGCCAACTCGCACAAATGCCGAATTTATGGGCTCTTGTCATAGGAGGAGGGTATTTCCGTGCACCGGTTCAATGCGCTATGCCCGGTTTTGAAGCAGAAAAGTCAAAAGATCGCAGCCTACGGCAGCTCCTGCAGGAGATCGTGGGCACCCGTAGGAGCTGGCGCAGGCTGCGATCTTTTGATCTTTAGGGGGGCAGTGAAAAACTCAACCATGAAACAACAAAACCAGCAGCACCAGATTCACCAGCAAGGACACCAGCGCCAAGGTCCGCCAGACCTTCAACGGTTCGCGCTCCAGCAACGGTCTGGGTCGCACGCTCAAACTGCGCCGCTCGCCCTGTTCCAGCAGCAGCAACCATTCTTCCGCCGTTTCAAAGCGTTGATCCGGATCCGCCGCCACGGCGTGCTCCAGACTTTGCGCAATCCATTCCGGCAGGTCGGGTCGATAGCGACTGGCGCTGACCGGAACCCCGAACCGTGGGCGCTGGAAGGCTTCGATTTCGCCGTAGGGATAATGCCCGGTGAGCAGGAAATACAAGGTCACGCCGACGGCATATAAGTCCTGTTGCGGAGTCGGCGCTTCCCCGCGAAAGGCTTCGGGTGCGATATAGCTGGGTGTTCCAGGCAAGGCAGAAGGCTGATCTTCGGACAGGCCAGGGCAGTAGGCGAGGCCGAAGTCCAGCAGGCGCAATTCGCCGTCGTCCCCCAGTAGCAGGTTCTCCGGTTTGATATCGCGATGGAGAATCTGCCGTCGATGCAGCATGCCAACGGCGCGCAGCAGGCGTTCAGCCAGATCTTGCCATTGCGGCAGAGGCAGCGGTCCGACATCGGCGTGCAGCTCCGCCAAGGTAGATCCGGAATATTCCCGCATCACGTAGTACAAATGCTGACGCTGACTGGCGGCATGGACTTCAGGGAAATGCCGCCCGGCCACGCGCTTGAGAAACCATTCTTCCGACAGCAACGCCTGCCCTGCGAGGTGATCGTCACGCAACGCGCCCGGCAAGGTTTTCAGCAGCCAAGGCTGTTGTTGCCCATCGCGCACCCGATAGAGCAGCGACTGCTGGCTCTGGCCGAGTATTCCTTCAACCTGCCAACCCTCGAAGGTCTGACCCGGTTTCAGCGCTGGCGGCAGCGGCCATTGCTGCAAATGAATCAACGCATCGCCGATGCTCGTTTCACCGAGGGCATCGACCCGCACCAACAAGGCGCTGGCGTTGTCCTGGCTGCCGGCCAGATGCGCCGCACTGACCAAGGTCTGCGCAGCGCTGTTCAAATCCGGTTGATCGCGCAGAATTGCCGCAATCGCGGTGTCGCCCAGCACGGCCCAAATGCCGTCGCTGAGCAGTACGAAACTTTCGTTCAACCGCAGTTCGCCATCGAGAAAATCCAGCACCAGATGCTGATCGAGCCCAAGTGCCCGTTTGAGCACATGCTGCATGCCCGGCTGGTCCCAGACGTGATCCTCGCTGACCCGTTGCAAGGTGTCGGCATGCCAGCGATAAACCCGGCAATCGCCTACATGGGCCAAGGTAAACCGCCTACCGCGCATGACCAAAGCACTGACGGTGGTGAGCAACGGTTGCCCACCGCCATTGGCCTGCAACCAGCGATTTTGTGCCAGTAGCAGGCGATCCAATGCCTGCGCGACGCCCCAGGTTTCTGGCGTGGCGTAGTAATCCAGCGCAAGAGCCTGCAACGTCGAGCGGGCGGCGAGACCACCATCGGCGCATTGGCTGACGCCATCGGCGATGGCGAATAGGTAACCCTTGCTCGCCGCCAGCGCCGGGGCTGGAGTCACCAGGCGCAGGGCGTCCTGATTCTCCTCGCGAGGGCCAATGGCGCTCG
Source organism: Pseudomonas sp. PDM25 (assembly GCF_019219045.1). Classification (NCBI taxonomy): domain Bacteria; kingdom Pseudomonadati; phylum Pseudomonadota; class Gammaproteobacteria; order Pseudomonadales; family Pseudomonadaceae; genus Pseudomonas; species Pseudomonas sp. PDM25. The sequence goes on from NZ_JAHUWL010000007.1 coordinate 182,448, forward strand.
CTTCGGCAAAACTCAGTTGCAGGCTCATTGAGGCTTCAGACCCGTGCAGCGGTCACGGCTGCCGAACCCCAAGTGGTTCTCCAGCGACGTTTCACGCCGTGCAGACCGAACCAGGCCAGAACGCCAAGGCTGGCGAACAACCACAAGGCCAGTTGATAGCTGCCGGTGCTTTGCTTGATCGCGCCCATGCCCGCTGCCAGTGCAAATCCACCAATACCGCCGGCCATGCCGATCAAACCGGTCATCACACCGATCTCTCGACGAAAACGCTGCGGCACCAATTGGAAAACGGCGCCATTACCTGCACCCAAACCGAGCATGGTGCAGACGAAAAGTGCCAGTGCCGCGTAGGAACTCGGCAGATTGAAACCCACCGCTGCGATGCAGACCGCCGCCACCGAGTACATCCCCAGCAGGGTACGAATGCCACCGAAGCGGTCGGCTAGAGCGCCGCCCAACGGACGCATCAAACTGCCGCCGAACACGCAGGCGGCGGTGTAGTAGCCGGCGGTCACCGGGCTCAGGCCATATTGGTCGTTGAAATAGCCGGGCAGGGCGCTGGCCAGGCCGATGAAGCCACCGAAGGTCACGCTGTAGAAAAACATGAACCACCAGCTGTCGCGATCGCCCAAGGCCTTGAAGTAGTCGGACACGGACTTGGCTTTTGGCCGCTCAGGCGAGTTTTTGGCCAGCCAGGCGAAGACGATGATGGTCAGGATCAGCGGAATCAGGGCGAAGCCGAACACGTTGCTCCAGCCAAATGCCGCGGCCAGCACCGGGGCGATCAGTGCAGCGAGCACGGTGCCCGAGTTACCGGCACCGGCGATGCCCATAGCTTTGCCTTGGTGCTGGGGTGGATACCATTGCGAGGCCAGCGGCAGGGCGACGGCGAAGGATGCGCCGGCCATGCCGAGGAACAGGCCCAGCACCAACGCTTGTTCGTAACTGTGAATGCCGAGTTTCCAGGCACCGAACAGGGCGCAGATGACGATCACCTGGCCAATCAGCCCGGCGGTTTTCGGCGACAGGCGATCAGCCAGCAAGCCCATTACAAAGCGCAATACCGCCCCGGCCAGAATCGGCGTGGCCACCACCAGCCCGCGCTGTTGGGTGGTCAGGTGCAGGTCGGCGGCGATCTGCACCGCCAGTGGGCCGAGCAGGTACCAGACCATGAAACTCAGGTCGAAATAGAGGAAGGCCGCGAACAATGTCGGGGTATGGCCAGATTTCCAGAAGCTTGAATTCATCGCGCACCTCAGCTGTTAGGAGTCTCGAGAAGGAGTCATGAGCTTGCAGGTGGGGCGCCGCATCGGCCGCACCACCGGCCCCGGTCTGTGGGGCCAAAACAAAAAAACGCCGCCACCGGATTCGCCAAAGGGCAAATGAGGTGAGCGACGTCTTTGTCGTAGGTGGGGCAACCGCCGTTGGTTACCTGTAGTGATTACTCTGCGAGATCTGTGCCAACAAGGGAGACCGAGTCGCGGCCATTCGCGAGCAAGCCCGCTCCCACAGTTGATTTGTGTACGACGCAATTCCCTTGTGGGAGCGGGCTTGCTCGCGAAGGCGATAGGGCATTCACCGCAGGGCTTCAGCCGAGCAGCTCACTCATGGCAATGATCTGCTCCGCCACCTGTATCAGCTTCTGCTGCCGGCTCATGGCCTGGCGGCGCATCAGGGTGTAGGCCTCTTCCTCATTGCAGTCCTTCATTTTCATCAGCAGCCCTTTGGCCAGCTCGATGCGCTTGCGCTCGGCCAGTTGCTGGTCACGGGCGTTGAGTTGGGCGCGCAGGGCCTGGTCGCTTTCAAAACGCGCCATGGCCACGTCGAGAATCGGCTGCAAGCGCTGTGCGTGGATGCCTTCGACGATGTAGGCGCTGACGCCGGACTTGATCGCCTGACGCATCACATTGGGGTCATGTTCATCGGTAAACATCACGATCGGCCGTGGTTGGTCGCGACTCACCAGCACCACTTGCTCCATCACATCGCGGCTCGGTGACTCGGTATCGATCAAAATCACGTCCGGACGCACCGTTTCGACGCGCGCTGGCAAGTCGATGGTCAGGCCCGACTCGTCGATCACCTCGAACCCGGCTTCGGTCAGGGCCGCCTTCAGGCGCCCGACTTTCTTCGCGGTGTCGTTGATCAGCAGGATACGCAACATATTCGTAGTCTCCTGTCAGCGGCTGGCGAGAAGGGGCGAGCTGTCGCTCATGGCGTGCAGCTTGAAACTGCGGGCATAGCCGGTGGGGTCCAGGCCATCCCAGACCTTGCCGTCGATCAACTGGCTGCTGCGCATTGGCTGATCACTCGCGGCCACACCTACAGCGGTGGCGGCCTCTCGATACAAGTCTAGTTGCTGGACCTGACGGGCCACGCCCAGGTAGTCCGGGTCGTCGCGCAACAAACCCCAGCGGCGGAACTGGGTCATGAACCACATGCCATCGGACAGATACGGCAGATTGACCTCGCCATCACCATGGAAGCGCAGCGCGTGCGGGTCTTGCCAGCGATGACCCAGGCCATCGGCGTAGTCACCGAGCAATCGCGGTTCGATGCAGCCGAGCGGTGCGTCGAGGTATTGCGGGGCACTCAACAGCTTCGCGGTGCTGCGGCGATTCTCGGTGCTTTCTTCAATGAAGCGGCTGGCCTCCAGAATCGCCATCACCAGCGCCCGTGCGGTGTTGGGGTATTGCTCGACAAAGGCGCGGGTGCAGCCGAGGACTTTTTCCGGGTGATCGGGCCAGATGGTCTGGGTGGTGGCCATCGTGAACCCCAGGTTCTGCTGCACCGCGCTGGCGGACCATGGCTCGCCGACGCAGAAGCCGTCGATGCGCCCGGCTTGCAGGTGCGCGACCATTTGCGGCGGCGGGACCACCACGCTGTCGACGTCCTGCAACGGGTGGATTCCCTGACTCGCGAGCCAGTAATACAGCCACATGGCGTGGGTGCCCGTAGGAAATGTCTGGGCGAAGGTGAGTTTTGGGCGACTTTGGTGCACGTGCCGCTCCAGTGCTTCAGGACTGGTCACGTCCAGCGCTTGCAAGCCATGGGAGAGGTTGATGCTCTGGCCATTCTGATTCAGGCCCATAAGCACTGCCATGTCGGTCGACGCGACACCGCCGATGCCCAAATGCACGGCGTAGATCAAACCGTACAGGCTGTGGGCGGCGTCGAGTTCGCCACTGACCAGTTTGTCCCGCAGGTTGGCCCAGGACGACTGGCGCTTGAGGTTCAGGGTCAGGCCATAAGGTTGGGCGAAGCCCTGCGTGGCCGCGACCACTACCGAGGCGCAGTCGCTCAGGGCCATGAAGCCGAGGTTGATTTCGGTCTTTTCCGGGGCATCGCTGCCGTTGACCCAGGCCAGAGGGTTGGCTGGAACTTCAATCATCAGTAAACACCTTCCATAAAAAAGCGCCGGACCGGGCTGCTTGCCAGGGCAAGGCCAAGTGACGACGCCTTTGTCTTTCGACTCATCCCGCCGTTGGCATGAGTGCTGATGTCAGTGACGGTGCAAGGCATATGCCATCGCTCGCTGATTTTGTCGCGCGCCTCGCCTGCAACCCCGATGCCCGGCTATAATCGCCGCCACTTTTCGTAGCCCAGAGTCAAACCCGCCCATGTACACCCTGGCCCGTCAGCTGTTGTTCAAACTTTCCCCGGAAACCTCCCACGATCTGTCCCTGGACCTGATCGGCGCGGGCGGGCGTTTGGGCCTCAACGGCTTGCTGTGCAAGGCGCCAGCGAAATTGCCGGTGACCGTCATGGGCCTGGACTTCCCGAACCCGGTGGGGCTGGCGGCTGGTCTGGACAAGAACGGCGCGGCCATCGACGGTTTTGCGCAACTGGGTTTTGGGTTTGTCGAAATCGGCACCATCACCCCGCGCCCGCAGCCGGGCAACCCGAAGCCACGCATTTTCCGTCTGCCGGATGCCGAGGCGATCATCAACCGCATGGGGTTCAACAACCTCGGCGTCGATCACCTGCTGGCTCGAGTGGCGGCGGCCAGGTTCAAAGGCGTGCTGGGCATCAATATCGGCAAAAACTTCGATACCCCGGTTGAGCGGGCGGTCGACGACTACCTGATCTGCCTGGACAAGGTCTACGCCCACGCCAGCTACGTGACAGTCAACGTCAGCTCGCCGAACACCCCAGGCCTGCGCAGCCTGCAATTCGGCGACTCGCTGAAGCAGTTGTTGGCCGACCTGGCGACGCGCCGCGCAGAACTGGCGCTGCGCCACGGCAAACACGTACCGCTGGCGATCAAGATTGCGCCGGACATGACCGACGAAGAAACCGCTCAGGTCGCGCAAGCGCTGATCGAAACCGGGATGGACGCGGTGATCGCCACCAACACCACTCTGAGCCGCGTTGGTGTAGAAGGCATGGAGCATGGTGACGAGGCCGGCGGTCTGTCCGGCGCACCGGTTCGCGACAAGAGCACCCACACCGTGAAGGTGCTGGCGGCCGAGTTGGCCGGTCGCTTGCCGATCATCGCCGTGGGCGGCATCACCGAAGGCAAGCACGCGGCTGAGAAAATCGCTGCGGGTGCCAGCCTGGTGCAGCTCTATTCCGGCTTCATCTACAAAGGCCCGGCGCTGATTCGTGAATCCGTCGACGCGATAGCAGCCCTGCGCTAAACCCTGTGGGAGCGGGCTTGCTCGCGAAAGCGGTGTGTCATTCAGCTTTGATGTCGACTGACACACCGCATTCGCGAGCAAGCCCGCTCCCACAGTTGATTGGTGTGCAGGTCGAGATTGGGTTTTGGCAGGCATAAAAAAGGGCTCCTCGAAGGAGCCCCTGGGCCGAAGCCCGCCGCCCGGATGGGGCGTGCGTGGTAAGTCGTTACGTATTCAGATTGTCGTGTCGGAGTGTGTGCCCTGTATTAGCCGACGGCGTGAAGTTCGTTGAGTCTATGGATTCCCGCAGTGCCGGTCATACCGTCCCAGTTGTCGCCGCGTCCTTCTCGCCAGCCGTTAATCCAGGCTTGGCGTACCGACGGTAGAGTAAATGGGCAAAGCTCACGGGATTTGCCACCAACGCCATATTGATATCCGCGCAAAAATGCTCTTTCCAACGGATCACGCTTAAGTCTTCTCATAGGGTGTTGCCCTCACTTGTTGACTGTATTTATCGCGTCGACCTCAATTGAGGTCTGGCAGAAAAACTCCTGCCGTTGGGGCTCGCTGCCGGCGTCGCGAGCCAAGGTGTTGACGTCATTGCGGCGTCAACCTGTGTTGAGTTCTAACCAATGCGTCACATCGAGGGAATGATCGTTTTGTCATAAGGACGTAACGATAAAGATGGTATGGCCATAAGTAACGCGATGTTTGCCCGTGTTTATTGGCCAAACCCCGGTATGATCAGCCCCTCGCTGCATGATGGGGTTAATCCTTTGCTGAGAATGGCTCGCGTTGTGGTGGGGCATTATTCGACGAAGGGTCGACTTATGACATTTTGTTGCATCAACTTTTTTATCTGTCTTTGCATCTAAGCTCTTTTAACCCGAGCTTGCAGGGGTGGGACGGCACACCTTCGTGCCACGCGGGCGCTCTTTTAGAAAAGCGCCTGATTGAAAACCGGGCCGGCAATGCGTTGCCGGTTCACTTAGCTAAAGGCTCTGAAATTCCAATGTCCGATCAATTCGAAATCTTCCTCACTTGCCCTAAAGGCCTTGAAGGCCTGCTTATCGAGGAAGCCGTCGGGCTTGGCCTTGAAGAAGCGCGTGAGCACACCTCTGCCGTGCGCGGCATGGTCACCATGGAAACCGCTTATCGCCTGTGCCTGTGGTCGCGTCTGGCGAACCGGGTGCTGCTGGTGCTCAAGCGTTTCCCGATGAAGGACGCCGAAGACCTGTACCACGGCGTGCTGGATATCGAGTGGCAAGACCACATGCTCAACGATGGCACCCTGGCCGTTGAGTTCAGCGGTCACGGCTCGGGCATCGACAACACCCACTTCGGCGCCTTGAAGGTCAAGGACGCCATCGTCGACAAACTGCGCACGCCACAGGGCGATCGTCCGTCCATCGACAAGCTCAACCCGGACCTGCGCATTCACCTGCGCCTGGACCGTGGCGAAGCGATCCTGTCCCTCGACCTTTCCGGCCACAGCCTGCACCAGCGCGGCTATCGCTTGCAGCAGGGCGCGGCGCCGCTGAAGGAAAACCTCGCGGCCGCGATCCTGATCCGTTCCGGCTGGCCACGCATCGCGGCCGATGGCGGCGCGCTGGCTGACCCGATGTGCGGTGTCGGTACGTTCCTCGTCGAAGCCGCGATGATCGCCGCCGACATGGCGCCGAACCTGCGTCGCGAACAGTGGGGCTTCACCGCCTGGCTCGGTCACGTCCCGGCCCTGTGGAAAAAGCTTCACGAAGAAGCCACTGAGCGTTGCGCGGCCGGTCTGGCCAAGCCACCCCTGTGGATTCGCGGTTACGAAGCCGATCCGCGCCTGATTCAACCGGGCCGCAACAACGTTGAACGTGCCGGCCTGAGCGAGTGGATCAAGATCTACCAGGGCGAAGTCGGGACGTTTGAGCCACGTCCGGACCAGAACCAGAAAGGCCTGGTGATCTGCAACCCACCGTACGGTGAGCGTCTGGGTGATGAAGCGAGCTTGCTCTATCTCTACCAGAACCTCGGCGAACGTCTGCGTCAGGCCTGCTTGAACTGGGAAGCTGCGGTATTCACCGGCGCCCCGGACCTGGGCAAGCGCATGGGCATCCGCAGCCACAAACAGTATTCGTTCTGGAACGGCGCGTTGCCGTGCAAGTTGCTGCTGATCAAAGTCACGCCAGACCAGTTCGTCACTGGCGAACGTCGCACTCCGGAACAGCGTCAGGTCGAGCGCGAGCAAGCCGAAGTCGAAGTCGCAGACAACGACGTGGCACCGGGCAAGTACGAGAAGTACAACAAGAACGGCAACCCGATCAAACCGGCGCCAGTGGTGATCGAGCAGCCGCGCTTGAGCGAAGGTGGGCAGATGTTTGCCAACCGTCTGCAAAAGAACCTCAAGGCCCTGGGCAAATGGGTCAAGCGTGAAGGCATCGACTGCTACCGCGTCTACGATGCCGACATGCCGGAATACTCGATGGCCATCGACCTGTATCAGGATTGGGTCCACGTCCAGGAATACGCCGCGCCGAAATCCATCGATCCGGAAAAAGCCTCGGCGCGCATGTTCGATGCCCTGGCTGCCATTCCGCAGGCCCTGAACATCGACAAGAGCCGCGTGGTGGTCAAGCGTCGCGAGCGTCAGAGCGGCACCAAGCAGTACGAACGCCAAGCGGCGCAGGGCAAGTTCGTCGAGGTCAACGAAGGCGGCGTGAAGCTGCTGGTCAACCTCACGGATTACCTCGACACCGGGCTGTTCCTCGATCACCGGCCAATGCGCATGCGGATTCAGAAAGAGGCCGCCGGCAAGCGCTTCCTCAACCTGTATAGCTACACCGCAACCGCCAGTGTTCACGCAGCCAAGGGCGGCGCGCGCAGCACCACCAGCGTCGACCTGTCGAAAACCTATCTGGACTGGGCGCGTCGCAATCTGTCGCTGAACGGTTTCTCCGAGAAGAACCGATTGGAGCAGGGCGACGTGATGGCCTGGCTCGATGCCTGCCGTGACGAATACGACCTGATCTTCATCGATCCGCCGACGTTCTCCAACTCCAAGCGCATGGAAGGGATCTTCGACGTGCAGCGTGACCAGGTGCAATTGATCGACCTGGCCATGGCGCGTCTGGCCCCGGGCGGCGTGTTGTACTTCTCCAACAACTTCCGCAAGTTCCAGCTCGAGGAAAACCTCACCGAGCGTTATGCGGTCGAGGAAATCACCGCCCAGACCATCGATCCGGATTTCGCCCGTAATGGCAAAATCCACCGTGCCTGGAAAATCACGGCTCGTTGACACTTGAAGGGATTGGATCCACAGAGCCTTGATTTTTAAAGGCTCTTGGCTTCTTTCTGTGCTGGTCAAATTGATGGCTAATAGCTATAACTCAACGAATGGCCAATGGGCTTTCCCGCACCTGGCGTTTTGAGTTGCGTCTATGTCGTTGCACGCCGTGCGCCCCAAGATCCTGGGTTTTATCAGCGAAGATGTCTCGGCCTGGCTGGTCGCGCTGCTGGTATTGATCGTCGGCGGGATTCTCACGGGATTGCTGGCATGGTCGACGCTGAATCTGTTTCACCAACAATTACGGCAACGCTTCCAACTGCTGGCCAGTGAGCGTTACAGCCGTATCGAAGAACGCTTCGAAGATCAGGAGCAGCGCCTCGATGGCCTGCGCCGGTTCTTTACCAATTCCGATTCGGTCTCCCGCGCGGAGTTCGACGGTTACACCCAACCGCTGCTGCACCGGACTCAGGCCTATTCCTTCGCCAAGCGGGTAACCGGTGCCGAACGGGCGGAATTTGAACGCCAGGTGCGTGCAGAGGGTTTACCCGACTTCACCCTGCGCGAACTCAATGCCGACGGCCAACTGCAACTGGCGGCTGAACGGGATGAGTATGTGGCGGTGCTGTATAGCCAGACCCAAAGCAAACTCGGCTCGCCGCTGGGCTATGACTTGTGGGCTCAACCCTTGCGCCGCGCCACCCTTGAACGGGCCGATCAGCATGGCGGTATGGCGGTATCGCAGCCGATGCATCTGGTCAATATCGAACCGGCCTATGCGCGCGGCGTGCTGCTGGTCGCACCGGTGTTGCTGCGCAATGGTCCGGCTACGGCTGGGGTGAAACCGTTCGGTTATGTCATGGCGGTGATCAGCATGCATCAGTTGCTGGCGGACGGGTTGCCAGAGGCTGGCCGTGACTATCTTTCGGTGCGCATCCTCGACTTATCCACAGACGATCAGCACGAAGTGCTTTATGAGTCCCCTAACCCCCCAGCCCCCAGTGAGTTGGCCGCGACCCGGCTGTTACGGCTTGCCGACCATGACTATCAAGTCGACATTCAGCCCAGCGATGCCTTCCTGACAGCCAATCATTCATCGGTGAACACCCTGGTGGTGCTGGGCGGGTTGCTCAGTCTGTTGCTCAGTGCCTTGCTCTATGTGCTGGTCAGTCAGCGTCAACGGGCGCTGAAAATGGTCGAGCAACGGACCCAGGAACTGCGCGCCCGCGAGCAGGAGTTGCGCGGCACCCACGGCCAGTTGCGTGGCGTACTGAATGCCGCGACCCAGGTGGCGATCATCGCCACTGACCTGCGCGGGGTTATCCGCACCTTTAATGCCGGGGCAGAGCAAATGCTCGGTTACACCAGCAGCGAGGTGGTGGGCCACATGACCCTGGAAAACCTGCACCTGCCCCGAGAACTCCTGGCACGTTCGGCGGAGTTGAGCGCGCGCTATGGCAAACCGATTCCGACCTGCCAGGCGATGTTGGTCGAGGGTGATGAGGGGGGCGGTCACGAAGCGCGGGAATGGACGCTGCTGCGCAGCGACGGCAGCCATTTGACGGTGAACATGCTGGCGACCCCGGTCCTCGACGAGCAAGGTTTGTGGGTCGGGCACCTGGCGATCTGTATCGACATCACTGAACGCAAGCGGGTCCACGAGGCCCTGGCGGCACGGGACCTGTTGTTGAAGAAACTCAGCGCCCATGTGCCCGGCGGGATCTACCAATTCAAGATGGAGTTCGATGGGCGCTTCAGTGTGATCTACGCCAGCGACGGTATTCGCGAGATCTACGAACTTGAACCGGATGTCCTGTTGTTCAACGCCGAAGCGATTTTCACGCGGATTCATCCGCAGGACACCACCCGGGTCCGCGCTTCGATCCGGGCGTCGGCGGAAACCCTCAGCCCTTGGCGCGAAGAATACCGCGTGCAGCTGCCCCTGCGCGGCCTGCGTTGGGTTCGTGGCGAGGCGACGCCGGAGGAATTGCCCGGTGGTGGCGTGCTCTGGCACGGCTATGTCTCGGACATCTCCGACTTGAAACGGGTGGAAGAAGAACTGCGGGCGCTATCGATCACCGACTCCCTGACCGGGATCCACAATCGCCGCTATTTCCAGGAACGCCTGACCACAGAAATGGCGCGGGTCGAACGCGGTGGCGGCGAACTGTCGGTGATCATGCTCGATATCGACCATTTCAAACGCATCAATGACCAGCATGGCCACGCGGTCGGCGATCGGGTGTTGCAGATTGTGTGCGAACGCATTGGCCTTCGGCTGCGGCGCACCGACGTGTTCTGTCGCCTGGGTGGCGAGGAGTTCATGGTGCTTTGCCCGGACATCAGCGGCGAGCATGCCCATGTCCTGGCCTTGCAGCTATGGCAAGGGTTGCGCAGTTCGCCGATCGAAGGCGTCGGGACAGTGACCGCCAGTTTCGGGATTGCCAGTTGGCGAGTCGGGGAGGGCGCGGATGCGCTGCTGCTGCGGGCGGATTCGGGGGTGTATGCGGCGAAACAGGCCGGACGGGATCGGGTAGAAGGAGAGATGAACTAGAGCTGCGGGCTTACCCCTGTGGGAGCGGGCTTGCTCGCGAAGACGGTGTGTCAGTCAACATTGATGTCGACTGTCACACCGTCTTCGCGAGCAAGCCCGCTCCCACAATTGGATCTGTGGTTTGTAGATCGGGTTAGAGCACCGAAGCCGTTTCCGGCAGTTTCGGCTGGCGATACAGGTCCAGCAGCACCTGATCCAGCACCGACGACGCGCCAAACGGTGCCTTGTCGTTGAGGATCGCCACTACCGCCCAGGTATTGCCGTTGATGTCGCGGCTGAAGCCGGCAATCGCCCGCACCGTATTCAGGGTGCCGGTCTTGATGTGCGCTTCACCGCGCATCGCCGTGGTTTTCAGGCGTTTGCGCATGGTGCCGTCGGTACCGGCAATCGGCATCGAACTGATGAACTCGGCCGAATACGGGCTTTTCCAGGCCGCTTGCAGCATGCCGGCCATTTCACGCGCACTCACCCGTTCCGCACGGGACAGGCCGGAACCGTTTTCCATCACCAGGTGCGGCGCGGTGATGCCTTTCTTCGCCAGCCACTGACGCACCACGCGCTGTGCAGCCTTGGCATCGTCACCGTCGGCCTCGGTGCGGAACTGCGCACCCAGGCTCAGGAACAACTGCTGGGCCATGGTGTTGTTACTGTATTTGTTGATGTCGCGGATGATTTCCGCCAGGTCCGGCGAGAAGGCCCGAGCCAGGACCTTGGCGTCTTTAGGGGTTGGCGCCAAACGGTCCACGCCCTGAATGCTGCCGCCCAGTTCCTTCCAGATCGCTCGCACGGCGCCTGCGGTGTAGGTCGCGTGGTCGAGCAGCGACAGGTAAGTCTGGGAACTGCAGCCTTCGCCCAACTGGCCGCCGACCGTCACGGTCACGCTGCCATCGGCCTGGGTCACCGGGTTGTAACGCACGCCACCGGTGCATTGCTTGGAGTTGACGGCTTTGACCTGGTTTTCGATGCGAATGGTGGCAATCGGCGGTTCCACCGACACCAGCACCCGGCCGTTGTCGTTGCGCGCCACAAAGCGCAGGGCCTTGAGGTTGACCATCAGCGCGTCAGGTTTGACCAGGAACGGCTTGTTATCGTCATTGCCGTCGTCGTTGAACTGCGGCAATTGCGGCTGTACGAAGAAATTGCGGTCCAGCACCAGATCGCCGGTGATTTGCGTCACACCGTTGGCGCGCAGGTCACGCATCAGCAACCAGAGTTTTTCCATGTTCAGCTTCGGATCGCCGCCACCCTTGAGGTAGAGGTTACCGTTGAGGATGCCGCCGCTGAGCGTGCCATCGGTGTAGAACTCGGTTTTCCACTGGTGGTTCGGGCCGAGCATTTCCAGCGCCGCGTACGTGGTGACCAGTTTCATGGTCGAGGCCGGATTGACAGAAACGTCAGCATTGAAAATCGTCGGGGTGCCAGGGCCGTTGAGCGGGATCATCACCAGCGACAGGGCGTTGTCCTGCATCTTGCTGGCCTTGAGGGCTTTTTCAACGTTGGGCGACAGCGCGGTGTTGATCGAGGCGGCGGAAACGGAGAAGGCCAGTGGGAGCAGAAAACCGGCCAGCAACAATGGACGCAAAGATTTGATCATGTGAAATAAAACCCTACAGCCGAGGGGGAAAAAGACGAGGGCATACAGATAAATTCCCTCAGTGGTCATGAAAGTGTCGGCATTATGCCCCAAGGTGTAGTGGCTTGTGCCGTGCCCTGGCCTTCTAATCCGCTATTTTTTACCGACGGTAGGGCTTGCAACCCAGAGAGACGGGCATTCGGCGCCTTAAACTGCTAAAGTGCCGCCCGTTATTACTTATGAGGATTGTTCCAATGGCGACTAACCGTTCCCAGCGTCTGCGCAAAAAACTGTGCGTCGATGAATTTCAAGAGCTGGGTTTCGAACTGAACCTGGATTTCAAAGAAGATTTGGCTGATGAAGCCATTGATGCTTTCCTCGACGCGTTCCTGAAAGAAGCCATGGAAGCCAACGGTCTGGGCTATGTTGGCGGCGACGACTTCGGTCTGGTTTGCCTGCAGAAGCGTGGCTCGGTGTCCGAAGAGCAGCGTGCCGCTGTTGAAGCCTGGCTCAAAGGCCGCAGCGAATTGACCGAAGCGACTGTCAGCCCGCTGATCGACGTCTGGTACCCGGAAAAGCCGATCAATCCGGTAGCTTGATGTTGTAAAAAACGGCGGCCCAAGGGTCGCCGTTTTTTTATGCCTGTTGTAGGAGCAAGGCTTGCCCGCGATAGCGCACCTGAGATCGCCATCGCGGGCAAGGACTGGGCGTCCCCCCGCTCCTACAGGGCCTTGCGCCAGTTCAGAATCACCATCGTTAGAACCCCCGCCACAATTCCCCAGAATGCCGAACCGATGGAAAACAGCGTCAGCCCCGACGCCGTGACCATAAAGGTAATCAGCGCCGCTTCACGTTCCTTCACTTCATTCATGGCGATGCTCAAGCCATTGATGATCGAGCCGAACAACGCCAGTGCCGCAATCGACAGCACCAATTCTTTCGGTAATGCGGCAAACAGCGCCGCCAGTGTCGCGCCGAACACCCCGGCAATCCCGTAGAAGATCCCGCACCAAACGGCCGCCGTGTAGCGCTTGTTGCGATCCTCATGGGCATGCGGCCCGGTGCAAATCGCCGCGCTGATGGCCGCCAGGTTGATCCCGTGGGAACCGAACGGCGCCAGCAGTAACGAAGCGATGCCAGTGGTGGTAATCAGCGGCGATGCCGGCACGGTGTAACCGTCGGCGCGCAGCACGGCGATGCCGGGCATGTTCTGTGAGGTCATTGCCACGACAAACAGCGGAATGCCGATGCTGATGGTCGCGGCGAGGGAGAAGTGCGGCGTGGTCCAGACCGGCGTCGCCACTTCCAGATGAAAACCGCTGAAGTCCAGCAGGCCCATGAGCCCTGACAGCGCCGTCCCGATCAACAGCGCGGCCAGTACGGCATAACGCGGCGACAGACGTTTGACCACCAGATAAGTGAAGAACATGCCCAACACCAGCGCAGTGCGATGCTGTGCGGCGACGAAGATTTCGCTGCCGATCTTGAACAGAATCCCCGCCAGCAGGGCAGCGGCCAATGACGCCGGAATCTTTTTCACCAGCCGTTCGAAGCTGCCGGTCAAACCACAAATGGTCACCAGAATCGCGCAGGTAATGTAGGCGCCGATGGCTTCGCCGTAGGTCACGCCGCCCAGACTGGTGATCAGCAACGCCGCGCCGGGTGTCGACCAGGCGATGGTGATCGGCGTGCGGTAACGCAGAGACAGGCCAATCGAACACACCGCCATGCCAATCGAGATCGCCCAGATCCACGAGGAAATCTGCGCGCTGGTCAGACCCGCCGCTTGCCCGGCCTGGAACATCAGCACCAGCGAGCTGGTGTAACCGGTCATCATCGCGATGAAGCCGGCGACGATCGCAGAAGGCGACGTATCGGCAAAAGGGCGGATCTGCGTGTGCGTGGCGTCGTTCATGACGGCGGTGTTCCTTATACAGATGAAGATGTCCGCCACAACATAGAACCATTGTGGGAGCGGGCTTGCTCGCGAAAGCGGTGAGTCTGTAGAAGCAAATGTCGACTGACACACCGCTTTCGCGAGCAAGCCCGCTCCCACAGGGGGATTGTGTTCAAGCGGCGGATTCTGTGTTCAAGCCTAAACTCAAAAGTAACCAGTCGTTGCAATACAGCGGAAGTGACAAACAGCCGTACAGTCGTGTTGCCACTGTCCATTGTGTACAATCGCGGTGTTTTTTACGCGATACTTGCCAGCGACCCACTGTGCCGTATTACAGTCACGGTCAATTCGCCGCAGTTCTTCCGACTCGAGTGCCCATGAACGAACAGTTGCAACCCCTCAAGAAACAACCGCGAGCAGGCAAAGCCGGCCGCAGCGGTACCCAGGACGATATTGTCTACGCGCATATCTTCGAGGCCATCCTCGAACAGCGTCTGGCGCCCGGTACCAAGTTGAGCGAAGAAGCGCTGGGGGAAATTTTCGGGGTCAGTCGCACCATCATTCGCCGCGCGCTGTCGCGCCTGGCCCATGAAGGCGTCGTGCTGCTGCGTCCGAATCGTGGCGCTGTCGTGGCCAGCCCGAGTGTCGAAGAGGCTCGCCAGGTGTTCATGGCCCGGCGTCTGGTGGAGCGTGCGATCACTGAGTTGGCGGTGCAGCACGCCACTGCCGAGCAGATTGCCGAGTTGCGCCAGATGGTCAACGACGAGCGCGACAGCTTCTCCCGGGGCGATCGCGGCGCCGGTATTCGTCTGTCGGGCGAGTTTCACTTGAAGCTGGCCGAAGCGGCAAAAAATGCGCCGCTGATCAGCTTCCAGCGCAGCCTGGTGTCCCAGACTTCGTTGATCATTGCCCAGTATGAAAGCGGCAATCGCTCCCACTGTTCCTACGACGAGCACACCCAGCTGATCGACGCCATCGAAGCGCGCAACGCTGAGCTGGCGGTGGACCTGATGATGCATCACATGGATCACATCGACAGCAAACTCAACCTGGACGAAGAAAGCGCGTCGGATGATTTGCATGCGGTGTTCTCGCATTTGTTGCAGACCAAGAAGCCAGGGCGGCCAGCTGCCAAGCTCTGATACCGCTGTGCGCCCTTCGCGAGCAAGCCCGCTCCCACATTGGATTTGTGTTGAACGCAAATCCTGTGTCCACTAGAAATCTACTGTGGGAGCGGGCTTGCTCGCGAAGGCGATATGACAGGCAATAAAAATCCCCCGGACTGAAGAGTACGGGGGATTTTTTATGCCCGAAGAAAACTAGCGCTGATGCACCTGATTCCCCGCCGCATAGGTCTGCAACACCGTCCGGTCATCCCCCAGCGTCATCAATACAAACAACGTCTCGGCAATGTTATTGGCCTGCTTCAAGCGATAGCTCAGCAGCGGTGTGGCGTTGTAGTCCAGTACCAGGAAGTCCGCATCAGTGCCCGGTTGCAGGGTGCCGATCTTGTCTTCCAGGCGCAGCGCGCGAGCGCCACCGAGGGTGGCCAGGTACAGCGATTTGAACGGGCTCAGTCGCGCACCTTGCAGCTGCATGACCTTGTACGCTTCGTTCAACGTTTGCAGCAGCGAGAAACTGGTGCCGCCACCGACGTCCGTACCGATGCCGACATTCAACTTGTGCTTCTCGGCCATCGGCAGGTTGAACAGGCCGCTGCCGAGGAAGAAGTTCGACGTCGGGCAGAAGGCGATCGCCGAGCCGGTTTCCGCCAGTCGCGCGCACTCGTCATCGCACAGGTGCACGCCATGGGCGAATACCGAACGTTCGCCGAGCAGTTTGTAGTGGTCGTAGACGTCCAGGTAGCCCTTGCGCTCCGGGAACAGTTCCTTGACCCACTCGATTTCCTTGAGGTTTTCGCTGATGTGAGTCTGCATGTACAGGTCAGGGAATTCACTCAGCAACTGGCCGGCGAGGGTCAGTTGTTCCGGGGTGCTGGTCGGAGCGAAGCGCGGGGTGACCGCGTAGTGCAGGCGACCCTTGCCGTGCCAGCGCTCGATCAGCGCCTTGCTTTCGACGTAGCTGGATTCGGCGGTGTCGGTCAGGTAGTCCGGCGCGTTGCGGTCCATCATCACTTTGCCGGCGATCATCCGCAGGTCCAGCTGTTCGGCGGCTTCAAAGAACGAGTTCACCGACTGTGGATGCACGCTGCCGAACACCAGCGCGGTGGTGGTGCCATTGCGCAGCAGTTCCTTGATGAAAATGTCCGCGACTTGGTCAGCGTGAGTCTTGTCGGCGAACTGGCTTTCGCACGGGAAGGTGTAGGTATTGAGCCAGTCCAGCAGCTGTTCGCCGTAGGCGCCGACCATACCGGTTTGCGGCAAGTGAATGTGGGTGTCGATGAAGCCAGGGGTGATCAGCGCGTCCTGATAATGGGTGATTTCGATATCGGCCGGCAGGGTCGGCAGCAAGTCGCTGGCGTGACCGAGGGCGCTGATCTGGCCATTATCGACCACCAGCAAGCCGTCTTCGAAATACTCATACGAGGCTTCGATGCCCACTTCGGCGGGGTCGGCGATGCTGTGCAGAATGGCGGCGCGGTAGGCTTTGCGAGTCAGAGGCATTGTTGTTCTCAATTCGTGGCTTTTTAGTTCGAAGCGTGGCTGCGGCGTGAGGCAGGCAGCAGTTTGGCGATCGATGATCCGGCGCTGGCGGTGTGCTGGCCGAAATTGGCGTTATAGGTGGCGATGATTTCGCCGGCGATGGAAATGGCGATTTCCACAGGCAACTTGCCTTTGACTTCGCCGATGCCCATCGGGCAGCGCATGCGTTGCAGCACGGCGCTGTCGAAACCACGGTCCCGCAGACGGTGTTCGAATTTCACCCGTTTGGTCTTCGAACCGATCAGGCCGAAGTAGGCGAAGTCGTTGCGCTTGAGGATCGCAGCGGTGAGTTCGAGGTCGAGTTGGTGATTGTGGGTCATGACGATGCAGTAGCTGCCAGCGGGCAGGTCATCGATTTCGTCCACCGGTTCTTCGGTGACGATTTTGCGTATGCCGTGGGGGATCTGTTCCGGGAATTCGGCTTCCCGCGAATCGATCCAGCGCACCCGGCAGGGCAGGCTGGCGAGCAGCGGCACCAGCGCCCGGCCGACGTGGCCGGCACCGAACACGGCGACCTGCGCCTGAACCTGGCCCATCGGTTCGAACAGTAATACGGTCACGCCGCCGCAGCATTGTCCCAGGCTGGCGCCGAGGCTGAAGCGTTCAAGGTGCGTGTCCTGCTTGCCGCTGGCCAGCATCTCGCGGCCGATTTGCATGGCCTTGTATTCCAGATGCCCGCCACCGATGGTGTCGAAGGTCTGGCTGGCGCTGATGACCATCTTCGAGCCGGCGTTACGCGGCGTCGAGCCGAGCTCTTCGATGATGGTGACCAACACGCAGGGTTCACCCCGGGATTGCAGGTCGGCGAGGGCGTCGATCCAGTTGTACATGTTTCACCTCGACATCTCTGTTGTCTGTTCGGCCGTCTTCGCGAGCAAGCCCGCTCCCACATTGGATTGGTGTTCACAATTCCCTTGTGGGAGCGGGCTTGCTCGCGAAGGCCGCACCTCGGTCTTACAGCGAAGCCAACTCGACTTCAGCCTCAACAGGCTTCAAAGACTTCAACTGCCGCATCTGCTCACAGCCCCACAACACCCGCTCCGGCGTCGCCGGCGCGTCGATTTTCGGTTGATGCTTGTAATCGCCCAGACTGGCCACGGCGTCCTTAATCGCACACCACGCAGCGATGCCGAGCATGAACGGCGGCTCGCCCACTGCCTTGGAGTGGAACACCGTGTCTTCCGGGTTTTTACGGTTTTCCACCAGCTTCACCCGCAGGTCCAGCGGCATGTCCGCCACCGCCGGGATCTTGTAGCTGGCCGGGCCGTTGGTCATCAGTTTGCCCTTGTTGTTCCACACCAGTTCTTCCATGGTCAGCCACCCCATGCCCTGGATGAAACCACCTTCGACCTGGCCGATGTCGATCGCCGGGTTCAGTGAGTCGCCGACGTCATGGAGGATGTCGGTGCGCAGCATTTTGTACTCGCCGGTGAGGGTGTCGATGATCACCTCGCAGCACGCTGCGCCGAAGGCGTAGTAATAGAATGGCCGGCCCCGCGCCTGGCTGCGGTCGTAGAAGATTTTCGGGGTCTTGTAGAACCCGGTGCTCGACAGCGAAACCTGGGCGAAATACGCCTGCTGGACCAGCGCTTCGAAGGTCAGGATGTGATCGCGAACGCGTACATGACCGTTGTGGAATTCCACGTCTTCTTCGCTGACCTTGTACTGCCGCGCGGCAAATTCAACCAAGCGTTTCTTGATGATCTCCGCCGCGTTCTGTGCGGCTTTACCGTTAAGGTCGGCGCCACTGGAAGCGGCGGTCGGCGAGGTGTTTGGCACCTTGTCGGTGTTGGTCGCGGTGATCTGCACGCGGTCCATTTCCACCTGGAACACTTCAGCCACGACCTGCGCGACTTTGGTATTCAAACCCTGACCCATTTCGGTGCCGCCATGGTTCAGGTGGATGCTGCCATCGGTGTAGACGTGGATCAGCGCACCGGCCTGGTTGAGGAAGCTGGCGGTGAAGGAAATACCGAATTTCACCGGGGTCAACGCCAGGCCTTTTTTCAGGATCGGGCTGTTGGCGTTGTAGCGACGAATCGCTTCGCGGCGCTCGGCGTACTGGCTGCTTTCTTCCAGTTCGGCGGTCATTTCCTCGAGCATGTTGTGCTCGACGG
The DNA here is from genome assembly GCF_019219045.1 of Pseudomonas sp. PDM25. NCBI lineage: Bacteria > Pseudomonadati > Pseudomonadota > Gammaproteobacteria > Pseudomonadales > Pseudomonadaceae > Pseudomonas > Pseudomonas sp. PDM25. Next base: position 201,142 of record NZ_JAHUWL010000007.1, read on the forward strand.
TCTGGTAGTAATGGGTGACGTTGCGCTCGGTCTTGCCGTAGTAGTTGGCCTTGCGCACCGCCAGCGGGTCGAGGGCCAGATGGCGGGCGATGGCGTCCATCACTTCTTCGATAGCGACCATGCCTTGCGGGCCACCGAAACCACGGTAAGCGGTGTTCGACGCGGTATTGGTTTTGCAGCGGTGACCGTTGATGGTCGCGTCGCCCAGGTAGTACGAGTTGTCGGCGTGGAACATCGCACGGTCGACAATCGACGCCGAGAGGTCCGGCGAACAACCGCAGTTACCGGCCAGTTCCAGGGCAATGCCGTGCAGCCGGCCGGTGCTGTCGAAGCCCACGTCGTATTCGATGTAGAACGGGTGACGCTTGCCGGTCATCAGCATGTCTTCGACGCGCGGCAGGCGCATTTTGGTCGGCTGGCCGGTGAGGTGCGCGATTACTGCGCACAGGCACGCCGGGCTCGCGGCCTGGGTTTCCTTGCCGCCGAAACCGCCGCCCATGCGGCGCATGTCGACGACGATTTTGTTCATCGACACATCGAGCACTTCGGCGACGAGCTTCTGCACTTCGGTGGGGTTCTGCGTCGAGCAGTAGACGATCATGCCGCCGTCTTCAGTCGGCATCACCGAAGAGATCTGGGTTTCCAGATAGAAGTGTTCCTGGCCGCCGATGTGCAGCGTGCCCTGGATACGATGTTCGGCGGTGGCCAGGGCGCCGGCCGAATCACCGCGCTGATGGGTGTGGCTGTCGAGCACAAAGTGGCGTTTGCGCAGCGCTTCAACCACGTCCAGCACTGGCTCCAGATCTTCGTATTCGATGATCGCGGCCATCGCGGCTTTACGCGCGGTTTCCAGGTCCTTCGCCGCAACAGCGAGCACCGGTTGACCGACGAATTGCACGTCGTCGATGGCCAGCAGCGGATCACCCGGCAGCAACGGGCCGATGTCTTTCAGGCCCGGCACGTCTTCGTGGGTAATGGCGATGCGCACGCCTTCGAAGGCGTAGCAAGGCTGGGTGTCGATGCTGATGATTTTCGCGTGAGCGCGGTCCGACAAGCGTGCGTAAACATGCAACTGGTTCGGAAATTCCAGCCGGTCGTCGATGTACTGCGCTTCACCGGACACGTGCTTGGCGGCGCTGTCGTGCTTGACGCTGCGGCCGACACCGGTGGTCAGGTCCTTGGCGAACAGTTCAGCCAATTCGGCTTGGGTCTTCTCTACAGCGTGATGATTAGACATAAGCGGTCACCCGAGTCTCGATGTGCGGTGTTTGCAGTTCGATGAAGTATTTACGCAACAGGTTCTGGGCGCTGAGCAGGCGGTATTCCTTACTGGCGCGGAAGTCCGAGAGCGGCGTGAAATCTTCGGCCAGTGCGGCGCAGGCGCGTTCGACGGTGTCGTTGTTCCAGGTGGCACCGAGCAATACGGCTTCGCAGGCCTTGGCGCGTTTTGGCGTTGCCGCCATGCCGCCGAAGGCGACGCGAGCGTCGGCGATCACGCCGTTGTCGATGCGCAGGTTGAACGCGGCGCAGACGGCGGAAATGTCATCGTCCAGACGCTTGGAGACTTTGTAGGCGCGGAACAGTTGTTCGGCGCTGGCACGCGGCACGATGATCTTTTCGATGAACTCGCTTTCCTGACGCGCGGTGACCCGGTAATCGATGAAGTAATCTTCCAGCGCCATCGTGCGGCGGGTTTCGCCTTTGCACAAAACGATCTGCGCGCCGAGCGCAATCAGCAGGGGCGGGGAGTCACCGATCGGCGAGGCATTGCCGATGTTGCCGCCGAGGGTGCCCTGGTTGCGGATCTGCAGGGAAGCAAAGCGTTGCAGCAGTTCTCCGAAGTCCGGGTACTCGGCTTTCAAGGCCTCGTAGCAATCGGAGAGGGCGGTGGCGGCACCGATTTCCAGGCGATCGTCAAAGCGTTCGATGCGCTTCATCTCGGCGACGTTGCCGACGTAGATCATCACCGGCAGGGTGCGGTGGAACTGCGTGACTTCCAGCGCCAGATCCGTGCCGCCGGCCAGTAGGCGAGCCTGTGGATAAGCGTCATAGAGGTCAGCCAGATCGGCAACGGTCAGCGGCACCAGGCAGCGCTTGTCGCCACTGTTGAGTTCGCCGATATCGGTAGGGGCGATGGCCTTCAGGCGAGCGATGGTGTCGGCCTCACAGGCGTCGAACTGGTCCGTTTGCTTGCCGCAGCAGGATTGTTCGGCGGCAGCCAGAATCGGCCGGTAGCCGGTGCAACGGCAGAGGTTGCCGGCCAGCGCTTCGTGAGCTTTATGAGCATCCGGTTGATCGCTGTTCTTTTGCAGCGCGAACAGCGACATGACGAAGCCGGGTGTGCAGAAACCGCATTGCGAGCCGTGGCACTCGACCATGGCTTTCTGCACGCTGTGCAGTTCGCCTTGGTGCTTGAGGTCTTCGACACTGATCAGTTGTTTGCCGTGCAGTGACGAAACGAACGTCAGGCACGAGTTGAGGCTGCGATAGCGAATGTGTTCGCGGCCATCGTCATCCGTTTGCAGCTCGCCAACCACCACAGTGCAGGCGCCGCAGTCACCGCTGGCGCAGCCTTCTTTGGTGCCGGGTTTGCCCACATGGTCGCGCAGATAATTGAGCACGGTCAGGTTTGGGTCCAGGGCGTGCTCGCTACGGAGTTCCTGGTTAAGTAAAAACTGGATCACGGAAGGCCTCGCAGACTCATTATTGTTGTTAACCGACTTGAACCGAATTTATCAGGTCTGACTTTGCGGTCAATGATTTTCTGACTTAAAGGTCAGGAAATAGCATTTTGTCGATCAACGACTCGTTCCTTCATTATTGACCCTCTCGGGATAGCCTGCTTTTTGCTGGATTCGTGCCAAAAACCGCCGAGTGGGCACTCCGCCATGACCCTTTATGTGCGGTACACTGCGCCGCTTGTGCAGATCGAAGAGTTTGAAGGGACAACCATGACGTTCAAGGCGCCGGACAGCCTCGCCGAGCAAATTGCTCACCACCTCGCCGAACGCATCATTCGTGGCGAAATGAAGCCCGGGGAGCGCATCCAGGAACAGAAGGTCACGCTGGCCCTCAATGTCAGCCGCGGTTCGGTCCGTGAAGCCTTGCTGATCCTCGAGCGCCGCCACCTGATCGCCATCCTGCCGCGCCGTGGCGCCCATGTGACCGAGCTCACGGCCCACAAGGTCCAGAGCCTGTGCACGCTGATGAGCGAGCTTTACATCCTGCTGGGCAATGCCGTGGCCAGCGGCTGGCAAGTCCAGGCTGACATGGCGCCGTTCGTACAAATCCAGCAGCGCTTGACCGCCAGCTACGAGCGCCAGGACATTCGCACCTTTGTCGACGACAGCTTCAGTGTGATGCGCGCCGCGTACCCGTTCGCCAACAACCCGTACTTGCAGGAAACCGTCGAGAATCTGCAGCCGGCCATGAGCCGCGCGTATTTCCTCGCCCTGGAACAGCGCAAGGCCTCGATGAGCGAGTTCCTCGAATTGTTCGAACGCTTGCTCGCCGCTGTGCTGGCCCGTGATTTTCCGCAGATCCGCATTGTGCTGACGGCGTATGCCCAGCGCAGCAGTGATCTGGTGGTTTCTGCCCTGACGGACGCCTGAGCGTGCGGCTAAAGTGCATCAAGCTGGCGGGGTTCAAATCCTTCGTCGACCCGACCACGGTGAACTTCCCCAGTAACATGGCGGCGGTGGTCGGGCCCAATGGTTGCGGCAAGTCGAACATCATCGACGCCGTCCGCTGGGTGATGGGCGAGAGTTCGGCCAAGAACCTGCGCGGCGAGTCGATGACCGACGTCATCTTCAACGGCTCGACCAGCCGTAAACCGGTGAGCCAGGCCAGCATCGAGCTGGTCTTCGATAACTCCGACGGCACCCTGCTTGGCGAATACGCGGCCTACGCGGAAATTTCCATTCGCCGCAAAGTGACCCGCGACAGCCAGACCACTTACTACCTCAACGGCACCAAATGCCGCCGCCGCGATATCACGGATATCTTCCTCGGCACCGGCCTCGGCCCGCGCAGCTACTCGATTATCGAGCAGGGGATGATCTCCAAGCTGATCGAGTCAAAGCCCGAAGACCTGCGCAACTTCATTGAAGAAGCCGCGGGCATCTCCAAGTACAAGGAGCGCCGGCGCGAGACCGAAAACCGCATTCGTCGCACCCACGAAAACCTGGCCCGCCTGACCGACCTGCGCGAAGAACTCGAGCGTCAGCTTGAACGCTTGTACCGCCAGGCCGAGGCCGCCAAGAAGTATCAGGAATTCAAGGGCGAGGAGCGTCAGCTCAAGGCCCAACTGTCGGCCCTGCGCTGGCAGGCGTTGAATGAACAGGTCGGTCAGCGCGAAGCGATCATCGGCAATCAGGAAGTCACCTTCGAAGCGCTGGTAGCCGAGCAGCGGAATGCCGATGCGGCTATCGAACGCTTGCGGGACGGGCACCACGACCTGTCCGAGCGCTTCAATCTGGTGCAGGGGCGCTTCTATTCGGTCGGCGGCGACATCGCCCGGGTCGAGCAGAGTATCCAGCATGGTCAGCAACGCCTACGTCAGCTGCAGGACGATCTGAAAGAAGCCGAGCGTGCGCGTCTGGAAACCGAGTCGCACCTGGGTCACGACCGTACGTTGCTGCTGACGCTGGGCGAAGAGCTGGACATGCTCACCCCCGAACAGGAAGTCACCAGCGCCGCCGCCGAAGAGGCTGCCGCTGCGCTGGAAGAATCCGAAACCACCATGCACGCCTGGCAAGAGCAATGGGACACCTTCAACCTGACGGCCGCCGAACCGCGTCGCCAGTCCGAAGTTCAGCAGTCGCGCATCCAGCAGCTGGAAACGAGCATGGAGCGCCTGGCCGATCGTCAGAAGCGGCTGGGCGAGGAGCGCGCGTTGCTCTCGGCAGACCCGGAAGACGCGGCGATCATGGAACTCAGCGAGCAGCTCGCTGAATCCGAAGCGACACTTGAGGATTTGCAGACCAGTGAACAAGCTCAGGTCGAAAAGCTTGAACAACTGCGTCAGGAATTGCAGCACGCGCTGACGGCGCAGCAACAGGCCCAAGGTGATTTGCAGCGTCTGAACGGTCGCCTCGCCTCCCTTGAAGCCTTGCAACAAGCCGCGCTTGATCCGGGCACCGGCACCGCCGAATGGTTGCGTGAACAGAATCTGGCCGACCGCCCGCGCCTGGCCGAAGGCCTGAAAGTCGAAGCCGGTTGGGAGCTGGCGGTGGAAACCGTGCTCGGCGCCGACCTGCAAGCGGTACTGGTAGATGACTTCGGCGATTTCGATCTGGCCGGTTTTACCCAGGGCGATTTGCGCTTGCTCAGCCCGGCCACCGATGGCGTGCGCGTGCCCGGCAGCTTGCTCGATAAAGTTGAAGCGCAGATCGATCTGGCGCCATGGCTGGGGCAAGTCAAACCGGTCGACAGCCTCGAACAGGCCTTGGCTCTGCGCAATCAATTGACCGCCGGCCAGAGTCTGATCAGCCGCGATGGTTACTGGGTTGGTCGGCACTTTTTACGCGTACGTCGCGCCAGCGAAGCCGAAAGCGGCGTGCTCGCTCGCGGTCAGGAAATCCAGCGACTGGGCCTCGAGCGCGAAGAGCGCGAAGCCACGGTTGAAACCCTCGAAACCCATCTTCAGAATCTCAGGGCGCAGCAGCGTCAGCAGGAAAACGGTCGCGAACATCTGCGCCGTCTGCTGCAAGACGAAGCGCGTCAGCAAGGTGAGTTGAAAGCCCAGTTGTCCGCCGGCAAAGCCAAGGCCGAACAACTGACCCTGCGCCGCACACGCCTGGACGAAGAGCTCACCGAGTTGGCGGAGCAGCGCGCTCTGGAACACGAAAATATCGGCGAGGCGCGTCTGCAATTGCAGGAAGCCCTCGACAGCATGGCGCTGGACACCGAGCAGCGCGAGCTGCTGCTGGCCCAGCGCGACAGCTTGCGCGAGCGACTTGATCGGGTGCGGCAGGAAGCTCGGCAACACAAGGATCACGCGCATCAACTGGCGGTGCGTCTGGGTTCGCTCAAGGCACAACACGACTCGACGCGTCAGGCGCTGGAACGTCTGGAAATGCAATCCGAGCGCCTGACCGAGAAGCGCGAACAGCTCAGCCTCAATCTGGAGGAGGGCGAGGCGCCGCTGGAAGAGTTGCGCCTCAAACTCGAAGAGCTGCTCGACAAACGCATGACCGTCGACGAAGAACTCAAGACGGCGCAGATCGCTCTGGAAGACGCTGACCGTGAATTGCGTGATGCGGAAAAACGTCGCAACCAGGCCGAGCAGCAATCGCAGTTGATTCGGGGGCAGATGGAAACCCAGCGCATGGAATGGCAGGCCCTGACCGTGCGCCGCAAGACCTTGGAAGATCAGTTGCTGGAAGATGGCTATGATCTCCACGGCGTGCTCGCCACCCTGGTGGCCGACGCCAACGAGAAAGACGCTGAAGAAGAACTCGAACGCATTTCCGCGCGGATTCAGCGTCTGGGTGCGATCAACCTGGCGGCCATTGACGAATACCAGCAACAATCCGAGCGTAAACGTTATCTGGATGCGCAAAACGACGATCTGGTGGAAGCGCTGGATACGCTCGAGAATGTGATTCGCAAGATCGACAAGGAAACCCGAAACCGCTTCAAAGATACCTTTGATCAGATCAATGGCGGTTTACAGGCCCTTTTCCCAAAAGTTTTCGGTGGAGGACGCGCCTATTTGGAACTGACGGGCGAAGATCTACTCGATACAGGGGTAACGATCATGGCGCAGCCGCCAGGAAAGAAGAACAGCACCATCCATTTGCTCTCCGGTGGCGAAAAAGCCCTGACTGCCTTGGCTCTGGTTTTTGCCATCTTCAAGTTGAATCCGGCGCCGTTCTGCATGCTCGATGAGGTTGACGCGCCATTGGATGACGCTAACGTTGGACGCTACGCACGGCTGGTCAAAGAGATGTCGCAGACGGTGCAGTTCATCTATATCACCCACAACAAGATCGCCATGGAAATGGCCGAGCAACTGATGGGGGTGACGATGCACGAGCCGGGTTGTTCGCGTCTGGTGGCAGTGGATGTCGAGGAGGCGATGGCGATGGTGGATGCCTGAGTCGGCGCTTGTAGGAGAGGTATTTTTAAGTTGTAGGACTTATTTACCTCCCTTGACTTGCTGGCCAATCGACATATTCGCGCAAGCCGTTGTGACAGACGGTGTAAAGTTGCCTTTGGTCGTGCTAGTTTAATGTCAATTTTTCGTATACGTGGGCAAAACGCCTGTCAGAACATAGAGTTGGCGCCACGTTTTAAAGCGGTTTACGAGTTGTAAACCTCTTATTTTTCAGCATTTTTTATAGAGGCACGGGATTACATGGAAATCGGTCTGCGCGAGTGGCTGATCGTCATCGGCATTATTGTCATTGCCGGTATTCTTTTTGATGGCTGGCGTCGCATGCGCGGCGGCAAGGGGAAACTGAAATTCCGTCTCGACCGAAGTTTGTCCAATTTACCGGACGAGGACACCAGCGCTGAGCTGTTGGGCCCGCCCCGTGTGCTGGATACGCATAAAGAGCCGCAACTGGACGAGCACGATCTGCCGTCGGTGAGCATGCCTGCTCGTGAGCCGCGTGAGTCGGGTTCCAAGCGCGGCAAGCGTGGCCATGGCGAGCCTTCGCAAGGCGACATGAACCTGAGTCTGGATCTGGACGGCGGCCCGAGCTTCAGCAGCCGGGACGACGATTTCCCGGACGACACCAAGGCTTCGAGTTCGGCCAGCGACAAAGAACAACCGCAAGCCGAAGAAGTGCTGGTGATCAGCGTGATCTGCCGCGACGCCGCCGGCTTCAAAGGCCCGGCGCTGTTGCAGAACATTCTGGAAAGCGGTCTGCGTTTTGGCGAGATGGACATCTTCCACCGCCACGAAAGCATGGCCGGCAATGGCGAAGTCCTGTTTTCGATGGCCAATGCGGTCAAGCCGGGCGTCTTCGATCTGGACGACATCGACCACTTCAGCACACCGGCAGTGAGCTTCTTCCTCGGTCTGCCAGGCCCGCGTCATCCGAAGCAAGCCTTCGACGTGATGGTGGCTGCGGCGCGCAAACTGTCCCAGGAGTTGAACGGCGAACTGAAAGACGATCAGCGCAGCGTACTGACTGCCCAGACGATTGAGCATTACCGTCAGCGCATCGTTGAATTCGAACGTCGCGCCCTGACCCAGAAACGCTAAGGTCAAAACATCGCAAGCTGTGCCAGCTCCTACAGGATCACCAAACCCTGTAGGAGCCGAGCTTGCTCGCGATGACGATCTCAAGGACGCCATCGCCGGCAAGCCGTGCTCCTACAATGAGTTTGTGCCGCACTAACAGATTGAGCAGCCTCGGCTGCTCTTTTGCTTTATGAGAGAACACCCATGACCGCCGCCAAAAACCGCATTCTAGAGCTGCGCGATGAACTCGATCAGCACAACTATCGCTACCACGTGCTGGACGAGCCGAGCATTCCGGACGCCGAATACGACCGGTTGTTCCACGAGCTCAAGGCCCTCGAAGCGGCCCATCCCGAACTGATCACCAGCGACTCGCCAACCCAGCGCGTCGGCAGTGCGGCGCTGTCGGCGTTTACACAAGTGCGTCACGAAGTGCCGATGCTCAGCCTCGGCAACGCCTTCGAAGAAACCGACATGCGCGAGTTCGATCGCCGGGTAACCGAAGGTCTCGACCTGCCGGTTGGCGACTTGTTCGGCGGCGGCGCGGCGGTGGAATACAGCTGTGAACCCAAACTCGATGGCCTGGCGGTCAGCTTGCTGTATCAGGACGGCGTGCTGGTGCGCGGCGCGACTCGCGGTGACGGCACCACTGGCGAAGACATCAGCGTCAACGTCCGTACCGTGCGCAACATTCCGCTCAAGTTGCACGGTACGGGCTGGCCAGCAACCCTGGAAGTACGCGGCGAAGTGTTCATGTCCAAGGCCGGTTTCGAACGCCTCAACGCTACGCAGCTGGAAGTCGGCGGCAAGACCTTCGCTAACCCGCGCAACGCGGCGGCGGGCAGTTTGCGCCAGCTCGATTCGAAGATCACCGCCAACCGCCCGTTGGAATTTTGCTGCTACGGCATCGGCCAGATTTCGGCCGATATAGCTGATACGCACATTGGCAATCTCAAGCAGCTCAAGGCTTGGGGAATGCCGATCAGTCATGAGTTGAAACTGGCTCACGGCATCGCTGAATGCCTGGATTACTACCGCGACATCGGTGAGCGCCGAAATTCGCTGCCTTACGAAATCGACGGCGTGGTGTTCAAGGTCAACAGCATTGCCTCTCAGCGTGAGCTGGGCTTCCGTGCTCGTGAACCGCGCTGGGCGATCGCGCACAAATTCCCGGCGATGGAAGAACTCACTGAATTGCTCGATGTGGAATTCCAGGTCGGTCGTACCGGTGCAGTGACGCCGGTGGCGCGCTTGAAGCCGGTCAAGGTCGCCGGTGTGACTGTGGCCAACGCGACATTGCACAATATGGACGAAGTGGCGCGTCTGGGCCTGATGATTGGCGATACGGTAATCATTCGCCGCGCTGGCGATGTGATTCCGCAGGTGGTGCAAGTGGTCCTCGAGCGTCGTCCGGACAACGCACGGCCAGTACAGATTCCCGAGAAGTGCCCAGTCTGCGGCTCGCATGTCGAGCGCACGCAACTGGTCAAACGCAGCAAAGGTCGCGAGACCGTCAGCGAAGGCGCGGTGTACCGCTGCGTCGGTCGTCTGGCCTGCGGTGCGCAACTCAAGCAGGCAATCATTCACTTCGTCTCCCGTCGCGCCATGGACATCGAAGGCCTGGGCGAGAAGAGCGTCGAGCAACTGGTGGACGAAGGGCTGGTGAGTTCGCCAGCTGATTTGTACGCGCTGACGTTCGAACAGATTGTCGATCTGGAAGGCTTTGCCGAGTTGTCGAGCAAGAACTTGCTCAGCGCCATCGAAGACAGCAAGCAGCCGAGCCTGGCGCGCTTCATCTACGCTCTCGGGATTCCCGATGTCGGCGAAGAGACGGCCAAGGTGCTTGCGCGTTCTCTCGGCTCTCTGGAGCGGGTTCAGCAGGCATTGCCGCAGGTACTCACGTACTTGCCGGACGTGGGCCTGGAAGTGGCTCATGAGATTCACAGCTTCTTCGAAGATGCGCATAACCAGCAGGTGATCAAGGATCTGCTCAAGCACGGCATGCAAATTCAGGATCAGGGTGAACTGGGCGCCGAGTTTGCCGCCAGCACTACGCTGGGTGGCTTCCTCGACAAGCTGCACATCCCTTCGGTCGGGCCGGGTGGGGCGCAGAAGCTGGCGGACAAGTTTGGTTCGCTTGAAGGTGTTTTCAGCGCCGACTGGCTGGATATGCGCCAGGCGCTGCCGGAAAAACAGGCCACTTCGGTTCGGGAGTTCTTTGCGGTTGCGCAAAATCGCCAGATTGCCGAAGCCGCCGAGAAACAGCTGCGCGATTTCGGCATGCACTGGCAGAGCGAGAAGAAAGTCGTCGAAGGCTTGCCGCTGGCCGGGCAGACCTGGGTGCTGACCGGTTCGCTGGAATTGATGAGCCGCGACATCGCCAAGGACAAACTTGAAAGCCTCGGTGCCAAGGTGGCGGGCTCGGTGTCGGCCAAGACTCATTGCGTGGTGGCCGGGCCGGGTGCAGGTTCCAAGTTGACGAAGGCTAATGAGCTGGGATTGAAGGTTCTGGATGAAGAGGCGTTTGTCGAGTTTCTGAGTAAGCACGATATTTTGGTGTGATGCCATTCGCGAGCAAGCCCGCTCCCACATTCGATCGCATTCCTTCGGGAGAACCGGGTTAAATGTGGGAGCGGGCTTGCTCGCGAAGGCGATAGTTGCCGTTGCGCAAAAAGCGGGAACGATCTTTGCGCGGGGATGATCTAGTCTTGGCAAGCCTCAGGGAGAGATCGTCATGTACCGCTTTTTCGAACAGCTCAGTGCGCGCATCGCCACGCCCTTCATCGGCGAAAGCTCGCGCAACAGCAAGGTCTGGCAGTGCCGTTGCGGGCAGTCGCTGTTTTTTCGCAACAGCCAGTGTCTGGCATGTTCGGCGGCGTTGGGTTATCAACCGGAGCAGGGTCGCCTGTCGTCGCTGCAGCCCGGCGTGCAGGCTGATACCTGGTTGCTCGACGCCGATCCCGAAGCGGGTGTCTTTCGCCGCTGCGCCAACCTCGATTCCCCGGCCGCGTGCAATTGGCTGTTGCCCGCCAATGACCACGATGCGTTATGCATCGCCTGCAGCCTGAACCACACCATCCCCGACCTGTCGATTGCCGAAAACCACGAACGCTGGCGCAAGGTCGAAACAGCCAAGCGGCGACTGGTCGCACAGTTGGTCAGCCTGGGTTTGCAGGTGATTCCCAAAACCGTGGACGAAGAGACGGGTCTGGCGTTCGATTTCATTGGTGTCGACCTCGAAGGCAAGCCGCCCACCACGGGTCACGCCAACGGTCTGATCACCCTCGATATCAAAGAAGCCGACGACGCTCATCGCGAGCGGATTCGGGTGCAGATGCACGAACCTTATCGCACATTGCTCGGGCATTTTCGGCATGAGGTCGGGCATTACTACTGGGATCGGTTGATCGCCAACAGCCATTGGCTGGAACCGTTCCGCGGCCTGTTCGGCGACGAACGCGCCAGCTACTCCGACGCTCTCGAACGGCATTACGAGCAAGGCGCACCGCTTGACTGGCAGCAACATTACGTCAGCGCCTACGCGACCATGCACCCGTGGGAGGATTGGGCCGAAACCTGGGCTCACTACTTGCACATGATGGATGCGGTGGATACGGCGTTGGGGTTCGGAATGAGTGCCCGGGAGATGGATTTCGACTATCAGCCGTTTCCCCCAAGCACCCTCTACGATCCACAGCATCCCGGCGGCGCGGCGTTCCTGTCGTTCGTCAATGCGTGGATCGAACTGGCCGGCATGCTGAATGAGTTGTCGCGCAGCATGGGGCAGCCGGATTTCTATCCGTTCGTCCTGCCGCCGGCAGTGATCGCCAAGCTGCACTTCATCCACCTGGTGATCCAGCAAGAGGGCGGCCGGGCGGATGAGGTGTTGCAGGACTTGTAGCAACTGCTACGGACAGTGGTATTTCGCGCCCTGCGCATGTCCTTGACCTGATTCATATTTTTAATCTGGATCGAACGGTTGTAACTTCGTCTCAGATAGGTACAATGGCGCCGTTCGCCGTCAGGTGAACGTCGTTATGGTGATCCCATCGGTCCCCCCGCAACGATTACCCGTGAACCTGGTCAGATCCGGAAGGAAGCAGCCACAGCGGGAACATTGTGTGCCGGGGTGTGGCTGGTGGGGTTGCCTCCATAACGCACCGCGAGTCCTCTCTCGCGTTATCTGTCTAAAAAATTACATACGTGTTGCTCTGCCAGGGATCTTGTCCAGGCGGTGTTTTTTCGTTTCCGGTTTTCAGGGCGAACACATAAAAGGAGGCCGAGCTGTCGAATGCGACAGCTCGGCCTCCTTTTTTATTTCTGGCACTAAGGCTTGGACAAGGCCTGGTCAACCGCTGCAATCAGCTTTCCCAGATCCTTCGGGGTGGCTTTATGTATGACACCGAACAGATACGCCCGCTGTTCATCTTCATCGCCTAAATCTGCGAAAAAGGCTTTCAGCTTTACACCCAACACATCAGCAAACAGGAACAAGGCTTCCACGCTGGGGGTGTAGGTACCGGTTTCGAAGCGGCTGATGGTTTTGGGGTCAAAACCGGTTTTTTCACCGAGTTCAGCCTGAGTAAGCCCAGCGACCTTGCGGTAGCGCCGAATGGCCGCACCCAAACTTGAAATTTGCATCGCTTAATTCCCATTTAGAATCAAGAACTTAACGATAGATTTTTGCATTAGACAACTGCATGATCCATCACCTTGCTTTGCAAAATGTGATGCGTTTCGTAGAATCGCCGCTCAAAATGGGTATTTGCGGCCTTTAAGGTTAGTTGATCTCAGCTGTCAGGAGGCCATCAACCGCTGTTCATGGAGTGATAACGTGTTGCTGCGCATTACCTATAAAAACATCTCTTCCGGGCATCCTGCACTGGTCGAGCGGTATCACCGCTAGCCACAGCGAGCCTGACTCATGGATGAGAAATACCGCAGGGCCGTGGATGCCGCCGCGATTTTTTCCGAGACTGATCTGAGCGGCCGGATCACCCACGTCAATGATCAGTTCTGTGCCGTGTCCGGCTATAGCCGCGAAGAACTGCTCGGGCAGAACCATCGTCTCCTCAACTCGGGTCTGCACTCCGCCGACTTCTTCGCGGCGATGTGGCGCACCATCGCCTTGGGCAAGGTCTGGAAAGGCGAGATTTGTAATCGCGCCAAGGACGGCAGCCTGTATTGGGTCGACAGCACCATGGTGCCGGTGCTCGATGACGCTACCGGGCGGGTTGACCGTTACCTTTCGATTCGTTTCGACATCAGCGAAAAACACCAATTGCTGCATTCACTGCAATGGCGGGTGGGGCATGACGTGCTGACCGGGCTGCCGAATCGCGCGTTCCTCTCGGATTTGCTGGATCAGGCGCTGGAGTTCTCCCGTCACGAAAACATCCCGCTGGCGGTGTGCATGCTCGATCTTGACGGCTTCAAAGCGGTCAATGATGGCTACGGGCATGCCAGTGGCGATCAGCTGTTGGTCGAGGTGGCCAAGCGTTTGCGCACCATTGTTCGCGGCGAAGATGTGGTGGCGCGGCTGGCCGGTGACGAGTTTGTGCTGGTGTTGCGATACGTGCGGGATTTGCCGGAACTGCGTGCGGCGTTGAACCGGGTGCTCGGCGCTATTTCGGCGCCGTACTCGCTGCATGGCAAGGGCGTCAATGTGTTTGCCAGTATCGGCGTCACCCTGTTCCCCCTCGACAATGAAGATGCCGAAACCCTGCTGCGTCATGCCGATCAGGCCATGTACGTGGCGAAACAACGCGGTCGCAATCGCTTTCATGTGTTCGACGTGTCCCGGGATCAGGAGGTCAAGGCCACTCACCAGACGGTCGAACGAGTGCGCCAGGCGCTGGCTGCCGGTGAATTGCGTGTGCATTTCCAGCCCAAGGTGAACATGCGTCGCGGGGAGGTTGTCGGCTTCGAGGCGTTGTTGCGTTGGCAGCATCCGCAACACGGCATGATGCCGGCCAGGGAGTTTTTGCCGCTGGTGGAAGAAACGGACCTGATCATCGATATCGGTGAGTGGGTAATGGATCAGGTCCTGTCGCAGTTGCACCATTGGCAGCAAGCGGGGCAGGGCTGGCCAGTCAGCATTAATATTGCGGCACGACATTTCCAGCGCGCGGATTTTGTCGGCCGGCTCAAACACGTGCTCGCCCGGCATGCCCAGGTGGCTCCGCAGATGCTCGATCTGGAAATCGTCGAGTCGGTGGCGATTGAGAATATTCAGCACGTCAGCGCCTGTTTACAGGCCTGTCAGGCGCTGGGGGTGCAGTTTTCACTGGGGGGCTTCGGCACCGGTTATTCGTCCCTGAGCAACCTCAAGCGATTGCAAACCCAAACCATCAAGATCGACAAGTCGTTCGTGCGCGACATCATTAATGATCGTGATGATCTGGCCCTGACCATGGCGGTCATTGGCCTGGCGCGGGCCTTTGGCCGGCAGGTGATCGCCGAAGGGCTGGAAAGTATCGAGCACGGTGAATTGCTGCTGAGCCTGGGCTGCGAAGTTGCTCAAGGCTGTTTCATTGCCCGGCCGATGCCGTCCGCAGAAGTACCGGGTTGGGTTGCGGGGTTTGTCGCGCCAGTGCAATGGCAGGCGCTGGATCAAGCAGGCTGAAGTTTTGTGATCAACACCGGCCCCTTGTGGGAGCGGGCTTGCTCGCGAAAGCGGTGTGTCATTCAGCATTGATTTTGATTGATACACCGCTTTCGCGAGCAAGCCCGCTCCCACAAGGGGACGTGTCTATCAGAAAGATCTATTAAGGTGTGCCGGGTTCCGAGCCGATATACAGTCGAATGATGTCGTCGATTTCCCCGGACATTTTCATTCGCACCAAGGTGCGCAAAATGCGCTGCACGGGCACCTTGGGATCGTTGCGCACATAACAACCGACACTCTGTTCCTGCAAAACCGCCACGCCTTGCAGTTGCTGGCCAGGCAGCAGGCGCTGATTGAACCAGTCCAGCGTCCATTGATTGCTTACGGCGTAGTGATAGCGTCCGGCCAGCAGTTTTTCCAGCACCTGCTCCTGATTGCGCGCGTCTTCGCGATGCAGTCGGTCGGCGTCAAACAGCGGTTGCAGGGTCGGGTAGCTGTAGCCGAGTACCGTGCCGATGGGTTGTCGCGACAAGTCCGCAGGTATCACTGAGGTCAGCGGATCTGGCCGGCTGATCAGCATGTCGCGCTGAAACCACAGTGGAATGCTCCAGATGTAGTCCCCGGACTGATTCGGCTGCCAGGACTGCGCGGCATAGCAGCGGATATCGACCTCGCCATGTTCCATGGCGTTTTGCACCCGAGTGCGAGGCAGCACGTGAAATTCGGCCGGCACGCCGACCTGGGTCGCGAGGCTGACCATCACGTCGTGCAGGATGCCTTGGGTAGGGCGGCCGCGGTCCAGTTGCACCATCGGCATCGCCCAACTGTCGGGCACCACGAAGCGCAATGGCGGCTCGGCGCCAGCGACATTCAGGCTGATCAACAGCAGTGCCCCCAAGGCCAGCCGCATAAACGCTCCGGTGCTGATAAAACCCGAGCCGATAAAAGCCCCCGAAGACCATCTTAGCCAGATTAGACGAGCGCACCGGATGCAATTTTGGTCTTGCTCCGATAGCATTAGCTGCTTCTGTTCCTTCGTTGCGACGGTTTTCGATGAGTTATCAGGTTCTTGCACGTAAATGGCGTCCGCGCTCGTTCCGCGAAATGGTCGGCCAGACCCATGTGCTCAAGGCTCTGATCAATGCCTTGGACAGCCAGCGGCTGCACCACGCCTATCTGTTTACCGGTACCCGCGGGGTCGGCAAGACCACCATCGCGCGGATCATCGCCAAGTGCCTGAACTGTGAAACAGGTATCACTTCAACGCCTTGCGGCGAGTGCTCGGTGTGCCGCGAGATCGATGAAGGTCGTTTTGTCGACTTGATCGAGATCGACGCCGCGAGCCGGACCAAGGTCGAAGACACCCGTGAACTGCTCGACAACGTGCAGTACGCGCCGAGCCGTGGGCGCTTCAAGGTCTACCTGATCGACGAAGTGCACATGCTCTCCAGCCATTCCTTCAATGCGCTGTTGAAAACCCTTGAAGAGCCGCCGCCCTACGTCAAGTTCATCCTGGCGACCACCGACCCGCAGAAACTTCCCGCAACGATTCTTTCGCGGTGCCTGCAGTTCTCTCTGAAGAACATGACGCCGGAGCGTGTGGTCGAGCATTTGACCCATGTGCTGGGTGTCGAGAACGTGCCGTTCGAAGACGACGCACTGTGGCTGCTGGGCCGTGCTGCCGACGGTTCGATGCGCGACGCCATGAGCCTGACCGATCAGGCGATTGCCTTCGGTGAAGGCAAAGTCATGGCTGCCGACGTGCGGGCGATGCTCGGCACACTCGATCACGGTCAGGTCTACGATGTCTTGCATGCGCTGATCGAAGGCGACGCCAAGGCCTTGCTCGAAGCCGTCCGTCATTTGGCTGAACAAGGCCCGGACTGGAACGGCGTGCTCTCGGAAATTCTCAACGTGCTGCACCGTGTCGCCATCGCCCAGGCCCTGCCTGAAGGCGTCGACAACGGTCATGGCGACCGTGACCGGGTGCTGGCGCTGGCCCAGGCGTTGCCGGCCGAAGACGTGCAGTTCTATTACCAGATGGGCCTGATCGGTCGCCGCGACTTGCCCCTGGCGCCAGACCCGCGCGGTGGTTTCGAAATGGTCCTGCTGCGAATGCTCGCGTTCCGCCCGGCAGACACCACGGACGCGCCGAGGCAACCGCTAAAGACAGTGGGGATCAGCCAGGCCACAGTTGATTCCGCAAATTCAGTGGCTGCCGCGCCCGTTGTTGCGCCGGTAGTCGCTGCGGCAGTTGCACCCGTTGCGCCCGTTGCGCCTGTGCCGGTTGCGACGGTGGTTGCTCCAGTACAAGCGCCCGAGCCTGAGCCGGTCGCGCCCGTCGTTGCGCCTGAGCCTGTCGTTGAAGCAGCAGCGGTCGAAGTCGTTGTCGATCTGCCCTGGAACGATCCGATAGAACCCGAAGGCGTTCAGCTACCTGCTGTCGAGCCGGTGCTGGAAACTGCCAGCGAGCAACCCGAATTGGCGCCGATGCCTATGCCAACGCCAGACAGCGTGGTCCCTGATGCGCCGGAGTGGGCCGCTGCGCCGATTCCGGAGCCGTCGGTAGCCGACGTCGATGCCGCGACGCCAGGCATGGACCTGGACGACGAGCCGCCGCTGGACGAGGACTACATCGAGCCGGACATGGAGTCGGCCTACAGCTACCTCGATGAACTGGCCAGCGAACACACCACCGAGCCAGCACCGGAAGCCGAGCCTGAGCCGGCCGCCATGCCGGCCACCGGTCTGGCGTTGCAATGGCTGGAGTTGTTCCCGAAACTGCCGATCTCCGGCATGACCGGCAGCATCGCCGCCAACTGCACGCTGATCGCCGTCGAGGGTGACAATTGGCTGATGCACCTGGACCCGGCCCACAGCGCGTTGTTCAACGCGACTCAACAGCGTCGGCTGAACGATGCGTTGAACCAGTTTCACGGGCGTACGCTGACCCTGCGCATGGAGCTGATCAAGCCTGAGCAGGAAACCCCGGCCCAGGCTGCATCCCGTCGCCGTGCGAACCGTCAGCGCGAGGCCGAAGAGTCGATCCACGGTGATCCGTTCATCCAGCAAATGATGCAGCAGTTCGGTGCGGTGGTCCGTAACGATACTATTGAACCTGTCGAGACCCTGGTCACTCAGGGCTAATAACTGAAGGTGTTCGACCGAAAGGGCCGGGCGCTGTATTTATCCAAGTACTTTTGAGGTGATTCCCATGATGAAAGGTGGCATGGCCGGCCTGATGAAGCAGGCACAGCAGATGCAGGAAAAAATGGCCAAGATGCAGGAAGAACTGGCCAACGCCGAAGTCACCGGTAAAGCCGGTGGCGATATGGTCACCGTGGTGATGACCGGTCGTCACGACGTCAAGCGCGTGACCATCGATCCAAGCCTGGTCGAAGGCTTGAGCGAAGACGACAAAGAGATGCTGGAGGCCGTGTTCGCCGCCGCCGTCAACGATGCCGTGCGCAAGATCGAAGCCAACAGCCAGGACAAAATGTCCGGCATGACCGCTGGCATGCAACTGCCACCGGGTATGAAACTGCCATTCTGATTCGCCAAAGCGCTTCGGATGGGCTACAAAAAAATGCCAGGCATCGCGCCTGGCATTTTTGTTTCTGGCTGATGGGAATGCGTCGCAGTGAGGCCGTCTTCGCGAGCAAGTCGAATCGTCGCACCGCCGCTCCCACCTTTAACCGCATTTCCCTGGGAGAACTCGGTCGAATGTGGGAGCGGCGGTGCGACGATTCGACTTGCTCGCGAAGAAGTCGACTCGGTCCTGCTGAAGAAACATCGAACGCGCTATCGTCACAACGGTCTGCTCCCTATACCGCCAAATTCATCGATCAAAGGAGACGCTCACATGCCACAAGCATTGACCCTCAACCAACGTATCGTCCTGGCGTCCCGCCCGGCAGGCGCGCCGACGCCGGAGAATTTCCGCCTGGAGCGCGTTGCACTGCCGGACCTGGCCGACGGTCAGGTGCTGCTCAAGACCCTTTACCTGTCACTCGATCCCTACATGCGCGGACGCATGAGCGACGCGCCGTCCTACGCCGCACCGGTTGAGATCGGTGAGGTGATGACCGGTGGCGCTGTCAGCCGGGTCGAGCGCTCGCTGAATCCGAAGTTTCAGGAAGGTGATCTGGTGGTCGGTTCTACCGGTTGGCAGAGCCACAGCCTCAGCGATGGTCGCGACATCATTCCGGTACCGTCCGGGCTGCCGAGCCCGTCAATGGCGCTGGGCGTGTTGGGCATGCCCGGCATGACCGCGTATATGGGCCTGATGGATATCGGCCAGCCCAAGGCCGGCGAAACCCTGGTGGTGGCGGCTGCATCCGGCGCGGTGGGGTCGGTGGTCGGTCAGGTAGCGAAGATCAAGGGCTTGCGCGTGGTCGGCGTGGCCGGTGGCGTGGACAAGTGCCGTTATGTGGTCGATGAGTTGGGTTTTGATGCCTGCATCGACCACAAGAGCCCGAATTTCGCCGATGAATTGGCCAAGGCGTGCTCCGAGGGCATCGACATCTATTACGAAAACGTCGGCGGCAAGGTGTTCGATGCCGTGCTGCCGCTGCTCAATCCCAAGGCGCGAATTCCACTCTGCGGTCTGATCGCGTCCTACAACGCTCGCGAAGCACCGACCGGCCCGGATCGACTGCCGCAATTGCAGCGCACGCTGCTGACCAAGCGCGTGCGAATCCAGGGCTTTATCGTGTTCGACGACTACGGTGATCGTCAGCCGGAATTCGTCAGCGCCATGGCGCCGTGGGTGCGGGACGGCAAGGTGAAGTTCCGCGAAGACGTGGTCGATGGCCTGGAGCAGGCACCTGAAGCGTTCATCGGTCTGCTGGAAGGGCGCAACTTCGGCAAACTGGTTGTGCGGGTCGCCCAGGACTGAGTAATTGACGCTAAACAGAGGCGCGGGTATAAACCGCGTCTCGTTGTTTTGTCGGACTTTTCCCCATGAGCTTCAGCCCTTTGATTCGCCAACTGATCGACGCCCTGCGAATTTTGCCAGGTGTGGGTCAGAAAACTGCCCAACGCATGGCGTTGCAGCTGCTCGAGCGTGATCGCAGCGGCGGCTCACGATTGGCCTCGGCACTGAGCCAGGCCATGGAAGGGGTGGGCCATTGCCGGTTGTGCCGCACGCTGACCGAAGACGATCTCTGCCCGCAATGCGCCGATACCCGTCGCGACGACACCTTGCTCTGCGTGGTGGAAGGGCCGATGGACGTCTACGCGGTGGAGCAGACCGGCTTCCGTGGTCGCTACTTTGTGCTCAAGGGCCATCTGTCGCCACTCGACGGACTCGGGCCGGAAGCCATCGGTATTCCGCAACTGCTGGCGCGGATCGAAGAGGCGGGCACGTTCACTGAAGTCATTCTGGCGACCAACCCGACCGTGGAAGGTGAGGCAACAGCGCATTACATTGCCCAGTTGCTCAACAACAAAGGCCTGATCGCCTCACGCATTGCCCATGGCGTGCCATTGGGTGGCGAGCTGGAATTGGTGGATGGCGGGACGCTGGCGCATTCGTTTGCCGGGCGTAAGCCGATCGTTTTGTAGTGTTTGAATTGACGCCTTCGCGAGCAAGCCCGCTCCCACATTGGATTTGTGGTGTTCACAAAACCCCTGTGGGAGCGGGCTTGCTCGCGAAGGGCGCGCTTCGGTCTCCCTGATTCACACAATCCTGTTGAAAACCAAGCAAGCGCTCGGTTAACTTCGCTGAACCTTCAGTGGAGCCCGCCGATGCCTGCCTTTCAGGAATACTTCGACCCCAGCCACCAATTGGTCCGCGACAGCGTCAGACGTTTCGTCGAGCGTGAGATCTTGCCGGACATCGACCAGTGGGAAGAAGCCGAAAGCTTTCCCCGCGAGCTTTACCTCAAGGCCGGCGCGGCGGGGATTCTGGGGATCGGTTATCCCGAAGCCCTGGGTGGCAGCCATGAAGGTGATCTGTTCGCCAAGGTCGCCGCCAGCGAAGAACTGATGCGCTGCGGCTCCGGCGGTTTGGTGGCGGGGCTCGGCTCGCTGGACATCGGCCTGCCGCCGATCCTCAAGTGGGCCAGGCCCGAAGTTCGCAATCGCGTTGTGCCTCAGGTACTCGCCGGCGAGAAAATCAGCGCCCTGGCCGTGACCGAGCCCAGTGGGGGCTCCGACGTTGCCAACCTGCAAACCCGCGCCGTGCGTGACGGCGACGTCTACCGGGTCAGCGGCAGCAAAACCTTCATCACCAGCGGCGTCCGCGCGGATTTCTACACCGTCGCGGTGCGCACCGGTGCGCCGGGTTTTGCTGGCATCAGCTTGCTGTTGATCGAGAAGGGCACGGCCGGTTTCACCGTTGGCCGTCAGTTGAAGAAAATGGGTTGGTGGGCGTCGGACACGGCCGAACTATTCTTCGACGATTGCCGGGTGCCGGCAGGAAATCTGATCGGTGCCGAAAACATGGGCTTCGCCTGCATCATGGGCAACTTCCAGAGCGAACGCCTGGCGCTGGCGCTAATGGCCAACATGACCGCGCAACTGGCGCTGGAAGAAAGCCTGAAATGGGCTCACCAGCGTGAAGCCTTCGGTAAACCCATCGGCAAGTTTCAGGTGCTCAAGCATCGCCTTGCCGAAATGGCCACGGCGCTGGAGGTGTCACGGGAATTCACTTACCGCCAGGCGGCGAAAATGGCGGCGGGGCAGAGTGTGATCAAAGAGATTTCCATGGCCAAGAATTTTGCTACCGACACGGCTGACCGGATTACTACGGATGCGGTGCAGATTTTGGGTGGCCTCGGTTACATGCGCGAGAGCCTGGTGGAGCGGCTGTATCGCGATAACCGGATTTTGTCGATCGGCGGCGGGACGCGGGAAGTGATGAACGAGATCATCAGTAAGCAGATGGGACTTTGAGTTTTTGCGGTGTTGCGGCTGACGCCTTCGCGAGCAAGCCCGCTCCCACATAGGATCTCCTGCGTACACAAATCTTGTGTCTGACAGTGAGCCAATGTGGGAGCGGGCTTGCTCGCGAAGGCGTCAGTCCAGGCGCTGCTTTATTTATCGCTCAACGCAAACTGCGTCAGGCAAAACGTCGGAATCCCCATATCTTCCAAACGCTGCGACCCGCCCAACTCCGGCAAATCAATGATCGCTGCCGCTTCATGAACCCGCGCGCCCATGCGTCGAACCAGGTTCGCCGCGGCAATCAGCGTCCCGCCCGTGGCGATCAGGTCATCGAACATCACCACCGAATCACCCTCGCACAGGCTGTCGGCGTGGACTTCGAGGAAGGCTTCGCCGTATTCGGTCGCATAACCCTCGGCCAGCACGTCGGCCGGCAGTTTGCCTTGCTTGCGGAACAGCACCAGCGGCTTGTTCAACTGATAGGCCAGGATCGAACCGATCAGAAAACCACGGGCGTCCATCGCGCCGATGTGGGTGAAGTCGGCCTCGACATAACGATGGGCGAAACTGTCCATCACCAGGCGCAGGGCCGTGGGCGACTGGAACAGTGGGGTAATGTCGCGAAAGATCACGCCCGGCTTGGGAAAGTCGATCACAGGGCGGATCAGGGATTTGATGTCGAAGGAGTCGAAGACCATCGTCGAGGTGTCCTGGCAGGCTGCAAACGACGCAGTATAACGGCGGCTGAACCGTTTCGCTCAGCCGCCATCGCCGAAATCAGCCGTCCAGCGAGCCGCCGGCCAGGGCGCAGAGCTGGATCGGGTCGAGGATATGGATTTCCTTGCCTTCAGCCGCAATCAGTTCGTTTTGCTGGAAGCGCGTGAACACCCGGGACACGGTTTCCACTGCCAGGCCCAGGTAATTGCCGATTTCGTTGCGCGACATGCTCAGGCGGAACTGGTTGGCCGAGAAACCCCGGGCGCGGAAACGGGCCGACAGGTTGACCAGGAACGTGGCGATGCGCTCGTCGGCGGTTTTCTTCGACAGCAGCAACATCATTTGTTGATCGTCGCGAATCTCGCGACTCATCACGCGCATCAACTGACGGCGCAGTTGCGGCAGTTGCAGCGCCAGTTCGTCGAGGCGTTCGAAAGGGATTTCACACACCGACGTGGTTTCCATGGCTTGCGCCGAGACCGGGTGTTTTTCGGTGTCCATGCCCGACAGGCCGACCAGTTCGCTCGGCAGGTGGAAGCCGGTGAGTTGTTCTTCGCCGCCATCGCTCAGGCTGAAGGTCTTCAGGGCACCAGAACGTACTGCATAAACAGAATCGAAGGTGTCGCCCTGGCGGAACAGGAATTCGCCCTTTTTCAGCGGGCGGCCACGTTTAACAATTTCGTCCAGCGCATCCATGTCTTCCAGATTCAAGGAAAGTGGCAAACAGAGAGGGGCCAGGCTGCAATCCTTGCAATGGGCCTGACTATGAGCGCGCAGCTTTACTGGCTCGGACATTTCTTCAATCCTTGTGGGAAAAAACACACATAAGCCGTAAGGGTAACCCACGGGAGGACATTCAGGCACGCGGCGATTTTGTCGCAGGGTCGTAAAGTCAGCGTTTCGCTGACCGGCCAGTGAGGTGATGGCTAGATCACCCGTGAAAACCGCTGGCGATTGTGCTGTTCCAGGTACGCGTCGAACACCATGCACACCGAGCGCACCAGCAATCGTCCGGCGGGCAATACGGTGATCCGTTCGTTATCCAGTTCGATCAGACCGTCGTCGGCCATTCCCTGCAACTGCGGCCAAAGTTCACCGAAGTAACCCTGAAAGTCGATGTTGAAGGCGTGTTCGATCGCGGCAAACTCCAGGCTGAACGTGCAGATCAGTTGCTGGATGACCGCACGTCGCAGACGGTCATCGGCGTTGCACAGCAGGCCCCGGCTGGTGGCCAGCTGAGAGCTGGCCAGCGTGTTCTGGTACTGATTCAGGTCGCTGTTGTTCTGGCAATACAGATCGCCGATCTGGCTGATGGCTGACACGCCCAGGCCAATCAGGTCGCAATGACCGTGGGTGGTGTAGCCCTGGAAGTTGCGTTGCAGGGTCGATTCTTCCTGAGCAATCGCCAGTTCATCGTCGGGCAGCGCGAAGTGGTCCATGCCAATGTAGCGGTAGCCGGCCTTGGTCAACTGCTCGATGGTGCCCTGGAGCATTTCCAGTTTTTGCGCCGGTGTCGGCAGTTCGTCGCTGTTGATGCGCCGTTGCGACATGAAGCGTTCCGGCAGGTGCGCGTAGTTGAACACCGAGAGGCGGTCCGGTTGCAGGTTGATCACTTCATCAACCGTGCGGGCGAAACTCTCGGGTGTTTGCCTCGGCAAGCCATAGATCAGGTCAATGTTGATCGAGCGAAACTGCAGCGTGCGGGCAGCGTCGATCACCGCGCGGGTTTCTTCCAGGCTTTGCAGGCGATTGACTGCTCGTTGCACTGCCGGATCGAGGTCTTGCAGGCCGATACTGACCCGGTTGAAACCCAGTTCACGGAGCAGGCCCATGGTCGACCAGTCAGCTTCGCGAGGGTCGATTTCGATGCCGTAGTCGCCGGAATCGTCGTCCAGCAAGTTGAAGTTCTTGCGTAACTGGGCCATCAACTGGCGCAGTTCATCGTGACTGAGAAAGGTCGGAGTACCGCCGCCAAAGTGCAGTTGCTCGACTTTCTGTGCAGGATCGAGGTGGCAGGCGATCAGCTGGATTTCCTGCTCAAGGCGCTGCAAATAGGGCTGGGCCCGGCCGCGGTCCTTGGTGATGACTTTATTGCAGGCGCAGTAGTAGCAAATGTTCGCGCAGAACGGCACGTGCACATACAGCGATAACGGGCGCAGGGCTTTACGGCTGTCACGCAAGGCGTGGAACAGGTCGAACGTGCCGATCTGACCGTCGAATTGCACCGCGGTCGGGTAGGAGGTGTAGCGCGGTCCCGCCAGGTCGTAACGGCGGATCAGGTCGGTGTCCCAACGAATGGCGTCGAGCATCATGCGGGCATTCCCCCGGATAGGCTGGCAATGTCAGCGAGTCTAGGGGGCGCGGCGCTGGGGCATCTTGATTTGCGTCAACGGTCAGGATTTGTGTTGTCGGTGCGGGCCTCTTCGCGAGCAAGCCCGCTCCCACATTGGAACGCGGTCAACTGTGGGAGCGGCGGTGCGACGATTCGACTTGCTCGCGAAGGCAGCACCGCCGATCTAATGGCCCATGAGCCAATGCTGATGCGGCCCGGGCAAGGTCCAGATGCCGAACAGGATCACCAGTAATCCGCCCGTCATCCGCACGCTACGTTTGCGCAACAGCGCCGTGACCCGCTCAGCCGCCAACCCCGTGGCGAGCAAGACCGGCCAGGTGCCGAGCCCGAACGCAAGCATCAAAAGTGCACTGTCCAGCGCATTGCCCTGGCTCGCCGACCACAGCAGGGTGCTGTAAACCAACCCGCACGGCAGCCAGCCCCAGAGCGCGCCCAGCAGCAGCGCGCGCGGGACGCTCGACACCGGCAGCAGTTTGTTGGCCACGGGCTGGATGTGCCGCCACAGGCCGCGACCGAGGCTTTCGATGCGGGTCAGGCCGCTCCACCAACCGGCGAGGTACAGGCCCATGGCGACCAACAGCAAACCGGCGATGACGCGCATGAACATCGCCGCCGGGCTGTTGGCCACCGCCCACCCGGCCAGACCGATCAGCAGGCCGGCCGTTGCATAGCTGAGAATTCGCCCCAGGTTATAGGCCAGCAGCAGTCGAAAACGCCGGCTGCGTTGCTCCTTGGGAATTGCCAGGGTCAAGGCGCCCATCAAGCCGCCGCACATGCCCAGGCAATGACCGCCGCCGAGCAGACCGAGGATCACCGCAGACACCAGCAGCGGTGCCAACTCAAGCATGGGGTGGCGCCTTGTCGTCCGGTTTGACCGGATGACCGCTGGCTTCGTCGACCGCGGCCTTGTGGTTCGGGTCCTGGTCGTCAAACAGGATGCTGTGGGCCGGGCCGTCGAGGTCGTCGTACTGACCGCTGTCGACTGCCCAGAAAAAGATGTAAATGGCGATGGCCACGATCAGCAGCGCGGCCGGGATCATCACGTAGAGAGCTGGCATCTTGACTCCATGCCCGCGCGGCTCAGGCCGGCAGCGGACGGGTTTCTGGCGTGGCGCTGACCGCAGGTGTGTTGGGCATGCGAGTCAGGCGCAGGGCGTTCAGCACCACGGTCAACGAACTGATGGACATGCCGACCGCGGCCCATACCGGAGTGATCCAGCCGAGGGCGGCGAACGGCAACATGAGGCCATTGTACAGCCCGGCCCACAGCAGGTTCTCGATGATTACTCGGCGGGTGCGCCGCGCCAGGCTGAAGGCTTGGACCAGTGCGTCGAGGCGGTTCGACAGCAATACCGCGTCAGCACTGGTTTTCGCCAGATCGGTGGCCGACCCCATCGCCACACTGATGTCGGCGGCGGCCAGCACGGGCACGTCGTTGACCCCGTCACCGAGCATCAACACCTTGCGGCCTTCCTTGTGCAGCTGTTGCAAGACCTGCAATTTATCGTCCGGACGCAAGCCGCCTCGGGCTTCATCGATGCCCAGTTCCGCAGCGACACTGACGACCATCGGCGAGCTGTCACCGGACAGCAGCAATGTTCGCCAGCCGCGGGCCTTGCAGGCGGCGAGCAGGGCAGGTGCGTCGGCACGCAGACGGTCGTCGAGAACAAACCATGCCAATGGCCCCTGGCTGTTACCGAGCAGCAACCATTGGCCAGCTTCATCCGGCATCGATGGTACGGCAGCGCCACTGAGTTCACAGACAAAACCCGGTTGGCCGATGCGCAGGCGTTGTTCACCGACCAACCCTTCAAGTCCTAGCCCCGGCGTGCTGTGGACTTCTTCGGCGGCCAGCGGTGCCCGGCCAAACGCCCGGGCGATCGGATGTTCGGAACGGTTTTCCAGTGCAGCGGCGAGGCTCAGGCATTGATCGCTGTTGAGCGCGCCGAGCGGGCGAATCGAACGCAAGGCCAGGCGACCTTCCGTCAACGTGCCGGTCTTGTCGAAAATCACCGTGTCGATCTGATTGAGGCCTTCCAGCACGTGACCGCGAGTCAGCAGCAAACCGAGTTTGTGCAGGGTCCCGGTGGCGGCGGTGAGGGCGGTCGGCGTGGCCAGGGACAAGGCGCACGGGCACGTTGCAACGAGCATCGCCAGCACAATCCAGAAGGCCCGTGCCGAATCCAGTTCCCACCAGATCAGGCCGATGACGGCTGCGGCAATCAGCGACAGCAGCAGGAACCATTGCGCGGCGCGATCAGCAATTTCCGCCAGTCGCGGCTTTTCGGCCTGGGCGCGGTCCAGCAGGCGGACGATGGCGGACAGTCGGGTGTCTTGACCCAGCGCCAGGACTTCCACGGTCAATGCACCTTCGACATTCAGGGTGCCGGCGGTGACGGCATCACCCGGCGTGCGCGGTTGCGGCAGGTATTCGCCGGTGAGCAGGGATTCGTCGATGCTCGACTGGCCGTCGAGGATCTTGCCGTCAGCCGGGAGGATCGCGCCGGGATGCACCAGCACCTGATCGCCGACGCGCAGTTCGCTGAGCAGGATCCGCTCGCTCTGGCCGTCGGCACTCAGGCGCAAGCACGAGGCGGGCAGCAGGTTTACAAGCTGTGCGGTGGCGGCGGCGGTACGTTCGCGGGCGCGACGTTCCAGATAACGCCCGGCCAGCAGGAACAGCGCGAACATGCCGACCGCATCGAAATACAGTTCACCAACGCCGGTGATCGAGGTCCAGATCCCGGCGATGTAGGCGCTGCCAATGGCCAGCGACACCGAGACGTCCATGGTCAGGTGGCGGGTGCGCAAGTCGCGCATGGCGCCTTTGAAGAAGGGCGCGCAGCTGTAGAACACGATCGGGGTGGTGAGAAACAGCGCGACCCAACGCAGGATAGTGTGCAGCTCGGGGCTGAGGTCGATGTTGAATTCCGGCCAGGTGGCCATGGTCGCCATCATCGCCTGGAACCACAGTAGCCCGGCCACGCCGAGTTGGCGCAGGGCCAGGCGGTTTTCGCTGGCCAGTTGTTCGCTGGCGCGGTCGGCCTGATAGGGGTGCGCGGCGTAACCGATGTGGCGCAATTCGCTGAGAACCTGGCTCAGCGGCAGTTGCGCATCGGCCCAACGCACCTGCAGGCGATGGTTGGACAGGTTCAGGCGCGCTTCGGCCACCGCTGGCAAGCCGCGCAGGTGTTTCTCGATCAGCCAGCCGCAGGCGGCGCAACTGATGCCTTCCATCAACAGGGTGGTTTCGGCCAGTTCACCTTCATGGCGGACGAAGGGGGCTTGCACGTCGGCGCGGTCGTACAGCGCCAGTTCGTCCACCAACTGCACCGGCAGCGCTTCGGGGTTGGCCGATGACTCGCTGCGATGCTGGTAATAGGTTTCCAGTCCGCCGGCCACGATGGCTTCGGCCACGGCCTGGCAACCCGGGCAGCAGAACTCGCGGGTTTCACCGAGGACGGCAGCGGTGAAGCGGCTGCCGGCCGGGACGGGCAGGGCGCAGTGGTAGCAGGTCAGTTGGGTGGTCATCTAAGTGGCCATGAAAACAATATTGTAAAAACCGGGCCAGGTTCTGTGGCGAGGGGATTTATCGGAATGCCGCACCACCCCGTTCGGCTGCGAAGCAGTCGTGAAACCTGTTAGCAAGAATATGACTGGAAGAGTGCAGGGGGCTGCTTCGCAGCCCAACGGGGATAAATCCCCTCGCCACATAGCGACTTTATTTTTTCAGGTCTTCGGCGCCTTGCAGCGGTTCATCACCCAGCAGCAGATCCTTGTCATGGCTGACCTGTTCCTCTTCGAACATGCGCCAGGTCTTGTCATCCTGTACGCCCAGCAGCTCTACAAAACGGCGTCCGTCGACTTTGTCGTTCAACTGGCCAATGTAGCGGCCCTGTTCGGTTTCGCTGCGTGTCAGGGTGATCTTGCGATCCTTCTCCGGCTGAGTCGGCGAGATCAGGTTCAGCTCCAGGGTTTTCGGTTGGCTGTTGCCGCTCAGGCGCAGGTCGACTTCACCGGTCACGTCGTCCAGATGAACGCTGGCGCGCAGCAGCAGGGTCTGCGCCAGCAGCTCACGGTCGAGGGAGCGGTTGATGCCTTTGCCGGCCTCGTAATAGTTGTCGTTGACCAGGTTGTCCGGGTTGTTCACCGCGATCGTCACCATGGACAAGGTCAGGGTCACGGAGCACGCCAGGATGGCGATGATGATCCACGGCCAAAGGTGCTTGTACCAGGGACTTGCGGCATTTGCTGCGGGCATGATCACTTCTCTCAACGAACTTGTGGGCCGATGAACCGGCTCTTGGCTTCAACGTGGATGCTGTCGTCGTCGGCATCCTTGAGGATGAATTTCACCTCGTTGGTGCTAGACGGCAGTTTTTCCGGTGCGATGGACAATTCAACCGGCTGGCTGAAAATCTCCCCGGCGGCAACTTTGATTTCGCGCTTGCCTTGCAGCTTGAGGTCCGGCAGGCCAGCGGCTTCGAGCACGTAGGTGTGGTCGCGTTGGTCTTTGTTCATGATCTTCAGGCTGTAGACGTTTTCGATCCGGCCTTCGGCGTTCTCGCGGTACAGCACGCGGTCCTTGCTGACGTCGAATCCGACCAATGAGCGCATGAAGAACGCGCCCGCCAGCAATCCCATCATTGTCAGCAGCACCAGCGCATAGCCGATCAGGCGCGGGCGCAGTTTATGGGTTTTTTGCCCCGACAGGTTGTGCTCGGTGGTGTAGCTGATCAGGCCGCGCGGGTAATCCATCTTGTCCATGATGCTGTCGCAGGCATCGATGCAGGCCGCACAGCCGATGCATTCGATTTGCAGGCCGTCGCGGATGTCGATACCGGTCGGGCAGACCTGGACGCACATGGTGCAGTCGATGCAGTCACCCAGGCCCATGGCCTTGTAGTCGGCGCCTTTCTTGCGCGGGCCACGGCCTTCACCACGACGCGGGTCGTAGGAAACGATCAGGGTGTCTTTATCGAACATCACGCTCTGGAAGCGTGCGTACGGACACATGTAAATGCACACCTGCTCGCGCAACCAGCCGGCATTGCCGTAGGTGGCGAGGGTGAAAAAGCCGACCCAGAAATACGACCAGCCGTCGGCTTCGCCGGTGAAGAAGTCGATGGTCAGCTCGCGGATCGGCGAGAAGTAGCCGACGAAGGTCATGCCGGTCACAAAGCCGATCAACAGCCACATCGTGTGTTTGCTGAATTTGCGTAGGAATTTGTTGGCGCTCATCGGCGCTTTGTCGAGCTTGATGCGCTGGTTGCGGTCGCCTTCGGTGACCTTCTCGCACCACATGAAAATCCACGTCCAGACACTTTGCGGGCAGGTATAGCCGCACCAGACCCGCCCGGCGTACACGGTAATGAAGAACAGGCCGAAGGCGCTGACGATCAGGATTCCCGAGAGCAGGATGAAGTCCTGCGGCCAAAAGGTTGCACCAAAGATGAAGAATTTGCGTTCCGGCAGGTTCCACCAGACGGCCTGATGGCCGCCCCAGCTCAGCCAGACCGTACCGAAATACAGCAGAAACAGCCCGGCACCGCCCATCATCCGCAGGTTGCGGAACAGACCGGTGAAGGCGCGCGTGTAGATTTTTTCTCGAGAGGCGTAAAGGTCGACGCTGTTGTTTGCGTTCTTGGCAGGCGGTGTGACGTCGTGTACCGGAATCTGATTGCTCATCATTGCATCCCACGGCAGTGGAAAAATGCCCCGGTCAGTACATGCCGACCGCGGTCAAAAAGAGGTGTTGCAGTGGCGCAATGATACGCCTGTAGCTCTAGCTCGAGGGTGCGACCTTTGGTCGCGTTGGGGAAAAATCACGAATGGTGTAGCAGATGTAACAAAACGTGATGCAGGTCAATTGACTTGTGAAGTATGGACGGTTTTTCGCATCCTGCCTTCTACACACTGTCCGGCTGTTTCGGCTTGCCTGAGGGTAAGCTGGTGATTCGATGGCTGTTGGGAATCTGGTGTTTTAATCTTTTTATTATTATCTTCCGCAGCGCTTATATAGCCGAGCTTGAAAGGGTTTGTAGGTGTGTTAGTTGCTGGTTTGAAACATGGTTAATTAATTGTCGGGTGCTGGATGTTTGTGTGAGTTTGAAGTCTTCTATATGTTTGCAGTCGGATAGCTTGTCTATCGCTAAATTAATAATATTATCGGAAATGGAATTCTATGAACGTATCAACTTCAAGTAGACTTTTTGCGTGCCTGGCCTTTGCGGTTATGACGCCTTTTACACATGCAACAGCAGTATCTCCAGATGACATGGTGTTTACCTCTGATCCGCAATATCCGTGGACTGAGAAAACCGATGCCGGTGAAGCCCAGACCGACTCGGAGCGGGATTCGCGTTCCAAGTGGCTGATTGAAACTCAATACAATGATATTGCCAATTTCAGGCAGAACTTTGGCGGCGCCGCGCGAGTGCCGGTGATGATCAATGGTGATATCACTGCCTATGGTCATGGTTGGCAGCGTTCAGTGGTCAAGCCGATTCTGGACAGCAAGTTGCTCGGTCAGTATGACTATGGGTTGGGTAATCACGACTATGAAAATAATATTGATGACTGTCTTTTTAACACTTGTGCCGCAGGGAGTGTTGAAGACTTTTTGGCTCGCTATACCGGTCAAGAGGGCAGGGCTGACAGTATTGATATTCAACTCGTGGAGGACGGCACCGTAAAGAAACGTGTTGATGGTAGTCTGGCTTATTCCAAGAACTTTGGAGATGTTCATTTGGTGCAGCTGAATAATGAGCCTACTTACTCGGTCAGTTTTACCGCTTATGACTGGCTTGTGCCGAAGGGCTATTACCTGACGGACGCACTTGATTGGTTGGAAAAGGATTTGAAGGGCGCACGTGAAAAAGGCCAGATCATAATCCTGAATATGCATAAACCCAGGTGGGGTGGCAGTGACGAGCAATTGAGTCGCTTCAGAAAGATGATCAAGGATTACAAGGTGACCGCGGTGTTTGCCGGGCACTACCACTGGTTTCATGGCCAATACACAAGCGCCTCCAGCGAGTTTGGCGACGTGCCAGTGTTTCTGAGCGGGGCGGCTTCGCAGCAGACGTACCTGATTGCGAGCTTCACCAAGGAAAGGGACAAGTTGATGGTCTACCGCGTGACGGGCAACAACTGGCCTAGCCGAAAGCTTGAGGCAACTATTCCGGTCAAGCGTTAAGTCGAACCGGTCGTGAAATGAAAACGGCCCCGTCAATTCTCATTGGCGGGGCCGTTTAGTGTTGCAGTCAGGCGTTTGCCTTACTGGGCGTCTGCCACTGGCGCTTTCTCACCGTGAGAGAGGCTGTAGACGTAAGCGGCCAGCAGGTGAACCTTGTCGTTGCCTTGCAGCTGTTCTTGCGCAGGCATCTGGCCCTGACGGCCGTAACGGATGGTCTGCTGCAGTTGAGCGAAGCTCGAACCGTAGATGAACGCTGCCGGGTGGGTCAGGTCAGGCGCGCCCATGGCTGGCGTACCTTTGCCTTCCGGACCGTGGCACGCCACGCAGTTGGCAGCGAACAGCTTCTGCCCGGCTACCGGGTCAGCCTTGGTGCCTTCCGGCAGTTTGCGGCCATCGAGGTTGGTCAGTACGAACGCAGCAACGTTCGCAACGCCTTGCTCGCCGATCACTTCTGCCCAGGCCGGCATGACCGCGTGACGACCGCCCATGATGGTGGTCTTGATGGTTTGCGCTTCGCCGCCCCAGCGCCAGTCGGCGTCGGTCAGGTTAGGAAAACCGTAGGCGCCCTTGGCATCGGAACCGTGGCAGACCGAGCAGTTGGAGGCGAACAGGCGGCCACCCATCTTCAGGGCTTGCGGGTCCTTGGCGACTTCCTCAATCGGCATGGAAGCGAACTTGGCGAAGATCGGGCCGAACTTGGCGTCCGACTTGGCCATTTCCTTTTCCCACTCGTGAACGCCGGTCCAGCCGCTCTGGCCGTTGGCGAACGCGGTCTGCTTCTCGTTATCGAGGTAGTTGTACCCCGGCAGCAGGCCTTTCCAGTTACCCAGGCCCGGGTACAGCACCAGGTAGCCCAGGGCGAAGATGATGGTGCCCACGAACAGCATGAACCACCATTTTGGCAGTGGGTTGTCATACTCCTCGATCCCGTCGAAGGAGTGGCCAACCGTTTCTTCGGTGGCTTCGCTGCGCTGGCCCTTGCGGGTGGACAGCAGCAGCCAGGTCAGGGCGAAGATCGTGCCGAGACTGAGGACTGTGACGTACAGACTCCAGAACGTAGTCATTCTTTGTTACTCCTAGAAGCTTGCTCGACGTGCTTGATGGCTTCGGGATCATCCGCGAAAGGCAGCAAGGTCGCGTCTTCAAACTCCGACTTGCGCTTGGGGCTGAATACCCACAACGCCAGACCGATGAAGGCCACCATCACAACAACGGTGCCCAGGCCACGAATCATCCCGATATCCATCTAAATCACCGTTTGCTTTTGATGATGGTGCCCAGGCCTTGCAGATAGGCCACCAGCGCGTCCATTTCGGTTTTGCCCTTCACAGCATCCTTGGCGCCGGCGATGTCTTCGTCGGTGTAAGGGACGCCGAGCGTGCGCAAGACTTCCATTTTCTTGGCGGTGTCTTTGCCGTCGAGCTTGTTTTCCACGAGGAACGGGTAGGCCGGCATTTTCGACTCAGGCACGACGTTGCGCGGGTTGTACAAATGCGCACGCTGCCAGTCATCGGAGTAACGACCGCCAACACGGGCCAGGTCCGGACCGGTACGCTTGGAACCCCACAGGAACGGGTGGTCCCAGACGCTTTCACCGGCGACCGAGTAGTGGCCGTAACGTTCGGTTTCGGCACGGAACGGGCGGATCATCTGCGAGTGGCAGCCGACACAACCGTTGGCGATGTAGATGTCGCGGCCTTCCAGTTCAAGGGCGGTGCGAGGCTTCATGCCTTCGACCGGCTTGTTGGTGACGTCCTGGAAAAACAGCGGAACGATCTGGGTCAGGCCGCCGATGCTGACGGCGATAACCATGAAGAAGGCCAGCAGGCCAATATTCTTCTCGACTGCTTCATGCTTCATCAGTGAGCTCCAACTACAGCAATCTGTTCAGCAGCTTTGGCTTCAGCCGGGTTCGAGGCACGTACGGTACGCCATACGTTGTAGGCCATGAACAGCATGCCGCTGGCGAAGAACGCACCGCCCAGGGCGCGAACGATGAAACCAGGATGGCTGGCTTGCAGCGCTTCGACGAACGAATAGGTGAGGGTGCCGTCGTCGTTGATTGCACGCCACATCAGACCCTGGGTGATGCCGTTGACCCACATCGAAGCGATGTACAGAACGGTACCGATGGTCGCGAGCCAGAAGTGCGTGTTGATCAGGCCGATGCTGTGCATCTGCGCACGACCGAACAGTTTCGGGATCATGTGGTAGATGGCGCCGATCGAGATCATCGCTACCCAGCCCAAGGCACCGGCGTGTACGTGGCCGATGGTCCAGTCGGTGTAGTGAGACAGCGAGTTGACGGTCTTGATGGCCATCATCGGGCCTTCGAAGGTCGACATGCCGTAGAAGGCCAGCGACACAACGAGGAAGCGCAGGATCGGGTCGGTGCGCAGCTTATGCCAGGCGCCCGACAGGGTCATCATGCCGTTGATCATGCCGCCCCAGCTGGGTGCCAGCAGGATGATCGACATTGCCATGCCCAGGGACTGAGCCCAGTCCGGCAGCGCGGTGTAGTGCAGGTGGTGCGGACCGGCCCAGATGTACAGGGTGATCAGCGCCCAGAAGTGCACGATCGACAGACGATAGGAGTAGATCGGACGCTCGGCCTGCTTCGGAACGAAGTAGTACATCATCCCCAGGAAGCCGGTGGTCAGGAAGAAACCCACCGCGTTGTGGCCGTACCACCACTGGATCATCGCATCAGTCGCACCGGCGTAGGCCGAGTAGGACTTGAAGAAACTGACCGGCAGGGAAGCGTGGTTGACGATGTGCAGCATCGCCGTCACAACGATGAAGGCACCGTAGAACCAGTTACCCACATAGATGTGCTTGGTTTTGCGCTTGGTGATGGTGCCGAAGAACACCAGACCGTAAGTAACCCAGACGATGGCCAGCAGAATAGCCAGGGGCCATTCCAGTTCCGCGTATTCCTTGGTCGTGGTGTAACCCAGCGGCAAGGTAACGATCGCGCCGACGATCACCGCTTGCCAACCCCAGAAGGTGAAGGCGGCGAGGCTGTCGGAAATCAGTCGCGTTTGGCAGGTTCGCTGCACGACGTAATAAGAAGTGGCAAACAGTGCACAACCACCGAAGGCGAAAATCACCAGGTTGGTGTGCAACGGGCGTAAGCGTCCAAAAGTCGTCCACGGCAGACCGAAGTTCAATTCCGGCCATACAAGCTGTGAGGCGATGAAGACACCAAGCCCCATGCCAAGGATCCCCCAGACCACCGTCATGATGGCGAACTGGCGGACTACCTTATAGTTATAAGCAGTCGGACTGATTGCTGTGCTCATTCTAAGGTTCCACGGTTTGGGTGTTTTATTAGGAGTAAAAATCGGCCGCAAGTATGGAGAAAGCGGGGGGTCATTGCAACGCGCCATGACCTGGGTCAATGCTTTCAAAAGCTGATTCTGCGGCCTTTCCATGCGCCGCGTAAGGACAAAATTGCCCAAGGGCAAAATGTCGCAGCAGACGAAAATGGTGAGGGGGTCAGGTCGGATGTAACGGGGTGTGTTCAAACACAACGATCGGGTGACAGATGGCAATTGGCACGACAGCCGGTATCTACCAGCCTTTGCGGCCTGTCATCGAGCAGATTCGTCGAACACATCGGGTCGGGTCGACCTGGAACCGGCTCATGCCAGTCCGCATCGGGGGAAGCTTAGACCCGAATCTGATGAACCGAAAGGAGGACCAACGGAGGGGTGCGACACTTGGTCGCAAAGGGGCAGGGAACTGCCGCATCCGGGAGAATGCGGCAGCAGAGCGGTCGAGATTTATTCGTGTTTGCCTTCAGCCTGCAAACGCTCTGTATTCAGGCCGTGTGACAGGCTGTACACATAAGCGGCCAGCAATTGCACCTTATCGTTGCCGAGCATTTCGTTCTGCGCCGGCATATGGCCCTGGCGGCCATGACGAATAGTCTGTTGCAGCTGCGCCAGGCTTGTACCGTAGATAAAACCGGCCGGTTGCGTCAGATTCGG
Organism: Pseudomonas sp. PDM25; assembly: GCF_019219045.1. Taxonomy (NCBI): domain Bacteria; kingdom Pseudomonadati; phylum Pseudomonadota; class Gammaproteobacteria; order Pseudomonadales; family Pseudomonadaceae; genus Pseudomonas; species Pseudomonas sp. PDM25. The sequence goes on from NZ_JAHUWL010000007.1 coordinate 237,091, forward strand.
CGCGCCCATGGCTTCAGTCCCATGGCCGTTTGCCCCATGACAGGCTACGCACATCGTGCTGAACGCTTGCTGTCCGGCGTGCAGGTCGGCACCGCTGTCGTCAGGCACTGGCAGACCGGCCAGGTCATGGCGCACATAAGCCGCGACGTTCTTCACGCCGGCATCACCAAGGATTTCACCCCAGGCCGGCATCGCGGCCATGCGACCACCCATGATCGTGGTTTTGATCGTGTCGGCGTTGCCGCCCCAGCGCCAGCTGGTGTCCGCCAGGTTCGGAAAGCCAAAGGCGCCCTTGGCATCCGAGCCGTGGCAGACCGCGCAATTGGAGGCAAACAGGCGACCGCCCATTTTCAACGCTAGCGGGTCCGTGGCCACTTCTTCCACGGGCATCGCCGCGAATTTGGCGAAGATCGGCCCGAACTTCGCATCGGCCTTGTTCATCTCCTTTTCCCACTCGTGGACGCCGGTCCAGCCGTCCTCGTAACCCGGCAGGATGCCTTTCCAGTTGCCCAGGCCCGGGTAAAGCACCAGATAGCCCACGGCGAACACCAGCGTGCCGGCGAACAGCATGAACCACCACTGCGGCAGCGGGTTGTCGTACTCCTCGATGCCGTCGAAGCTGTGGCCCATGGTCTGGTCGACGCTGCCCTTGGTTTCGCCCTTGCGGGTGCCGATCAGCAGCCAGGTCAGGCCGATCAGGCTGCCGATGGTCAGTACGCAGATCCACGTACTCCAGAAGGTGGTCATGGCCGGGTACTCCTTGTTTCAGGTTCTTGGGTGGCGTCATCGGGCAGCGGTTCATCGGCGAACGGCAGCAAACGCGCTTCGGCGAATTGCGAATTACGCTTGCTGTTGAACACCCACAGCGTCAGGCCGACGAAGGCCACGAACACCACGACCGTGCCCAGGCCGCGGATCATTCCACTGCTCATTACGCTTACGATTTCAAAGGGCATGGACATGGCTCACCTCTTGCTCTTGATGGATGTGCCGAGCACTTGCAGGTAAGCGACCAGCGCGTCCATTTCGGTCTTGCCCTTGAGCGAAGCCACTGAGCCGGCGATGTCGTCATCGGTATACGGCACGCCGAGGGTGCGCATCGCCTTGATCTTGGTTTCGGTGTGGCTGCTGTCGAGTTGATTGGCCACCAGCCACGGATAGCCGGGCATTTTCGATTCCGGCACCACGTTGCGCGGGTTGTACAAGTGCGCGCGGTGCCAGTCTTCGGAGTAGCGACCGCCGACCCGGGCCAGGTCCGGACCGGTACGTTTCGAGCCCCACAGGAACGGGTGATCCCAGACGCTTTCACCGGCCACCGAGTAGTGGCCGTAGCGTTCGGTCTCGGCGCGGAACGGACGGATCATCTGCGAATGGCAACCGACGCAGCCTTCGCGGATGTAGATGTCGCGACCTTCCAGTTGCAGCGCGGTGTAGGGCTTCATGCCTTCCACCGGTTTATTGGTCACGTCCTGGAAGAACAGCGGGACGATCTGGGTCAGACCGCCGATGCTCACGGCCAACACCATCAGCAACATCAGCAGGCCGACGTTTTTCTCGATTGTTTCGTGTTTCATGGCGGCCTCCTCAGGCGATCTGCGCGGCAGCGGCGGCTTCGGCAGGCTGCGAGGCCCGCACGGTGCGCCAGGTGTTGTAGGCCATCAGCAACATGCCGCTGAAGAAGATCGCACCACCTACCAGGCGCACGACGAAGCCTGGGTGGCTGGCCACCAGGGTTTCGACGAAGGAGTAGGTCAGCGTGCCGTCTTCATTGACAGCGCGCCACATGAGGCCCTGGGCGATGCCGTTGACCCACATCGAAGCGATGTACAGCACGGTGCCGATGGTGGCGAGCCAGAAGTGCGCGTTGATCAGCCCGATGCTGTGCATCTGCGTGCGACCGAAGATTTTCGGGATCATGTGGTACAGCGCGCCGATGGAGATCATCGCGACCCAACCGAGGGCGCCGGCGTGAACGTGGCCGATGGTCCAGTCGGTGTAGTGGGAGAGGGCGTTGACCGTCTTGATGGCCATCATCGGCCCTTCGAAGGTCGACATGCCGTAGAACGCCAGCGAGACCACGAGGAAGCGCAGGATCGGGTCGCTGCGCAACTTATGCCAGGCGCCCGAGAGCGTCATCATCCCGTTGATCATCCCGCCCCAGCTCGGCGCCAGCAGGATCAGCGACATCACCATGCCCAGCGACTGTGCCCAGTCCGGCAGCGCGGTGTAGTGCAAATGGTGCGGGCCGGCCCAGATGTACAGAGTGATCAGCGCCCAGAAGTGCACGATCGACAAGCGATAGGAATACACCGGACGCTCGGCCTGTTTCGGCACGAAGTAGTACATCATCCCGAGGAAACCGGCGGTGAGGAAAAAGCCTACGGCGTTGTGGCCGTACCACCACTGAACCATGGCATCGGTCGCACCGGCGTACACCGAGTAGGACTTGGTGAAACTCACCGGCAGTTCAAGGTTGTTGACGATGTGCAGAATCGCCACGGTGATGATGAACGCACCGAAGAACCAGTTGCCGACGTAGATGTGCTTGGTCTTGCGCTTGGCCAGCGTGCCGAAGAACACCACGGCGTAGGCGACCCAGACGATGGTGATCAGGATGTCGATCGGCCATTCCAGTTCGGCGTATTCCTTGGAACTGGTGTAACCCAGCGGCAGGCTGATAGCGGCCAGCAGAATCACGACTTGCCAGCCCCAGAAGCAGAACGCGGCGATTTTCGGCGCAAACAGTTGAGTCTGGCAGGTGCGTTGCACCGAATAGAACGAACTGGCGAACAGGGCGCAACCGCCGAAGGCGAAGATCACTGCGTTGGTGTGCAACGGGCGCAGGCGTCCGAAGCTGGTCCACGGCAGATTGAAGTTGAGTTCAGGCCAGACCAATTGAGCCGCGAGAAAAACCCCGAGCCCCATGCCGACGATGCCCCACACCACCGTCATAATGGCGAATTGGCGGACCACCTTGTAGTTGTAGGCGGTACTGATAGAAGTGTTCATGGTTCCCCATCCACGGTTCAGCCGAAGTGAAGGCCTGCCTTTGCGAGTAAGCCGCACGGCAGACGCTCCCTTCGCCTGGAGTTATAGGCAGACTAAAAGCGAGGCAAGCATGGACAAAGAGCACAAGGCCAGTATTGACGGGGATCAATGGGCGCGGTGTGTGCGGGAGCATGGATGGTTGTGGAATGCCGCCACGACGTCGGTATCGGCGACGCTGATTCTCGCTCACGGTGCCGGTGCGCCAATGGACAGTGGCTGGATGAGCGACATGGCTGAGCGCCTTGCTGCATCTGGGATCAATGTGCTGCGCTTCGAGTTTCCCTACATGGCGCAACGGCGTGTTGATGGCGGTAAACGCCCACCCAATCCGGCCCCCAAATTGCTGGAATGCTGGCGTGAGGTCTATGCCCTGGTGCGACGCCATGTCGCTGGTCGTCTGGCCATTGGTGGCAAATCCATGGGCGGGCGGATGGCGAGTTTGTTGGCGGATGAACTAGAGGCCGATGCGTTGGTATGCCTCGGATATCCGTTTTATGCGGTGGGGAAACCTGAGAAGCCGCGGGTCGAGCATTTGGCTGCGCTCAAGACACCGACGCTGATTGTTCAGGGCGAGCGGGATGCATTGGGGAATCGCGAGGCCGTCGAGGCTTACACGTTGGCACCGAGTATCGAGGTGTTCTGGCTGGCGGCGGGGGATCATGATTTGAAGCCGTTGAAGGCTTCGGGGTTTACCCATGAGCAGCATTTGGCGGCTGCGGCGAACAAGGTGGCTGAGTTTCTTCTCTGATATTTGTGGTGCCTGTCAGGGCCTCTTCGCGGGCAAGCCCGCTCCCACAGGGTTTGGAACACCACCAATCACTGTGGGAGCGGGCTTGCCCGCGAAGAGGCCCTTCCAGGCGCCATCATTTTCAGATTGGCAATAAAAAACCCGGAAGCTTTCGCCGTCCGGGTTCTTCGTTTCCAGCATCAATCAGCGGTTAAACCGCTCCACCAACGAATACTGGGTATTCGCCGTCTTCGTCAGCTCTTCACTCAACAACGCCGAGTGTTGCGCCTGTTCCGAAGTCTGATCAGCCAGGTGCGAGATGTTGCTGATGTTACGGCTGATTTCTTCGGCCACTGCACTTTGCTCTTCGGTCGCCGCAGCGATCTGGGTGGTCATGTCGGTGATGTTGGCCACCGCTTCGCTGATCCCCACCAGTGCCTGATCCGCTTCCAGTACCCGCGCCACACCTTCTTCAGCCTGGCGATGACCAGCCTCCATGGTTTGCACCGCGGTGCTGGCGGTTTGCTGGAGCTTGGCGATCAGGGCGTGGATCTGCCCGGTGGATTCACTGGTGCGTTGCGCCAGTTGACGGACTTCGTCGGCAACTACCGCAAAGCCACGACCCATTTCGCCGGCACGGGCCGCTTCGATGGCGGCGTTCAAAGCCAGCAGGTTGGTCTGGTCGGCGATGCCTTTGATCACATCGACCACACCACCGATTTCGTCGCTGTCCTTGGCCAGTTGAGTCACGGTCAGTCCGGTTTCACCCACCACCACCGACAGGCGCTGGATGGCTTCGCGGGTTTCCCCGGCGATGTCGCGACCGCGACCGGTCAGGCGATTGGCTTCCTGAGTCGCGTCGGCCGTGCGCTGCACGTGGCTGGCGACTTCCTGCGTGGTGGCGGCCATCTGATTGACAGCGGTGGCCACTTGCTCGGTTTCGACACGCTGACGTTCCAGGCCGGTGGAGCTGCTGTGAGCCAGGGTGTCGGACTGTTTCGCTTGGTCGCTCAGATGCTCGGCGGTGTCCTGCAGGCGGGTCAGGCAGGTTTTCAGGCGGGCTTCCTGGCTGAGGATCGACATCTCCAGGCGCGCCTGGGCACCGCGGCTGTCGGTGTACATTTGCGCGATCAGCGGGTCGGAGGTCGTTTGCCCCGCCAGGTGCAGCAGACGCTTGAGACCGCGCTGTTGCCAGCTCAACCCCAACAGACCCAATGGCACCGACAGGCCGGCGGCCAGCGCAAAACCCCATTGGGAATTGAGCGAAGCACCGATCATGAAGCTCAGCTGGCTGACCAGAATGAACGGCAGCCAGTCCTGCAGCACCGGCAGCCATTTGTCCGTTGAAGGAATCGCCGACTTGCCCTGGTTGATGCGTTGGTAGAGCGCTTCGGCACGGCGGATCTGCTCGGCGGTGGGCTTGACCCGCACCGATTCATAACCGACCACCTGATTGCCTTCGAAAACCGGCGTGACATAGGCGTTAACCCAGTAGTGATCACCGGTCTTGCAGCGATTCTTGACAATGCCCATCCATGGCAAGCCTTGTTTCAGTGTGCCCCACATGTGCGCGAACACAGCGGCCGGGACGTCAGGGTGACGGACCAGGTTATGCGGAGCACGGATCAGCTCTTCACGAGAAAACCCACTGATCTCGACGAAAGCGTCGTTGCAGTAGGTGATCACGCCCTTGGCATCGGTGGTGGAAATCAACCGTTGCTGAGCCGGGAAGGTCCGTTCGCGTTGTGTAATAGGCTGGTTGTTACGCATGGCTTTTTCAATCCGCAAGGCTTTGACGGGTTGTCGGCATCGTCAGCCATTTATTGAGATTATTTTTCAGTAATCAGTGGCGCGTCGCAAAACGACCCTTGCGTCAGCCGGCAAGCATCGGATAGGTGAACAGTCCGAAATGCAGCAGGTTCAGGCCGAAATGGGTGGCGATGGCCGCACCCAAGCCACCAAAACGGTAGGCCAGACCATAGCCGACACCTGCCAGGCTCGCCAGCAACACCCATTGCCAGCCGGAGCCCACATGCACCAGGCCGAACAGCAGCGTGGCGAGGAGCAGGGCGAGGTTTTCACCATGGGGCAGGTTTTTGAAGCACCGGGTCAGACCGCCCTGGATGTAGCCGCGAAAGAGTGCTTCCTCGACCAAGGTCACCAGCAGCAGATTGTTCAATAGCCACAACCAGGCTTGATCGGGCCACTTCGGTGCCCAACTGATCACGCCCAGCAACAGCGCGCCACCCAAGGCCAGCACGGCACTCAACGTCAGCGCCAGCGCGGTGGCATAGATGGAAGCGCGCAGCGGATGTCGGCCGACAATCCACGGGCAGGCCAGCAAAAGCCAGAATCCGATCAGCGGTTTGTCCTGATTCAGGTACATGAAAAACGGCGCGGCATCGTCGGTGAATCGTTGAGAGGCGAAACCACGACCGTTGTAGAAACCGGGAAGCCAGTGCATCGCCAGTGCCAGGACCAGGACGAAGAACACTCCATGACCGAGGTAGCGCGCGATGGGGAGCTTTTGCTGACGGACGGCGAAGCCTGTGAACAGCAACAATGCGAAGGAGATTACGGCCAGCCAGCCGAGGTGACCGTAAATCAGTGCCAGACCATAGCCGAGGGAGAGGAGGGCCAGGTAGTTCCATGGCAGGGCGATCATTTGAAGTCCTTGTGTCGGGATTCTGCGGGTTGCCCCGGTCAATGTGGGAGCGGGCTTGCTCGCGAAAGCGGTGTAACAGTCGACGATGATGCTAAATGTTATGGCCTCTTCGCGAGCAAGCCCGCTCCCACATTTGATCGGTGTTGTTCATATTTTTTGAGGCGCGATTATAAGGACGAACGCAACTCAAACAAAAACACCGCCCGAAGGCGGTGTCTGTGTCAGCAGGCTGTTACGAGGCAATCAACTGCCGCAACACGTAATGCAAAATCCCCCCCGATTTGAAGTACTCCACCTCATTCAAGGTATCGATCCGGCACAACACCTCGACCTTCTCGTGGCTGCCGTCTTCACGGGTGATCACCAGCGTCAGGTTCATCCGCGGCGTCAGTTCGACGCCAGTCAAACCGAGAATATCCAGTGTCTCCTTGCCGGTCAGGTTCAGGCTCTTGCGGTTTTGATCCAGCTTGAACTGCAACGGCAACACGCCCATGCCCACCAGATTGGAGCGGTGAATCCGTTCGAAACTTTCCGCAATGACCGCTTTGACCCCCAATAGATTGGTGCCCTTGGCCGCCCAATCGCGACTCGAACCGGTGCCGTATTCTTGCCCGGCTATCACCACCAGCGGCGTGCCCGAGGCTTGATAACGCATCGCCGCATCGTAGATCGGCATCCTCTCCCCGGTGGGAATGTAGATCGTATTGCCGCCTTCTTCGCCGCCGAGCATCTCGTTACGGATGCGGATGTTGGCAAAGGTGCCGCGCATCATCACTTCGTGGTTGCCGCGTCGCGAGCCGTAGGAGTTGAAGTCCCGTGGTTCTACGCCTTTGTCGCGCAAGTAATGGCCTGCCGGGCTGTCTGCCTTGATGTTGCCGGCGGGAGAGATGTGGTCGGTGGTCACCGAATCACCCAGCAGCGCGAGGATTCTGGCACCGGCGACGTCCTTGACCACCGGCGGCGGCCCGCCGATGTCGTCGAAGAACGGTGGATGCTGGATGTAAGTTGAATCGTCCTGCCAGACATAGGTCGCCGCTTGCGGCACTTCGATTGCCTGCCATTGCTCATCGCCGGCAAACACCTCGGCGTACTCCTTGTGGAACATTGCAGTGTTGACCTGGTTCACCGCGTCGGCGATCTCTTTGGTGCTTGGCCAGATGTCCCGCAGGTACACCAGATTGCCCTCTTTGTCGGTCCCCAAAGGCTCGCTGCTGATGTCGATGCGCACCGTCCCGGCCAGCGCATAGGCGACGACCAGCGGTGGGGAGGCCAGCCAGTTGGTTTTCACCAGCGGATGCACGCGGCCTTCGAAGTTGCGGTTGCCCGACAGCACCGAGGCGACGGTCAGGTCGGCGGCCTGAATGGCTTTTTCGATCGGCTCCGACAATGGCCCGGAGTTGCCGATGCAGGTGGTGCAGCCGTAGCCGACCAGGGCAAAACCCAGTTCATCAAGGTAGTGAGTCAGGCCGGCAGCCTTGTAGTAGTCAGTGACCACTTTCGAGCCTGGGGCCAGCGAGCTCTTGACCCACGGTTTGCGCTTGAGGCCTTTTTCCACGGCTTTCTTCGCCACCAGGCCGGCGGCCATCATCACGCTCGGGTTGGAGGTGTTGGTACAGGAGGTAATCGCCGCGATCACTACCGCGCCGTTTTTCAATCGATAGGTCTGACCTTCGTATTCGTAGTCGGCTTCTCCGGCCAGGTCGGCATTGCCCACCGCGACGCCACCGCCGCCTTCACTTTCGAGGCGGCCGATTTCCTTGCTGGTGGGTTTGAATTGCAGGTCGACGAAGTCACTGAATGCTTGCGCGACATGCGGCAGCGATACCCGGTCTTGTGGGCGTTTCGGCCCGGCAAGGCTGGCTTCGACGCGGCTCATGTCCAGCGCCAGCGTGTCGGTGAACTCCGGTTCCTGGCCCGGCAGGCGCCACAGGCCCTGGACTTTGCTGTAGGCCTCGACCAGTTTCACGGTTTCGCTGGTGCGACCGGATAAACGCAGGTATTCCAGGGTGATGTCATCCACCGGGAAAAAGCCGCAGGTGGCACCGTATTCCGGGGCCATGTTGGCGATGGTCGCGCGGTCGGCCAGCGGCAGGTCGGCGAGGCCGTCACCGTAGAATTCGACGAATTTGCCGACCACGCCTTTCTTGCGCAGCATCTGGGTGACGGTCAGCACCAGGTCGGTGGCGGTGATGCCTTCCTTGAGTTTGCCGGTGAGTTTGAAGCCGATCACTTCCGGGATCAGCATCGACACCGGTTGGCCGAGCATCGCCGCTTCCGCTTCAATCCCGCCGACGCCCCAGCCGAGCACGCCGAGGCCATTGATCATGGTGGTGTGGGAGTCGGTACCGACCAGCGTGTCGGGGAAGGCGTAGGTGCGGCCGTCCTCGTCCTTGGTCCAGACCGTGCGCCCCAGGTATTCCAGGTTCACCTGGTGGCAGATCCCGGTGCCCGGCGGCACCACGCTGAAATTGTTGAAGGCGCTTTGGCCCCAGCGCAGGAACGCATAACGTTCGCCATTGCGCTGCATTTCGATGTCGACGTTTTGTTCGAAGGCGCTGGCGCTGGCGAATTTATCGACCATCACCGAGTGGTCGATCACCAGATCCACGGGGGAGAGCGGATTGATACGCTGCGGGTCGCCGCCGGCCTTGGCCATCGCGGCGCGCATGGCGGCCAGGTCGACCACGGCAGGAACACCGGTAAAGTCCTGCATCAATACCCGCGCGGGCCGGTATTGAATTTCGCGGTCGGAGCGACGTTCCTTGAGCCAGGCGGCAATCGCCTTGAGGTCGGCGCCGGTGACGGTTTTTTCATCTTCCCAGCGCAGCAGGTTTTCCAGCAGCACTTTCAACGACATGGGCAGCTTGTCCAGGTCGCCCAGGCTTTTGGCAGCATCCGGCAAGCTGAAATAGTGATAGGTCTTGTCGTCGACTTGTAAGGTTTTAAGGGTTTTCAGGCTATCGAGGGACGGCATTGAAATGACTCCTTTGGGTCCGCACGGCTACGGACTGACGGGACAGACAGAGCCTTTAACCTAGCCCTGTTCCTGCGCTAAAGCTAATAACTGGACTCTATGAATAAGTCCAAGGTTCCGAACTCGGCTATCATGCGCCGGTTTTCGTGACAGGCTTTGCTTCAACGCAAGTCTGGGCATCGCGCAGTGGCTGAATTTCTCGCCATCTGCCCAGGAGTAAGAATGAACACCCTCTTTATGCATTGCCGGCCGGGCTTCGAAGGCGAAGTCTGTTCCGAGATTTCCGAACACGCCGCGCGGCTGAACGTGGCCGGTTATGCCAAGGCCAAGACCGCCAGCGCCTGCGCCGAATTCATCTGCACCGAAGAAGACGGCGCCGAGCGCCTGATGCGTGGCCAGCGTTTCGCCGATCTGATCTTCCCGCGCCAGTGGGCTCGCGGGATCTTCATCGATCTGCCGGAAACCGACCGCATCAGCGTGATCCTCGCGCACATGGCGGACTTCCCGCTGTGCGGCAGCCTGTGGCTGGAAATGGTCGACACCAATGATGGCAAGGAGCTGTCGAACTTCTGCAAGAAGTTCGAAGGCCACCTGCGCAAGGCGCTGATGGCCGCTGGCAAACTGGTGGAAGACGCCCACAAGCCGCGCCTGCTGCTGACCTTCAAAAGTGGCCGGGAAGTGTTCATGGGCCTGGCTGAGTCGAACAACTCGGCGATGTGGCCGATGGGCATTCCGCGGCTGAAGTTTCCACGTGAAGCGCCGAGCCGTTCGACGCTGAAGCTGGAAGAGGCGTGGCACCATTTCATCCCGCGCGATCAATGGGACGAGCGCCTGCACAGCGACATGACCGGCGTCGACCTTGGCGCCGCTCCTGGCGGCTGGACCTGGCAACTGGTCAATCGCGGCATGCTGGTGACTGCGATCGACAACGGCCCGATGGCCGAAAGCCTGATGGACACTGGTTTAGTGCAACACTTGATGGCCGACGGTTTCACCTTCAAGCCCAAGCAACCGGTGGACTGGATGGTCTGCGACATCGTCGAGAAACCGGCGCGCAACGCCGCGATGCTGGAAGAATGGATTGGCGAGGGGCATTGCCGCGAAGCGGTGGTCAACCTCAAGCTGCCGATGAAACAGCGTTACGCCGAAGTGAAGCGCTTGCTGGAGCGCATTGCTGACGGGTTCAAGGAACGCGGGATTCGGGTCGAGATCGGCTGCAAACAGCTGTACCACGACCGTGAAGAAGTGACCTGCCATTTGCGCCGGCTGGACGTAAAGAAACCGAAATCCCGCTGATTGACGCGGACCATGTGGGAGCGGGCTTGCTCGCGAATGCGGTGGGTCAGTCGACATCAATGTTGAATGTCAGTCCGCCTTCGCGAGCAAGCCCGCTCCCACAGGTGCAGTGCAACGCCACAGATGACCGAACACCCGGCAATGCGCGACAATGCCGGCAAGTTTCAGGAGTGAATCATGAGTGAAATGATTGATACGCCGGTTGACGGCACCCTCGACGCCACCGGCCTCAACTGCCCGGAACCGGTGATGATGCTGCACCAGCACATCCGTGATCTGGTGCCTGGCGGCCTGCTCAAGGTGATCGCCACCGACCCGTCGACCCGTCGCGACATTCCCAAGTTCTGTGTGTTTCTCGACCACGAACTGGTGGCGCAGCACGAAGAGGCAGGCACCTACCTCTACTGGATCCGCAAGAAACTCGTTTAACCCGCCGAATGGCTGATGCGGATCCGCTTGCGTGCACTGCGCGTCAGGCGGATCGACAGCATCAGCGCCGCGCAACTCAAGCCCACGATCAATCCCTGCCACAGCCCGCTCGGGCCGCTCGGCGTGCCGAACCAATCAGTCAGGCCCAGCGCGTAACCCACCGGCAAACCAATCCCCCAGTAAGCGAACAGCGTCAGTATCATCGTCACCCGAGTGTCCTGATAGCCGCGCAACGCGCCGGCAGCCGTCACCTGGATCGCATCGGAAAACTGGAACAGCGCCGAATACACAATCAGCATGGCCGCAACATGAATCACCGTCGGGTCGGCGGTGTAGATCGTTGCGATGTGTTCACGCAGCAACAGCATCATGCTCGCGGAAATGCACGCATAGGCCAGCGCCGTGCCCATGCCGACACCGGCGGCGAAGCGGGCCTCGCGCGGCTCCTGACGGCCGAGCGCCTGGCCGACCCGTACGGTCACGGCCATGCCAAGGGAGTAAGGAATCATGAACACCAGGGAGCTGAAATTCAGCGCGATCTGATGCCCGGCCACTACCGTCGCGCCGAGGCTGCCGATCAGCAGCGCAATCACCGCGAAGATGCTCGACTCGGCGAACACCGCGATGCCGATCGGCAGGCCGATGCCCAGCAGGCGTTTGATCACCGACCACTGTGGCCAGTCGAAACGGCTGAACAACTCACTCGACAGATACGCCGGAGCCCAGCGTTCCCACCCGGCCATGCCCAGGGCCATCACCCACATCACGATCGCCGTGGCCCAGCCGCAACCGACACCGCCCATGGCCGGCACACCGAAGTGGCCATAGATGAAGACGTAGTTCAGCGGAATGTTCAGCGCCAGCCCGCACAGACCCAACACCATGGCCGGACGGGTACGCCCCAGGCCGTCACTGAAGCAGCGCAGCACATGGTAGAACGCGACGGCAGGCAAACCGCTGGCGATGCCGTGCAGGTATTGCATGCACGGGCCGATCAGTTCGGGATCGACCTTCATGATGTGCAGAATCGGTTCGGCGCTGAACAACATGCCGGTCGCCATCAAGCCCACGACCAATGCCAGCCACAGTGCCTGGCGCACGATCGGGCCGATCTCGCGGTGGGTGCCGGCGCCGAAACGCTGGGCGACTTTCGGGGTAGTCGCCAGCAGCGTGCCGGTCATTAACAGAAATACCGGCACCCAGATCGAGTTGCCCAGCGCGACCGCCGCCAGATCCCGTGGCCCGACCCGGCCCGCCATCACCGCATCGACGAAGCCCATGGCGGTGGTCGCCAGTTGCGCGATCATGATCGGCAAGGCCAGGCCGAGCAGGTTTTTCAGCTCCAGGCGAACCCGGGCCGGACGGGTGAGGGAAATAGCGGCGGGGGGGTCAGTCACGGAATTCAAGGGCGAAACGTCCAGAGATGTTGATGCGCAAGGCGGCGCATTCTACGCCCTGACGCAGTGGTCAGGAAAAGTGCTGTGTTAGGGATTTGTAATCGACGTTGTTCGAGATCCCCTGTGGTGAGGGGACAAGTCCCCTCGCCACAGGGGGCGTGGTGATACTTAATGCCTGCTGGCCCACTACGGCCATCTGCGCCTACACTGCCGATCCGCCAAAGGAGCCTGCCATGCTGATTGTTGCCGACGAAAATATCCCGCTGCTCGATGCCTTCTTCGAAGGTTTCGGTGAAATCCGCCGGGTGCCGGGACGTTCCATTGACCGCGCCACCGTCGAACAGGCCGATGTACTGCTGGTGCGCTCGGTGACCAACGTTAACCGCGGGTTGCTCGAAGGCAGCAAGGTACGCTTTGTCGGCACCTGCACCATCGGCACGGATCACCTGGATCTGGATTACTTTGAGCGGGCCGGCATCACCTGGTCCAGTGCACCCGGCTGCAACGCCCGCGGCGTGGTCGACTACGTGCTCGGCAGTCTGCTGACCCTGGCCGAAATCGAAGGCGTCGACCTGGCTCAACGCACCTACGGCATCGTCGGTGCCGGTGAAGTGGGCGGCCGGTTGGTCAAGGTGCTGCAAGGTCTGGGCTGGAACGTGCTGGTCTGCGATCCGCCAAGACAAGCTGCAGAAGGTGGCGATTACGTCAGCCTCGAGCAGATCATCGAGCAGTGCGATGTCATCAGTCTGCACACGCCATTGAAGAAACACGGCGCCCAGTCGACCTGGCATCTGTTCGATAAAAACCGATTGAACCAGCTCAAATCCGGCTCCTGGCTGATCAACGCCAGTCGTGGCCCGGTGGTCGACAACGCCGCGCTGCGTCAGGTGCTGCTGCAGCGCGAAGACCTGCAAGCAGTGCTGGATGTCTGGGAAGGTGAGCCTGAGGTCGATGTGGCCCTGGCCGAACTCTGCGTGCTGGCGACGCCGCACATTGCCGGTTACAGCCTCGACGGCAGACAGCGTGGCACCGCGCAGATCTATCAGGCGTATTGCGATTTTCTCGGGCAAGCCGCCCAGATCAGCTTGAACGATTTGCTGCCCGCGCCCTGGTTGTCGCAAGTGACCTTGAACGCTAACAGCGATCCGGCCTGGTCGCTGGCGATGTTGTGCCGCGGCGTGTACGACCCGCGTCGCGACGATGCGGATTTCCGCCGCAGCCTTGTAGGCAATGTGAACGAACAGCGTGCGGCGTTCGATTCACTGCGCAAACATTATCCGTTGCGGCGTGAGATTGATGGGTTGCAGGTGCGGATCGAGGGGGATTCGCCTGCGTTGCAGAAGATCGTGGCGGCGTTGGGCGCTTCGGCTGTCTGAGCATCGAGTTGGCCCCTTCGCGAGCAGGCTGCCCCTCAATTCTGGATCAGCACCCATAAAAAACCCGGCCATCAGAGGCCGGGTCAAGAAGACGGTGGCTATATCACTTTTGTTCGGCAGGCTTGACCAATCGCTTTTCCAGTTCGCGGCAAGCGTCCTGGATCATGTCTTCAGTGATCGGTACTTCGCGCCCATCCTTATCGATAATCGAGCAACCCAGAGACTGGTCTGGCTGTGTACGGATCACTTCAATCTTGTCTTCGCTGCTGTTTTGCAAGGACATGGCCTGTCTCCTCATCAGGTTGTGTGCTTACTATAGAACCGCCACGTGACCGGGCTGTGACAACTCCCTGCGATCTTTGCGGCTGAAACATCAGTCCACCAGAAATATGGCTGCGTTGCCACCCGAACTTTAGACCAATACCGTCTAGGACCTAGTCTTTGCGGTCATATTTAACCTGACTCATTATGATTTACAGCGTTCAAGCCCATCGACCGGTGTAGGCTTGATCGCGTCAAAGCCTACTGGTTGCGCCATCGAATGATCTCCATCCTCTCATCCCGTCAACGGCGCGCCATGCGTCTGGCCCTGCGTTTCATTGCGCCTTATCGCTGGCCGGCCGTCGGTGCCTTGCTCGCATTGATCGTCACGGCGGGCATCACCTTATCCATGGGGCAGGGGATTCGCCTGCTGGTGGATCAGGGCTTCATGACCCAATCGCCGCATTTGCTCAACCAGTCCATCGGCTTGTTTATGTTGCTGGTGGTCGGGCTGGCGATTGGCACCTTCGCGCGTTTCTACCTGGTCTCATGGATCGGCGAACGTGTTGTCGCGGACATCCGTCGTCAGGTGTTCAATCATCTGATTTATCTGCACCCGGGATTCTACGAAGACAACCGCAGCTCCGAGATCCAGTCGCGGTTGACCGCTGACACCACGCTGCTGCAATCGGTGATCGGCTCTTCGCTGTCGCTGTTTTTGCGCAATCTGTTGATGGTGATCGGCGGGATCGTCCTGTTGTTTATCACCAACCCCAAACTCACCAGCATCGTGGTCGTCGCGTTGCCGTTGGTGATCGCGCCGATCCTGATCTTCGGCCGTCGGGTGCGTAGCCTGTCGCGCCTGAGCCAGGACCGGATTGCCGATATCGGCAGCTATGTTTCCGAAACCCTGGGCCAGATCAAAACCGTGCAGGCCTACAACCATCAGGTCCAGGATGAGCAGCGCTTCGCCGCAACGGTGGAGGAGGCCTTCAACACCGCTCGCAAGCGGATCTTCCAGCGGGCCTGGCTGATTACCCTGGTGATCGTGCTGGTGCTTGGCGCAGTCGGGGTGATGCTCTGGGTCGGCGGCATGGATGTCATCGCCGGGAGGATTTCTGCGGGCGAGCTGGCGGCGTTTGTGTTTTACAGCCTGATTGTCGGCAGCGCATTCGGCACGTTGAGCGAAGTGATCGGCGAACTGCAGCGTGCCGCCGGCGCCGCCGAGCGGATTGGCGAGTTGCTGCGCTCGGAAAATATCATTCGGCCACCGACCACTAACCTGGTGACTTTGCCTGAACGGGTAAGGGGTGACCTGGTGCTGCAAGACGTGCGCTTTTCCTACCCATCGCGTCCCGAAAGCTATGCGGTCGATGGTTTGAATCTGACGATCAATGCTGGCGAAACCCTCGCGTTGGTTGGGCCGTCCGGTGCCGGCAAGTCGACGGTGTATGACTTGCTGCTGCGCTTTTACGACCCGGCTGAAGGACGCATCCTGCTCGACGGCGTGCCGCTGACTCAACTCGATCCGTTGGACCTGCGTCGCTGCTTCGCCCTGGTCTCGCAATCCCCGGCGCTGTTCTTTGGCAGCATCGAAGAGAACCTCCGTTACGGCAACCCGACGGCCACCCTGGCCCAGGTTCAGGAAGCGGCGAAAATCGCCTACGCCCACGACTTCATCGAACAAATGCCCAACGGCTACCAGACCCACCTTGGCGACGGTGGCCTCGGTTTGTCCGGCGGTCAACGCCAGCGTCTGGCCATCGCCCGGGCGCTGCTGGTGGACGCGCCGATCCTGCTGCTGGACGAAGCCACCAGCGCCCTCGACGCCCAGAGCGAACACCTGATCCAGCAAGCCCTGCCGAGCCTGATGAAAAATCGCACCACGCTGGTCATCGCCCACCGACTGGCCACCGTGAAAAACGCTGACCGGATCGCGGTGATGGACCAAGGGAAACTGGTGGCGGTGGGGACGCATCAGGAATTGATTGCGAGTAACGCGCTGTATGCGCGGTTGGCGTCGTTGCAGTTCAGTGATGGCAGGGCTGAACTCGACATACACCCGTAGGCACTACCGCGCCCCTTTTTGGACGATGCGCTAACTCCAGTAGGAGCACGGCTTGCCGGCGATGGCGTTTTTGAGATCGCCATCGCGAGCAAGCTCGGCTCCTACAGACGTGGATTATTGATCGTCAAAGTAGCGCTCATGCCAATCCACCAATGGTTGCGGTGAGTTGAGCTTCTGGCCGTAGATCACCGAGTACGACAACACGTTTTGCACGTACTGACGGGTTTCGTCGAACGGGATGCTTTCCACCCAGACGTCGAAGCTCAGGTGGTCCGCACCGCGCAACCACTGGCGCACGCGACCGGGCCCGGCGTTGTAGGCGGCGGAAGCGAGGACGCGGTTACCGTTGAACTGGCTGTGGACCTGGCTCAAGTAAGCCGCGCCTAGCTGGATGTTCTTGTCCGGGTCGAGCACTTGCTGCGGCGAGGCCAGGGGAATGCTGAACTTGCGCGCGGTTTCCTTGGCGGTGCCGGGCATCAGTTGCATCAGGCCGCTGGCGCCGACGCCGGAACGGGCGTCGTCCATGAAAGCACTTTCCTGGCGGGTGATAGCGAACACCCAGCTCGAATGCAGGCCACGAACCTTGGCTTCGCGCACCAGGGTTTCGCGGTGGGCCATCGGGAAACGGATGTCCAGGTCGTCCCAGTACTGCGCCTGACTGATGGTGCGGATCGCCGGGAAATACCATTTCAGGTCGTAGGCCAGTTTCGCCTGGGCGACCATTTCGTCGCGGCTGAAGTGGCGGCTGACGTGGTACCACTCGCGGCGACCATCGACGATCTGTCCGCGAGCATGGAATTCCAGGGCGCGTCGTATGCCGGGGGTATTGCGGACCTTGTTCATCAGCGCTTGACTGAGCACCAGCGGTTTGTTGTTCAACGAGTAGGGCGACTGTGAGCGATCCGCTGCGAGGAAGCCGTAAAAATCACGCTCGCGGGCGAGGCCCTTATACAGCGTCTGCGCTTCCGGGTTCTGCGGCTGCGCCAGTTCCAGACTGCGGGCCTGCCAATAGCGCCAGCGATTGGTGGTCGCCAGATCCTGCGGCAGACGGCGAGTCAGTTGATAGGCATCGTCCCAGCGAGCCAGGCGCAGCAGTAGGCGCAGGCGCCATTCCGACACGGTGTTGTCGCGCAGTTCCGGGTCGTACTTGGTCATCACGTCCAGTGCGCGCGGGTCGAAACGTCGGGCGAGGGTCAGGCCGATTTCCCGGGCAATGGCCACTTTTTCGTCGCGCGAGAAGTGCATGCTGCTGGCATAGCCGTCGAGCAAGGCCATGGCCTTGTCCGGATCCTGTTTGGCCAGGCGGCGCAGGCCGAGGCTGACGATGTCGGACATCGGCTCGTCGGCCGGGGTAAACCGCGACGGTTGATTGAGCAGCTCGGGTTTCTGCGCCACATCCACCAGCAAGCGGCCGCGCGGGCCGAGGGTGGTCAGGCCGCTCACCAGGCTGTTGGCTAGCGGGTAGTTGCGCGCCTGGGCGGCAAGCTTGGTGCGCTCCCAGCGTTTCTGTTCGGTCAGTTGACCTTCTGCGGCCCAGATCCCGAACAAGCCATCACACGCCCCAGGCAGCGATTTACCGGTCAGCCAGAGTTTTTCGGCGTTGGCATAACCTTCGGTCTTCTGTTTGCGCGCGATCTGATTCTGCGCGTTCAGGCAGTCCAGTTCGGTGAAATTGAGTTTGGGGTCGTAGTACTTGACGAAGGTTTCCCAGTCGCCGCGATCGGCCAGCCAGCGCAACCAGCGCAGTTTCATCCAGTTGGCTTGCGGCAGGTCGCCGTGTTCGGCGAGAAATTTCTCGATTTCGGCATTGCTCGCGGTTTTCAGACGTGCGGTCAGTTCGTCGTACGCAAGATAAGGCTCCAACGGGTAATCCCTAAGAGCCTGGCTGTAACGGAAGTAAGGACCTGTATCACCCTTGGCCAGGGCACGCTTGGCTTCATCGTAGTATTGACGCTGGGTAGACAGGTCCACCGCCTGTGCTGTTTGGATGGCAGTGGCAGAAAGAAGAAAACAGGATAAAAGACCAAAAAGGCGACTGCGCATGAGACGTCCGAACAGAGAAATCATGACAAGCGTTGACGATGCCAACACTGAATTAACTGTAGCTTAGCCTTTTGCCAGCAGCGGGCGAAAGCTTTGCCGGCCTGTCAGCATCAGTTCGCAACATTTGTCATGCAGAGTGTCGCGAAGGTGAAATTGCCGGCCTTCTGAAGCCTCAAGTCAGGTAGAATGCGCGCCCGGTTTTTGGAGAAGCTCATGACCCTGCTCAAATTCAGCGATGTGTCCCTTGCTTTCGGCTCTACGCCGTTGTTGGACAAGGTGTCCTGGCAGATCGCCCGTGGTGAGCGGGTGTGCATCATCGGCCGCAATGGCACTGGCAAGTCCAGCATGATGAAGCTCGTCAAGGGCGACCAGAAGCCCGATGACGGCTCCGTTTGGCGCGCACCCGGCCTCAAGATTGGCGAATTGCCGCAAGAGTTGCCGGTAGCCGACGAGCGGACCGTGTTCGACGTGGTGGCCGAAGGCCTGGACGGTGTCGGCGAGCTGCTCGCGCAGTATCACCACCTGAGCCAGAACATCGTCACCGACGCCGACCTGGACAAACTGATGCACGTCCAGCACGACCTCGAAGCCCGTGACGGCTGGCGTTTGCAGCAATTGGTCGACAGCACGTTGAGCCGTCTGCAGTTGCCAGCCGACAAGACCCTCGCCGAATTGTCCGGCGGCTGGCGTCGTCGCGTCCTGCTGGCTCAGGCTCTGGTTTCCGAACCCGATCTGCTGCTGCTCGACGAACCGACCAACCACCTGGACATCGGTGCAATTGCCTGGCTCGAAGAAGCGCTGAAGGATTTCCAGGGCGCCGTGCTGTTCATTACGCACGACCGTTCATTCCTGCAGAACCTCGCGACCCGCATTCTCGAACTGGATCGCGGTGGCTTGATCGACTGGAACGGCGACTACGCCAGTTTCCTCGTGCACAAAGAGGCGACTCTGGCTGCTGAAGAAACTGCCAATGCGCTGTTCGACAAGAAACTGGCCCAGGAAGAAGTCTGGATCCGCCAGGGCATCAAGGCACGTCGCACCCGTAACGAAGGCCGCGTCCGCGCCCTGAAAGCCCTGCGCGTTGAGCGTAGCGAGCGTCGTGAACGCACCGGCAAGGCCAACATCCAGCTGGACACTGCAGACAAGTCCGGCAAGCAGGTGATGGTCCTCGAGAACGTGAGCTTCGCTCACCCGGGTGGCCCGTTCCTGATCAAGGATTTCTCGATGGTCCTGACGCGCGGCGACCGTATCGGTCTGCTGGGCGCCAACGGTACCGGCAAAACCACACTGTTGAAGCTGATGCTCAACGGTCTGCAGCCAACCAGCGGCACCGTGGAAGAGGGGACGCGCATCGATGTGGCCTACTTCGACCAGTTGCGCCATCAGCTGGACCTGGAAAAGACCGTAATTGACAACGTTGCGGAAGGTCGCGACTTCATCGATATCGATGGTCAGAGCCGTCACGTGCTGAGCTACCTCGGCGACTTCCTGTTCAGCCCGCAGCGTGCCCGCACGCCGGTGAAGGCGCTGTCAGGTGGTGAGCGCGCGCGTCTGTTGCTGGCGAAACTGTTCAGCAAGCCGGCGAACCTGCTGGTCCTCGATGAACCGACCAACGACCTCGACGTTGAAACCCTCGAGTTGCTGGAAGAGGTCTTGCTGACCTTCAACGGCACCGTGCTGATGGTCAGCCACGACCGGGCATTCCTCGACAACGTGGTCACCAGCACCCTGGTCTTCGAAGGTGAAGGCAAGGTTCGCGAATACGTTGGTGGTTATCAGGACTGGCTGCGTCAGGGCGGCTCGCCGCGCCTGCTGGGCGTGACCGAGAGCAAGTCCGGCAAAGCCGACCTGACCTCCGCTGTCGTGACGGCTGAAGCTGCGCCAGTTGCTGCTGTCGTCGAAGCGCCGGTGGCAAAGAAGAAACTCAGCTACAAGTTGCAGCGTGAGCTGGAAATGTTGCCGGGCCAGATCGAAGCCATGGAGCAGCAGATCGCTACCGTTGAGGCGCAAATGGCCGATGCCGGTTTCTATCAGCGTCCTGCTGCCGAGACCACTGCAGTGATCGCTCAGTTGGAGCAGTTGCAGGCTGAGCACGACGTAATGGTCGAGCGCTGGGCCGAGCTGGATGCCTGATTGATCCTGCTATAAAAAAGCCCGGCGTTCAGTGATGAACGCCGGGCTTTTCGTATGGAAGGCGATCTACTGGCCGACATGGATTCACTGTGGGAGCGGGCTTGCTCGCGAAAGCTGCTTAACATTCAATAAAGATGTCGACTGTCACGCCGCTTTCGCGAGCAAGCCCGCTCCCACATCGTTCCGTGTTATCAGCTTTTGATCAGGCGCACCGCGAGCACATCACAGGGCGCACCATGCAGGACGTCATTGGCAGTCGAGCCCAGCAGCAATGCCAGGCCGTGTCGGCCATGGCTGCCCACCACGATCAGGTCGCAGGTTTGTTCCTTGGCCAGGTGGTGGATCTCCTGGCGTGGCTGGCCGTAGGTCAGGTGGCTGTATTCCTTGGAGAGTTCCGGATACTTCACGATCAGCCGGTCCAGGCGCTCCTTGGCCTGATCGAACTGCTGTTGTTGCAGTTGTGACAGGTCCATGGGGACGTCGCCGCCAAAGGCCATGGCCATTGGCTCGACAATGTGCACCAGGGACAGTTTTGCCCCGTTGCTCACCGACAGTTCGCGAGCGCGGTGGATTACAGGATCGCACTCTTCGGTTAGATCTACAGCGACCAGAATGTGGTTGTAGGGCATGAGGTGCTCCTCCTGAGGGTTGCAATATTGGTAAGTATGGCTGGTTTCAAGCGCATTGTTTTCGAAGTGACCCAATGCGCTCATCAAGAATCGGGAGTACAGATATGACGGTCTGGATAGTGGTGTCAATCCTGTTGGTGGTACTGAGTCCGCTGGCATGGTTGCGCCCGTCGCGCCACCAGAGCGGCCGCATGGCCCTGCGCATGGAGGCGCGACGCATTGGGTTGGCGATGCAGCTGGCGCCTCAGGACTGGCCGCACTGGCTGAGCAAGGAGCCGCCGAGCCCTTGTGCCCAATACCATCGACCACGGCGGGGCAATCGGCCGGCGTGCTGGTGTTACTGGCAAAAAACGCCGGGTGTCTGGGTCAATCAGTGGCAGGAGGTCTGCGAGGAACCTGCGTTGCTGATTCATTTCGAAAAGTTGCCAGACAACGTTTACAAGGTCGAAGCAGACAAGCAGATGATCACGTTGTATTGGGGCGAGAAGGGCGAGGCGACGGTTTTGCAGGATATTGATGCGGTGCTGAAGGCTCTGGCATAAATCACGGAAATTTCGCGCCGCAATGGCGCGAAACGTCTGGCAGACAGGCAATAAAAAGCCCGACATCATCATCGGGCTGGAGTTGGCCAGGCAGGCCGGTAATTCTGTGTGGCGCTGATATTACGCTGGGCGTTCGCCAAAAGCGTTGATGTTTTTTCCCTCAAGGTCCCGCCAGCGTAGCTTGTTAAACAAAGGCTGCAGCGAATTAGGGCGACTTTTCTAACTATTGATCCTATGAATGGCCTCACATGCAGCCGCGTGTTGCAGGGCTTCGCGGTACGGAAATGACCGGAAAGTCGCGTTTCAACCCATATTTTGGGCGATTGACAATTGTCGGAAATTCCGTGAAGGTGACGTACCCAAATCAAACGGGCGTATGAATTGAGCGTTTGTATTACAGACCGCTCCTACAGAATCCCGACTATCGCGTTGGCGGGTGTGCCGGGTGAATGGGCGTAGCATTGACGTTAAACGTCCCTGCCGAACCATTCACTTGCGTCCGACGTGTACTGTTCAGCTTCCATATCGTGGAGATCAGTTGATGATTTACGAAGGTAAAGCCATCACGGTTAAGGCTCTTGAAAGTGGCATCGTCGAATTGAAATTCGACCTCAAGGGTGAGTCCGTCAACAAGTTCAACCGTCTAACCCTGAACGAACTGCGTCAGGCCGTAGACACCATCAAGGCAGATGCTTCGATCAAGGGTGTGATCGTCAGCAGTGGCAAGGACGTGTTCATCGTCGGCGCCGACATCACCGAATTTGTCGAGAACTTCAAGCTGCCTGATGCAGAGCTTGTTGCTGGCAACCTGGAAGCCAACAAGATTTTCAGCGATTTCGAAGACCTCAACGTCCCGACTGTCGCCGCGATCAACGGCATCGCCCTGGGTGGCGGTCTGGAAATGTGCCTGGCGGCGGACTACCGCGTCATGTCCACCAAGGCCAAGATCGGTCTGCCGGAAGTCAAACTGGGCATCTACCCGGGCTTCGGCGGTACCGTGCGCCTGCCGCGCATCATCGGTGCCGACAACGCCATCGAGTGGATTGCCGCCGGCAAGGAAAACCGTCCTGAAGACGCACTGAAAGTCGGCGCAGTCGACGCAGTGGTTGCCCCGGAGAAACTGCAGGAAGCTGCTCTGGAGCTGATCAAGCGCGCCATCTCCGGCGAGTTCGACTACAAGGCCAAGCGTCAGCCGAAGCTCGAAAAGCTCAAGCTCAACGCCATCGAGCAAATGATGTCGTTCGAAACCGCCAAGGGTTTCGTGGCCGGTCAAGCGGGCCCGAACTACCCAGCACCGGTCGAAGCGATCAAAACGATCCAGAAAGCCGCGAACTTCGGTCGCGACAAGGCGCTGGAAGTCGAAGCCAATGGTTTCGTCAAACTGGCCAAGACCTCTGCCGCACAGAGCTTGATCGGTCTGTTCCTGAACGATCAGGAGCTGAAGAAAAAGGCCAAGGCCTACGACGAAATCGCCAAAGACGTGAAGCAGGCTGCCGTATTGGGCGCTGGCATCATGGGTGGCGGTATCGCTTATCAGTCGGCCTCCAAAGGTACGCCGATCCTGATGAAAGACATCAACGAGCACGGCATCGAGCAAGGTCTGGCCGAAGCTGCCAAATTGCTGGTGGGCCGCGTTGATAAAGGTCGCATGACCCCGGCGAAAATGGCCGAAGTGCTCAATGGCATTCGTCCGACCCTTTCCTACGGTGATTTCGGGCACGTCGACCTGGTCGTCGAAGCCGTTGTCGAGAACCCAAAGGTCAAGCAAGCCGTTCTGGCCGAAGTCGAAGGCAAGGTCAAAGAGGACACCATCCTCGCGTCCAACACCTCGACCATTTCCATCACCTTGCTGGCCAAAGCCCTCAAGCGTCCGGAAAACTTCGTCGGCATGCACTTCTTCAACCCGGTGCACATGATGCCGCTGGTTGAAGTGATCCGTGGCGAGAAGTCCAGCGAAGTGGCCGTTGCCACCACCGTTGCCTACGCCAAGAAAATGGGCAAGAACCCGATCGTCGTCAACGACTGCCCGGGCTTCCTGGTCAACCGCGTGCTGTTCCCGTACTTCGGCGGTTTCGCCAAGCTGGTCAGCGCCGGTGTGGACTTCGTCCGCATCGACAAGATCATGGAAAAATTCGGCTGGCCAATGGGCCCGGCGTACCTGATGGACGTAGTCGGCATCGACACCGGCCACCACGGTCGCGACGTGATGGCTGAAGGCTTCCCGGACCGCATGAAAGACGACCGTCGTTCGGCCATCGACGTGCTCTACGAAGCCAAGCGCCTGGGCCAGAAGAACGGCAAGGGCTTCTATGCCTACGAGACCGACAAGCGCGGCAAGCAGAAGAAAGTCGCCGATCCGTCGGTACTGGAAGTGCTCAAGCCGATTGTCTTCGAACAGCTTGAAGTCACCGACGAAGACATCATCAACTGGATGATGATCCCGCTGTGCCTGGAAACCGTGCGTTGCCTGGAAGACGGCATTGTCGAAACCGCTGCCGAAGCCGACATGGGTCTGGTCTACGGTATTGGTTTCCCTCCATTCCGTGGCGGTGCGCTGCGCTACATCGATTCGATCGGTGTTGCAGAGTTCGTTGCCCTGGCTGACCAGTACGCTGATTTGGGCGCGCTGTACCACCCGACCGCAAAACTGCGCCAAATGGCCAAAACCGGCCAGCGGTTCTTCGGTTAAGCGCCCCCAACTAGAGTGAGAGTGAATATATGAGCTTGAATCCTAGAGACGTCGTGATTGTCGACTTCGGTCGTACTCCGATGGGCCGCTCCAAGGGCGGCATGCACCGCAATACCCGCGCTGAAGACATGTCGGCGCACCTGATCAGCAAGTTGCTGGAACGCAACGTCAAGGTTGATCCGAGCGAAGTCGAAGACGTGATCTGGGGCTGTGTGAACCAGACCCTGGAGCAGGGCTGGAACATCGCCCGCATGGCGTCCCTGATGACTCAGATCCCGCACACCGCTGCCGGCCAGACCGTCAGCCGTCTGTGTGGTTCGTCGATGAGCGCTCTGCACACTGCCGCGCAAGCGATCATGACCGGCAACGGTGACGTGTTCGTGGTTGGCGGCGTCGAGCATATGGGTCACGTGAGCATGATGCATGGTGTCGATCCGAACCCGCACATGTCCCTGTATGCGGCGAAAGCCTCGGGCATGATGGGTTTGACCGCTGAAATGCTGGGTAAAATGCACGGCATTAGTCGCGAACAGCAGGACGCTTTCGGCGTGCGCTCCCACCAGCTCGCTCACAAGGCGACACTGGAAGGCAAGTTCAAAGACGAAATCATCCCGATGCAGGGCTATGACGAGAACGGTTTCCTGAAGCTGTTCGACTACGACGAAACCATTCGTCCGGAAACTACCCTGGAAAGCCTGGCGGCTCTCAAGCCAGCGTTCAACCCTAAGGGCGGCACCGTGACAGCCGGTACTTCGTCGCAAATCACTGATGGTGCTTCGTGCATGATCGTGATGTCGGCGCAGCGTGCACAAGACCTGGGCATTCAGCCTATGGCGGTGATTCGTTCGATGGCGGTGGCAGGTGTGGACCCGGCAATCATGGGCTATGGTCCAGTACCGGCGACACAAAAAGCACTGAAGCGCGCGGGTCTTGGCATTAACGATATCGACTTCTTCGAGCTCAACGAAGCTTTCGCCGCACAGGCCCTGCCAGTGCTGAAAGATTTGAAAGTACTCGACAAGATGAACGAGAAGGTTAACCTGCACGGCGGTGCGATTGCCCTGGGTCACCCATTCGGTTGCTCCGGTGCGCGTATCTCCGGCACTCTGCTGAACGTGATGAAGCAAAATGGCGGCACCTTCGGGGTAGCCACCATGTGCATTGGTCTCGGCCAAGGCATCTCCACCGTCTTCGAACGCGTTTAAGCGTTTCGTCGAAGGAAGCCGGGGCCAAGTGCCCCGGTTTTTGTTTTTCTGAATTTATTTTTGTTTTTATTTTGAAAAGATTTGAGCGAGGGCCAAACCATGCCGATACAACCTGGGCTCTACCAACATTACAAAGGTCCGCAGTACCGCGTATTCAGTGTTGCGCGGCATTCGGAAACCGAAGAAGAAGTGGTCTTCTACCAAGCCCTGTATGGCGATTACGGCTTTTGGGTGCGTCCCTTGAGCATGTTCCTTGAGTCGGTCGAGGTTGACGGCGAACAGGTGCCACGCTTTGCTTTGGTGCAAGCCGAACCGAGCCTTTTTTCCAAGCCATAAGCTGAGTTCGCGCAAGACCCTGCGCTTGACCTCACCTTGTAGCCACTATATATAGCGGTGCCGCGTCAGGCGCCAACCGCCTTTCACTTCTAGAATTCAGGAATTTTCTGATCCATGGGCAAATCGCTGGTCATTGTGGAATCCCCGGCTAAGGCCAAGACCATCAACAAGTATCTGGGTAACCAATACGTGGTGAAGTCGAGTATCGGCCATATCCGAGACCTGCCCACCAGCGGTTCGGCTAGCGCCAGCAAAGAGCCAGCCGCCAAGCGCGGCAAGGCCGCCGCGGGTGAAGGTCCGGTGCTCACGCCGAAAGAGAAAGCGCGCAAGCAGCTGGTCTCGCGCATGGGTGTCGATCCCGATCATGGCTGGAAAGCCAAGTACGAGATCCTCCCGGGCAAGGAAAAGGTCATCGAAGAGCTGCGCCGGCTCGCCAAAGATGCTGACACCATCTATCTCGCAACCGACTTGGATCGCGAGGGGGAAGCCATTGCCTGGCACCTGCGCGAAGCCATCGGTGGTGATGACAGCCGCTACAAGCGTGTGGTGTTCAACGAAATCACCAAGAAGGCGATTCAGGAAGCCTTCTCCAAGCCGGGCGAGCTGGACATCGACCGTGTAAACGCCCAGCAGGCGCGTCGTTTCCTCGACCGCGTGGTGGGTTACATGGTTTCGCCGTTGCTGTGGGCCAAGGTCGCCCGTGGCCTGTCCGCCGGTCGTGTGCAATCGGTTGCCGTGAAGCTGGTCGTTGAGCGTGAGCGTGAAATCCGCGCGTTCAACCCGGAAGAGTACTGGGAAGTTCACGCCGACCTCGGCACCGCCAAGGGCGCAACCGTGCGCTTTGACGTGGCTCGCGAGAAAGGCGAAGCCTTCAAGCCGCTCAACGAAGCTCAGGCCATGGCCGCGCTGGAGAAGCTCAAGGCTTCCAGCTACAGCATCGTCAAGCGCGAAGACAAACCGACCAGCAGCAAGCCGTCGGCACCGTTCATTACGTCCACCCTGCAACAGGCTGCGAGTAACCGCCTGGGCTTCGGCGTGAAGAAAACCATGATGATGGCCCAGCGTCTTTATGAAGCCGGCTACATCACTTACATGCGTACCGACTCCACCAACCTTTCGGTTGATGCCGTGACGATGGCGCGTACTTATATTGAAGGCGAGTTCGGCAAGAAGTACCTGCCGGAAAACCCGAATGTCTACAGCAGCAAGGAAGGCGCACAAGAGGCTCACGAAGCGATTCGTCCCTCCGACGCCAATACCGAGCCAAGCAAACTGTCGGGCATGGAGCGCGATGCTGAGCGGCTCTACGAGCTGATCTGGCGCCAGTTCCTCGCTTGCCAGATGCTGCCGGCCCAGTACCTGTCGACCACTGTCACCGTCGGTGCCGGTGACTTCGAGTTGCGCGCCAAGGGCCGCATTCTGAAGTTCGACGGTTATACCCGCGTCATGCCGCAAATCGCCAAGCCTGGCGATGACGACGTGCTGCCGGACATGGCTCAGGGCGACGCGATGAAGCTGATCAAGCTTGATCCGACCCAGCATTTCACCAAGCCGCCGGCGCGCTACTCGGAAGCGAGCCTGGTTAAAGAAATGGAAAAACGCGGCATTGGTCGTCCTTCGACCTACGCGGCGATCATTTCGACCATCCAGGATCGTGGCTACGTAGCGCTGCACAACCGTCGTTTCTACTCGGAAAAGATGGGCGACATCGTTACCGAACGTCTGGCCGAGAGTTTCTCCAATCTCATGGACTACGGCTTCACCGCCGGCATGGAAGAGAACCTCGATGACGTGGCCCAGGGCGAGCGCGACTGGAAAAACGTACTCGACGAGTTCTACGGCGACTTCAAGAAGAAACTCGAAGTAGCCGAAAGCGCCGAAGGCGGCATGCGCGCCAACCAACCAGTGATGACTGACATTCCGTGCGTATTGTGCGGGCGTCCGATGCAGATTCGTACGGCATCGACTGGCGTGTTCCTTGGTTGCTCGGGCTACAGCCTGCCGCCGAAAGAGCGCTGCAAGGCCACCGTCAACCTGGTGCCGGGCGACGAAATCGCGGCGGACGACGAGGGTGAATCGGAATCGCTGGTGCTGCGTGGCAAGCACCGCTGCCCGATCTGCAGCACGGCGATGGACGCTTACCTGCTGGATGAGAAGCGCAAGCTGCACATCTGCGGTAACAACCCGGATTGCTCTGGCTACGAAATCGAAGAGGGCACTTATCGCATCAAAGGCTACGAAGGTCCGAGCCTGGAATGCGACAAGTGCGGCAGCGAGATGCAGCTCAAGACCGGCCGTTTCGGTAAGTTCTTCGGCTGCACCAATGCGACGTGCAAGAACACCCGCAAACTGCTGAAAAGTGGTGATGCCGCACCGCCGAAGATGGACCCGGTGAAGATGCCTGAGTTGAAATGCGAAAAGGTCAACGACACCTACATCCTGCGCGACGGTGCTTCCGGCCTGTTCCTGGCGGCCAGTCAATTCCCGAAAAACCGCGAGACGCGTGCTCCGCTGGTCATGGAAATTGTGCCGCACAAGGATGAGATCGATCCGAAGTACCACTTCCTCTGCGAAGCGCCGAAGAAAGATCCAGACGGCCTGCCTGCTGTGATCCGTTACAGCCGTAAAACCAAAGAGCAATACGTACAGACTGAAGTCGACGGTAAGCCGACTGGTTGGAAAGCGTACTACGACGGCGGCAAGTGGACGGTTGAAGACAAGCGCCCGGCTAAGACTGCCAAGGCTTAAAAGGCGCTGTACACAAAAGGCCGCATGACAACCCTCGGGTTTTCATGCGGCCTTTTTGTTTTGTGCTTGCGGGAAGCGGAGCTGATCCACGACACTGTCTGACCTGCGTTAAGCAATTATTTCGTTGTGGAGGCTGCCGTCATGGCCCACGAACTCTATACCCGTACCAACCAGAAGATTTACTTCGCCGGCCTGTCGCTCGAAGCGCTCGCCAGAGCTGAAGAGGGGCGGGCGATGAACTCCCTGGCGCTGATCCAGGCCGGACGCGAGTCGGCCTTGTTTCACCTGTACGGTGCGTTGCTGGGGCTGTGCCATGAAATCGCCGGTTTCTATCGCTTGCCTCAGGCCAATGCGCCTCGGGCCGAGTTGCTGCTGACTCGCGAAGTGCTTGAAGCCATCGCGATTCCGGAAATGGCCGAGATGGTCGAGTTGGCCAATAATTCGGAAACTTGGCTGGCCAAACTGCTGGCAGCCCACGCTGCGCTGTTTCAGCCGCCACGGGCGCCGCACAAGCCTAAGGGTGACGTGACGCAGCCGCTGATCCTGGCCGTTAACCTGGATGAAGAAGAGGCTCCTCAAGAGCTGAGCCGGGAAGAGCTGGAGAGCTGGCGTCAGAACCTCAAGGGGCTGGCGATTCGGTTTCGCGAAGGCCTGAACGAGTGCTGAGCGCATAATTGCATCGGACACTGCGTTACGTTGGTCTCTTCAGGGATGAAGTATGTCTTCCATTTTGCACAACAAAAAACTGCGTCAGTTATTTGAGCAGTCGGACGCCCGTGTCGAAGCGGCAACCAGTAACGCAGATCTGCTCGAGGTGATAAAGCAGCTCAGGGCTTTTGGTGCGCCGCTGGCGTTCGATAACGCCACACCCAAGCTGTTCCGTTATATCGGTTTGGGATTGATCGCTGCCACCCTTCTTTTCATGCCTTTTATCGTGCTGGGCATCGCTTTTCTATTGGGCGGCTGGCTTGTGATGGACCACAGGTCCGGGGTGATCGACGCTCTTTCTAAAAAAATCACCCATAAATCTTCATTGCTCACCTATGGGTTAAGGGAGTCGTTCAACCCGGATGTACAAGTGCTGAAGACTTTGGGTGGGGAGTTCAAGGACTTCCATCGAGGCTCCTACAGCCGACAGATTTTGAAATCGGTTCAAGGTACTTACCTTGGCGCGGTTCATGAGTTGCCTTTCACTTGCCAGCACTTGCAGTACGTTGATCGCGAAAGTTACAAGACCACCGTGCCAGATGGGGCAGGCGGTACCAAGGTTGAAACCAAGACGGTTGACCGCGAGTTTGACCGGTACAGCCTGGTACTGGATTTTCCGTGGGTCGAGAATGTGGTCGTGCGCGGTGACAGGCATTGGGAAGTGGATCTTGAGGAGGCTCTGGATACAGCTTCCAGCGAATTCAATAGCGCATTTCACCTGACAGGCAGTACCCAGATGGCCTGTGCCGTTTTTGCCAAGCCCGTGACGGTGCTTCACCTACTGCAGCTCCATCAGCAATTGAGCGACATCAATCTGGAGTTCTCGGAACATGGGCGGCTGTGTCTGAGTTTCAGCGATCCTGGATTGCTTGCGCCCAGCGCAACCGAAGGGCTCCAAAATCTGCAGGCCTTTGAGCAGTTAGTTGAGGCGGGTATTCGCTTGCCTCGTCTGGACCTCTTGCTGTCGTGGGTCCATCGATTGGCCGAATTGCATGACGATAACTTTGCGCTTTCCCCGAAACCT
The DNA here is from genome assembly GCF_019219045.1 of Pseudomonas sp. PDM25. NCBI lineage: Bacteria > Pseudomonadati > Pseudomonadota > Gammaproteobacteria > Pseudomonadales > Pseudomonadaceae > Pseudomonas > Pseudomonas sp. PDM25. The sequence goes on from NZ_JAHUWL010000007.1 coordinate 267,389, forward strand.
TTAAAAAACATGGAGTATTAGACGATGGGGTTGTTATTGATTATCGCGGTGGTAGTCGGGATTACCTTCTGGACCTGTTACAACCGAATCATTGGGCGACATAATCGGGCTCAGCGTGCCTGGGCCGATGTCCTGGTTTATGAGCGGCAGAAAACCCGGGTGCTCGATTTGCTTGAGCAGCAGGTTGCAGGTTTTAAGGAGTACGAAGGTGCGCTGCTGGAAAAGATCACGAGTCTGCGCTCGGCCATCGGCAAACTGCCACAAGAGGCGAACGGGGATGCTCTACAGCCGGTGCAAAAGGGAACGCGGGAATTGCTGACGGGATTGACCGTGGCATTTGAAGCTTATCCAGAGCTCAAGTCCAATGAGTTGGTTAACAACTTCATGCGGGAAATCACTGAGCAGCAAGAAAACATCGGTGCGGCCATTACCATCTTCAATGGCGCGGTAGAGGTGTTCAATAACTCGATCCAGATGTTTCCTAACTCCTTTGTGAATGGCTGCCTCAATAAAAAATCGATAATCACTCCATTTTCCGACTCCCAGGCTTCCGCAGCATTTGAGTACAAGCCGAATTTTTAAAGGTGGAGGATGACAGGCTCGGTCAGTCTGGAATGTTCGCAAAAAGGTTTTTTGTAGCGGCTGGCTGATTACCGTTCCTCAAGATCCCGAGCGAAGCCTGGCCGATGCCTATATAATCCCCGCCTTTCGTGGAGAACAGACCTTTATGCCAACGTCCTTTCTAGAAATTGTCGAGTTACCAGACGGCCGTATCGAGCTGCGCAGGGCTGAGGACGAGGGTTCTCTGGTTACTTTGGATTTCTCCGAGGATGCCAAAGCGTTCCTGCAGGGCCAGCACGTGGAAGTCGCCAAGGCGATGTTGAGCGTCGGCGTTCAGATGGCCGGACGCTTGGTTGAAGGCGATTTCAATACGGACGAGGCGTCTCGGGTTCTTCATTGATCCCGTCCGTCGGTTTTTTGTGATTTCGCTACAGGTTGGCTTCTCTATCCTTGGAGAAGCCCCGCGCTGTTCAGCGCGCGCACTATTTGTCAGTTAACCCAGTCGAATATTCAGGCTTTGTGCGTCCCCGATCCGGGCGGCGCTGATCAACTGTTGCCGTGAAGTTGTGCTCAATGGGTTGAGCCAGCTGACCACCGTGTGGCTACGGCCCAGGCGCAAGGCCTCGCAGGTCAACTGCTGAGCGCTCTGAGTGCCGCGCGGTTGCAGAAGCAGGATGCGTTCGCGGTTAAGGCCGGCGTCCCGCAACCAGGCCTGGGTCAGGCTGGCGGGCGGAGCGATCAGCGTCAGCCAGCGCGCGTCCTGGTCCTGGCTCAGCTCCCTGAGAATCGGTGCAAGAAGGTTCAGGCAATTCCCGGCTGCACCACGCAGCGACAGCTCACTGAAGACTTCGGGCTCGGTGCTCCAGGGTGACTCGACCACGTCTTTCAGGATCGGCGCCAATGGCTGCACCATGAAAGCCTCGAACAACGGCAGTTGGGCTTGCTGTGATGTGTGTGGGAACTGCATAAAGCCTCCTTTAGCGGCGAATGACGCCGACACTCAAGCCTTCGATCACCAGTTCCTGATCTTTCAGGTTCACTTCGATAGGGGCGAATTCAGGGTTTTCGGCAATCAACCAGACCTTGCTGCCATCGCGCTTGAAACGCTTGACGGTCACTTCGTCGCCGATCCGCGCCACTACGATCTGGCCGTTGCGGGCTTCGCGGGTGGTGTGCACTGCCAGCAGGTCACCGTCGAAAATCCCCACATCCTTCATGCTCATGCCATGAACCCGAAGTAGATAGTCGGCGCGAGGATGGAAGAACGACGGGTTGATGTTGCAGGACTCTTCGATGTGCTGCTGGGCGAGGATCGGGGCACCGGCAGCCACTCGGCCAATGATCGGCAGGGTGGACTCGTCGGCCTTGGCTTCGAAGCCGGGGATGCGAATACCACGGGAAGCACCGGGCGTCATCTCGATCGCACCCTTGCGGGCCAGCGCCTTGAGGTGTTCTTCCGCCGCATTGGGCGACTTGAAACCCAGTTCCTGAGCGATTTCCGCGCGGGTGGGTGGGTAGCCGTTGTCTTCGAGGCAGCGTTTGATGAAGGCCAGAATCTCTGCTTGGCGTGGCGTCAGCTTTAGCATATTGATCGCTCTGTCTTTTTATACAGTGACTGGGATTATATACAGTGGAACGATCTTGGCAATGCTCCTTTTTTTGCCGACCGCCAGACGGTCGATGAGCCTGCTGATTCACGCTTGCGAGTTGTATGGTTAAATAGCTGACCGACCATTCCCAAAACGAACCGTCAGGCTTGACAAGGCCTGGGCTGAAACGTATGTTTCAAACAAGTGTTTGTCAGGCGGAGTAGCCATGGCCCAGTCGGAAACCGTTGAACGCATTCTTGATGCTGCCGAGCAATTGTTCGCGGAAAAAGGTTTTGCTGAAACCTCATTGCGTCTGATCACCAGCAAGGCGGGTGTCAATCTGGCGGCGGTGAACTATCACTTCGGTTCTAAGAAGGCGCTGATCCAGGCAGTTTTTTCGCGCTTTCTCGGGCCGTTCTGCTTAAGCCTTGATAAAGAACTCGAGCGGCGTCAAGCCAAGCCGGAGAACAAGCCGACGCTTGAAGAGCTGCTGGAAATCCTCGTCGAGCAAGCCCTGGTGGTGCAACCACGCAGCGGCAACGATCTGTCGATTTTCATGCGTTTGCTGGGCCTGGCTTTCAGTCAGAGCCAAGGGCACTTGCGGCGTTATCTGGAAGACATGTACGGCAAGGTGTTCCGCCGCTACATGATGTTGGTCAACGAAGCTGCACCGCGTATTCCGCCGATTGAGCTGTTCTGGCGTGTGCACTTCATGCTCGGCGCCGCCGCGTTCAGCATGTCCGGTATCAAGGCTCTGCGCGCAATTGCCGAGACCGACTTCGGCGTCAACACCTCCATTGAGCAAGTAATGCGTCTGATGGTGCCGTTTCTGGCCGCGGGCATGCGCGCCGAAACCGGTGTGTCCGACGCGGCCATGGCCACTGCGCAGCTGCGTCCGCGCAGTAAATCAACCCCGGTTGCCGCCAAGGTTTAACCGCACACGGGTGGGCGCGGCAGCTGACATCCGCTAAGCTAGCCGCCCATGCCGACTCTCGTTCTGAACCCGCTCCCTATTTATATCGCCGACCTGCCGGGCATAGCCCATGGCGGCGATTGCGTGCGAGCCGGGTTTATCGTTATCAAGGAATCTCTATGACTGCTGGCCTGCAAGGCTCGTTGATGGTGGACGTCGCCGGTACCTGGCTGACGGCTGAAGATCGCCAATTGTTGCGCCAGCCCGAAGTGGGCGGCCTGATCATTTTCGCCCGCAACATCGAACACCCGCGTCAGGTGCGCGAGTTGAGCGCCTCAATCCGCGCCATTCGCCCCGATCTGCTGTTGGCCGTCGACCAGGAGGGCGGCCGGGTTCAGCGTTTGCGCCAGGGCTTTGTACGACTGCCAGCCATGCGCGCCATTGCTGACAATCCGAATGCCGAGTACCTCGCCGAGCAGTGCGGCTGGATCATGGCGACTGAAGTGCTGGCCGTCGGCCTCGATCTGAGCTTCGCTCCGGTGCTGGACCTCGACTTCCAGCGCAGCGCCGTAGTTGGCACCCGTTCATTTGAAGGTGATCCCGAGCGTGCAGCATTGCTGGCGGGAGCCTTCATTCGCGGCATGAACAGCGCCGGCATGGCCGCCACCGGCAAACACTTTCCCGGTCACGGCTGGGCCGAGGCCGATTCCCATGTTGCGATCCCTGTTGATGAGCGCAGCCTCGACGAAATTCGCGCCAATGACCTGGTGCCGTTCACCCGACTGAGCAAGCAACTGGCTGCGGTCATGCCGGCCCACGTGATCTATCCACAAGTCGATTCCCAGCCTGCCGGCTTCTCCCGCCGCTGGTTGCAGGACATCCTGCGTGGCGAGCTGCAATTCGATGGCGTGATCTTCAGCGATGACCTGTCCATGGCCGGTGCCCACGTGGTCGGCGATGCTGCCAGCCGTATCGAAGCGGCGCTGACGGCCGGTTGCGACATGGGCCTGGTGTGCAACGATCGTGCGGCCGCTGAACTGGCCCTGAGTGCCGCCCAGCGCCTGAAGGTCAAACCGTCCGAGCGCATCGCGCGGATGCGCGGCCAGTCGTACGCCAGCACTGAATACCGTCAAGACCCGCGCTGGCTGACAGCCGTGGGCGCGCTCAAAGATGCTCAACTGATAGATTGAGGACTTTTCGTGATGACGGTTTACGCGATTATCGGCGGCACCGGCCTGACTCAGCTCGAAGGCCTGAGCATTCGTCAGTCACTGGTGGTGGACACCCCTTACGGCGCGCCTTCGGCTGAAGTGCAGATCGGCGAGTACGCCGGCAAGGAAGTGCTGTTCCTCGCGCGTCACGGTCATCCTCACCGCTTCCCGCCGCATCAGGTGAACTACCGCGCCAACCTCTGGGCGCTGAAGCAGGCTGGCGCCGAAGCGATTCTCGCGGTCAACGCCGTGGGTGGGATTCATTGCGCGATGGGTACCGGACATTTCTGCGTGCCGCATCAGCTGATCGACTACACCAGCGGTCGCGAACACACCTATTTCGCCGATGATCTCGAACAGGTCACACACATCGACTTCAGCTATCCCTACAGCGAGCCACTGCGTCAGCAGTTGATCGCGGCGCTGGCGGCCGAAGGTGTCGGCTACAGCAGTCATGGCGTGTACGCCTGCACTCAAGGGCCGCGGCTGGAAACTGTCGCTGAAATCGCCAGACTGGAACGCGACGGATGCGACATCGTCGGCATGACCGGGATGCCGGAAGCGGCCTTGGCTCGTGAGCTGGAATTGGATTACGCCTGTCTGGCGCTGGTCGTAAACCCGGCGGCGGGCAAGTCGACGGCAGTGATTACCATGGTCGAGATCGAGCAAGCGTTGCGTGACGGGATGGGGAAGGTGAAGTCGACGTTGGCCCGGGTGCTTAAAGGCTGAGTCTTGATACCTGCGAACTACAGTCACTTTCAGAAGTGTAAATATGATGCTGGCAATTATTGAGCGACTTCATGAGCTGCCGTGGGCGCAGATGTTCAGTCATCGTGCTCTGGATAAGGCTCGCAGATACGCTGTAGAAAGCCGGGTACAAATCCGCGAAATCGAGGACGCTCTCGTTCTCGCCATCTGCAAAGGTTCTCAAGGGAATATCTACGAACAAGCCATTGAGCTCATTGAAGCCCCCAATGGTGATTTTGAGCTGGTTTGCTCTTGTTCGTGTCCAGTGGTGATCAATTGCAAGCACTGCGCAACCGTGCTTTACAACCTGCAAGAACTTCCGGTGGACTCGTTCAAAAGCAATGCCTCGGTTCACCTGAATCGTGAGTTGGAACGTTGGCTCAATGATATTCCCCGCGACGTTCCAGATCGCGATGGGGCTGCGCAGAGCGCTGGCACTTGCTGGGTTTACAAACTCAAAGCAACGTCCACCACAGGCAAGTGGTTGCTGGAAATCTACAAGGCTCGTCAGCTCAAGGATGGCCGCTTGCAGGACATCAAATCGGTGTACTCGCCGTCAGACGCACTGATGCGAGAGCCCGGCTATCTGTCGGAACTTGATCTGCGAATCGCAAGATTGCTGGTCGCCGTCCACTCCCAACATTCGTTTTACAGCGGCTATCCCCTGCAAGGCAGCAGTGGTGCCGAAGTTCTTCAATTGGCATTGAAAACCTCACGCCTGTATCTCGACTTCGAACAATTGCAGCCGCTGGTGCCTGGAAAGAGCAGGTCTGCGCAGTTTGTCTGGATCGAGCAAGCCAGCGGCAGCTTCCGTCCTCGGTGGTGTAGTGACGATGCTCCTGAAGAAACGATTCTGGCGCTGGTACCTCTGTACTACCTGGATCGCGAACGGATGGAAGTTGGGCCGCTGCTTAGCGAGCTAGACGAAAAGCTAGCCTGCCATCTGTCATTGGTCCCTGACATTCCCGCACGTCAGGCCATGCAATTCAGCCATCGGATGAGTGCAGTGACTCGAGTCGTGCCTCCACCGCATGCATTGATCGAGCGGATCGTCGATGACGTCGAACCCAAAGCCTTCCTGACGCTTGCAAGCACCAACCGTTACAGGAGCTGGAAGCACGAAGTTGAACATCGCGCGGCATTGGCGTTTACCTACAACGGGCACATGGCGGCGGATAAAAAATCCTCAGAAGTACTGATACTGTCCGGCACCGAAACCCTGCGCATTCAACGCAAACCCGCGGCTGAAAAAGCCTTGCGCCAAGCCTTGCAAAAACAGGGCTTCAAAAAGGCCACCCGTAAAAGTGATGCGCTACCCGACAGTGCGGGCGAAATGTTCGATTTGCCGGACGACTCGGCCTGGCTGGCTTTTGTGCAGTCCGTAGTCCCGGCGCTCAGAGAGGCAAATTGGCAGATCCGTATCGATGAGGGCTTTCATTTCAATGTGCAGCCCGTAGATGAATGGTATGCCGATGTCGAGGAGTCTCCGGGGCGCGAGTGGTTCGATCTGCAGTTGGGTGTCGTCGTCAATGGCGAGCGCCACAGTTTGCTGCCCATCCTGCTGCAACTGTTGCGCAGACAACCGCAGCTGCTGAACCCGACTGAGTTGGCCATGCGTGACGATGACGATCAAGTGCTGATCGATCTCAACAGTGGGCAGTTGGGTGCCAAGCCAGGTATGAAAATTGCGCTGTCCCTGGGGCGAATCAAGCCATTGATGGCAACGCTCGGCGAGTTGTATTTGGGGGTGAGCAGCAGTGCCTCGTTACGCTTGAGTGCCCCTGATGCGGCGCGATTGAGTGAGTTGGAGGGGTTACCTCTGGTCTGGCAGGGCGGTGAGCGCTTGCGCAGTTTCGCCAAACGCTTGCGTGAATCGACTCAGGCGAACGTTGCTGTGCCAGAAGGCCTCAACGCCACATTGCGGCCTTATCAGCATGAAGGTCTGAACTGGATGCAGACCCTTCGTGAGCTTGAGGTCGGCGGTATTCTTGGCGACGACATGGGCCTGGGCAAGACCCTGCAAACACTGGCTCATTTACTCGTGGAGAAACAGGCAGGACGACTCGATGTTCCGGCACTTGCGGTGATGCCGACCAGCCTCATCCCCAACTGGCTCGACGAAGCGGCACGCTTCACCCCGCAGCTGAAAGTCTTGGCGCTGCATGGCGCCACTCGCCAAAAGGACTTCATCAACCTTGCCGAATACGATCTGGTGCTGACCACGTATGCGTTATTGCCGCGAGATCTTGAGGTTTTGCAGCCACAGGTCTGGAGCGTGCTGATTCTCGATGAAGCGCAGAACATCAAAAATCCGCTCAGCAAAGCCGCTCAGGCTGCCCGTGATCTGGAGGCCCGGCAGCGATTGTGCCTGTCCGGCACGCCGTTGGAAAATCACCTCGGCGAGCTTTGGTCACTGTTCCACTTCCTGCTGCCCGGCTGGCTAGGCGACAGTAAAACCTTCAATCGTGACTACCGCACCCCGATCGAGAAGCACGGCAATAGCGAACGGATGCAGCACCTGACAGCCCGCATAAAGCCTTTTCTGCTACGCCGCAAGAAAGAACAGGTCGCCACCGAGTTGCCGCCAAAAACCGAGATCGTGCATTGGATCGAACTCAGCGATGGGCAGCGGGATGTTTATGAAACCGTGCGCGTGGCGATGGACAAGAAGGTGCGTGACGAAATTGCCCGCAGCGGTGTTGCGCGTAGCCAGATCATCATCCTCGACGCTTTGCTGAAGTTGCGTCAGGTTTGCTGCGATCTGCGGCTGGTCAAAATGTCCCTGACGGCGAAAGCGCTTCGTGCGGGCAGCGGCAAGTTGATCGGTTTGATGGAGATGCTCGAGGAGTTACTCAGTGAAGGACGCAAGATTTTATTGTTTTCGCAGTTCACTTCGATGCTTGCATTGATTGAGGAAGAATTGCTGCATCGTGGTGTTGGCTATGCGTTATTGACTGGCGAAACGACTGATCGGCGCACGCCGGTCAAAGACTTCCAGAGCGGCAAGGTGCCGTTGTTCCTGATCAGCCTGAAGGCGGGTGGGACGGGGCTTAATCTGACAGCGGCCGACACGGTGATTCACTTTGATCCATGGTGGAACCCTGCTGTTGAAAATCAGGCCACCGATCGTGCTTACAGGATCGGTCAGGACAAGCCGGTGTTCGTCTACAAGATGATTGCCAAGGGCACGGTGGAAGAGAAAATACAGGCACTGCAACAGGAGAAGGCGGCGCTGGCCGGGGCCGTACTTGAAGGTGGGACGACCGGAGGTTGGAAGCTTGAGCAGAGTGACATTGAAGCGCTGTTTGCGCCGTTGCCTGAACCCAGGTCCTGATAGCTGATTTCTTCAGTCAAATACGATGTGACCCCATCGCGGGCAAGCCACGCTCCCACAGGATTGATGTTAACCCTGTGGGAGCGGCGGTGCGGCGATCCGACTTGCTCGCGAAAGCGATCTACCTGGCGCCGTGGTTCTCAGCGCTTTTCCAGCTTGTCCGGCAATGGCGCAAACAACGCTTCAATATCATCACTCTGCAACTTCCAGTCCCCGGTCTTGCGTCCATCCAGCACGCCAGCCGCCAAGTCGGATTTTTCCTTCTGCAGATGCTGAATCTTCTCTTCCACCGTGCCCCTGGCAATCATCTTGTAGACGAACACCGGTTTCTCCTGACCAATGCGGTACGCCCGGTCAGTGGCCTGATTTTCTGTCGCCGGGTTCCACCACGGATCGTAGTGAATCACCGTGTCGGCTTCGGTCAGGTTCAGGCCGACGCCACCGGCCTTCAAGCTGATCAGAAAGATCTGACGCTTGCCGCTCTGGAAGTCTTTGACCGGTGCGCGCCGGTCGCGGGTCTGTCCGGTCAACAGCGCATAATCGACTCCGCGTTTTTTCAGCTCATCTTCAATCAACGACAGCATTGAAGTGAACTGCGAGAACAGCAGAATCCGCCGACCTTCATCGAACAATTCCTCAAGCATTTCCATCAGGCTGTCGAGCTTGCCCGACGTGCTGCCGCGAGTGGGCAGGGTGGCATCGTTGACCAGACGCAAATCGCAGCAAACCTGACGCAGCTTCAGCAGCGCCTCAAGAATGATGATCTGGCTGCGCGCCACACCCTTGCGGGTGATCTCGTCGCGGACTTTCTTGTCCATCGCCAGGCGCATGGTTTCGTACACGTCGCGCTGGGCTTCGTTGAGCTCGACCCAATGGATGATTTCAGTTTTCGGCGGCAGCTCAGTGGCCACTTGTTCCTTGGTTCGACGCAGCAGGAACGGTTTTATCCGACCGTTGAGGTGCTGAAGTCGCACTTCACTGGCGCGCTTTTCGATCGGCACGCGGTAATCGCGGTTGAAGCTTTTTACGTCACCCAGCCAGCCGGGCAGCAGGAAGTGAAACAGCGACCACAGCTCACCCAGGTGGTTTTCCAGCGGCGTGCCGCTCAGGCACAGACGCTGACGGGCATTCAATTCGCGGGCAGCGTGGGCGGCCTTGCTGTTGGGGTTCTTGATGTATTGCGCCTCGTCCAGAACCAACACGTGCAAAGGCTGCGCGGCGAGACGTTCGACGTCTTTGGGCAGCAGTGCATAGGTAGTCAGGATCAGGTCGTAATCGGCCAGCGTGTCGAAATGCTTTTTGCGACTGGCGCCGTACAGCGCCAGCACTTTGAGTTGCGGTGTGAAGTGCGCCGCTTCATCCAGCCAGTTGGGGATCAGGCTGGTGGGCATCACCACCATGCACGGCCGATCGAGGCGTCCGGCGTTCTTCTCGCTGAGAATGTGCGCCAGGGTCTGTAGGGTTTTGCCCAGACCCATGTCGTCCGCGAGAATCCCGCCGACTTCCAGTTGTCGCAACGACTGCATCCAGCTCAAGCCTTCCAGCTGATAGGGGCGCAAAGTCGCGTTCAAGCCTTCCGGTGCGGTCGCGGTGAAGTCCTTGATGTCCCGCAGCCGCTGGGCAAAGGTGCGAATTTGCTCGCCGCCCTCCCAAAGCAGCGGCAGGTCTTCCAGCGGATTTAGTCGCGTGGCATCGGCCTTGCTCAGGCGCAGCGTCGTTTCGCCGGGCCCTTGCAGGTAGAACTCGCCGAGGGTCGCCAGTACCGGTTTCAATCGGCCAAAGGGCAGGGCGACTTGCAACGGCCCGTGCTCGGAGTTCGGTCGATTGGGAATATTCACCAGGATCAACTCGTCGTCGCGACGTCGTGCAAGGCGTTCCGGATTGAGGATCTCGGTGTGAGAGCGCATCAGGTTCAGCAGGATCGGCAGCAGGCTCAGCCGCTCGCCGTTGACGATGATTCCCAGCTCCAGATCGAACCAGTCGCGCTCCGGCGCTTGTTCGACGGTGGCGTACCAATCGTCCACGGCAGTCAGGTCGAAACCGAAGTCTTCGTCGATCTGCAACTCCCAGCCCTGGGTACGCAGCTTCGGCAGTTCATTGAGGGTGAAGGTCAGCCAGGCGCTGTCGTTGACCATTTCGAAAAGTTCGCCGGCGCTTTCCGGCAAGGCCTTGCTTTGCCGGGTGGCAACCTTGAAACCGAGGATTCGCAGCTGTTCCCTGTAGGTCTGTTCGACTTCCGGGTGGCGTTTTATCCGTAACGTTTGCGTCTCCTGACGAATCAGAATGTCGACGTTCTTCTGCCCGGAAACGTATTCATCCAGATAGCTGAATGACAACGCCGCGCGATGCTGAATGTAACGCTGCATCTTGCCATTGCGTGGTTCGAAGGCGCTGAACTCGATGCTCGCCAGCCACAAGCGCGGCACCGGTTGCACGTTATCCACCAGCACTTGCGGGGCCTTCGGGCTACGGTTTTCCAGTACGGCTTGAAGTTTCTCGAGTAGCTCGGCGTCTTGCGCGGCGGCGGGGTAAGCCAGGGTTTCCTGCACTTTCAGGAGCACCGCTGCGCAATGTTTGCAGTTGCTGTGGACCGGACAGGTGCACGAGGCATCGATCATCAGCAAAGTGGCTTTGGCCGACTCGCGCAGGCGAATGGTCTGACGGTAAACGTTACCGCCAGAGCCCTCGCAGGCGGCAATGATCGTGGCGTCGCCGGCCTCGACGATCCTGACGCGGTTCTCCAAAGCGTAGCGACGGCCACGCTCCAGGCTCTGTTCCTTGAATCGGCTGACCCAGGAAGGTGCCAGGGGTTTGCTCAGGGTCGCTGACATAAGGACTCAATCAGTCCGGAATTTCATCGGGGACTGGCCGAGGCGCAGGGGTGGTGAGCGAGGTGATCTTGATCAACATGCCCAAGTGGCCGTTGTCGAGGAAGTTCAGCTGACCGTTCTTGGTGTGGCTTTCCTGGTTCATGCGTTCGCTGGCGGTGACCATGCCGTTGGCGTCGATCTGGTTAACCCAGAAATCCGCGTCTACATCAGTGAAACGTCCCAGTTTCAGGCTCAGGGTGCCCTCGATCGGGAACTGGCCGAACTGTTCCGCGCCGTCGCTGATCGCGATTTTGCTGGTTGTTTCACCGAGCATCTGTTGCCATGCCTTGTGCAGCAGCACGGTGTAGTCGCTGCTGGCGGTGAGTTTTTTCACTTCGTCATTAAGGCTTGGCGTGCGCAGGCTGTCAGGGCTGATGTGTTGGGCGCCGGCCGCCCAGTCTTCCGGTGCGGCGCGGCTGATGATAGCGGGCACGGCGTTTTGGCGGACCAGAATCATTTCTATCTGATAGAGGTCATCGGCAAACGTCGTCGGCGCAACCAGGGTCATCAACAGGATCAGTGAGCGAAACAGGCGCATGCGGCGTCCTTCAAGCAGTTTTCGGAATGAGGTGCTCAAACAGCGCCTCTACAGTATTAAAGCGCTCTTCCGGGCGCTCCATCGGCACCTGGAATTTAAACATCGTGGCGCCTTCGAATTTGTAGCGTTTGGGCTGGCTCTGGATCAGTTTGATCAGCGTCAGCGGGTCGACCGGGGTTTGCGTCGCGAACTCGATTCGGCCACCTTGCGGGCCGCCGTCGACTTTCTTGATGCCCAGTAGCTCGGCCTGCAATTTCAGTGCGGTAATGCGCATCAGGTTCTTGGTCGGTTCCGGCAACAGACCGAAACGATCGATCATCTCCACCTGCAAATCCTTGAGGCCTTCCTCGTCGGAGGCCGAGGCGATGCGTTTGTAGAGAATCAGTCGGGCGTGTACGTCCGGCAGATAGTCCTCGGGAATCAACGCCGGTACCCTCAGATTGACTTCCGGACCACCGCCGAGCGGCTGATCGAGGTTCGGTTGTTCGCCCTTGCGGATCGACTTCACCGCGCGCTCGAGCATTTCCATGTACAGGGTGAAACCGACAGCCTGGATCTGTCCGCTCTGCCCGTCGCCGAGCAATTCACCGGCGCCACGGATTTCCAGGTCGTTGGTGGCGAGCACGAAGCCCGCGCCGAGGTCCTGGGTATTGGCGATCGCTTCCAGACGTTTTTCGGCGTCAGGCGTGATTTGCTGGCGCGGCGGCGTCAGCAAATAAGCGTAAGCCTGGTGGTGGCTGCGACCGACCCGGCCGCGCAACTGGTGCAACTGCGCCAGGCCGAACTTGTCGGCACGCTCGATGATGATGGTGTTGGCGCTCGGCACGTCAATGCCGGTCTCGATGATGGTCGAGGCGATCAGCACGTTGAAGCGCTTGTGGTAGAAGTCGCTCATCACTTGTTCGAGATCACGTTCGCGCATCTGCCCGTGGCCGATGCCGATTCGTGCTTCCGGCACCAGTTCAGCGAGGTCGGCGGCGCATTTCTCGATGGTCTTCACATCGTTGTGCAGGTAGTAGACCTGACCGCCACGCAGCAGCTCACGGAGCAAGGCTTCTTTGACCGTGCTCTTGTTCTGCTCCATGACGAACGTCCGTACCGACAGGCGACGGGCCGGCGGCGTGGCGATGATCGACAGATCGCGCATGCCCGACACGGCCATGTTCAGCGTGCGCGGAATCGGCGTGGCGGTCAGGGTGAGAATGTCGACTTCACTGCGCAGGGCCTTGAGCTGTTCCTTCTGACGGACACCGAAACGGTGCTCTTCGTCGATGATCACCAGCCCCAGGTTTTTGATTTTTACATCGTCCTGCAGCAGCTTGTGCGTGCCGATGACGATGTCGATCTTGCCTTCGGCCAGGTCCGCAACCGCAGCGTTGACTTCCTTGGTCGACTTGAAGCGGCTCATCACTTCCACGCTCACCGGCCAGTCGGCGAAGCGGTCGCGGAAGCTGTTGTAATGCTGTTGGGCGAGCAGGGTGGTCGGCACCAGAATGGCTACCTGGCGACCGCCGTGTACCGCGATGAACGCGGCGCGCATCGCCACTTCGGTCTTGCCGAAACCGACGTCGCCGCAGACCAGCCGGTCCATCGGTTTCGGTGCGAGCATGTCGGTGCGCACGGCTTCGATGGTGGTTTGCTGGTCCGGTGTTTCTTCGAACGGGAAGCCGGCGCTGAAGGTCGCGTAGTCGGCTTTCGGGTCGGCGAACGCATAACCTTCGCGAGCGGCGCGGCGGGCATAGATGTCGAGTAATTCAGCCGCCACATCGCGCACCTGTTCGGCAGCTTTGCGTTTGGCTTTCTGCCAGGTCTCGGAGCCGAGGCGGTGCAGCGGGGCCAGGGCATCATCGCTGCCGGTGTAGCGGGCGATCAGATGCAGGTTGGCCACCGGCACGTAAAGCTTGGCGTTTTCGGCGTATTCGAGGGTCAGGAATTCAGCGGCCTGACTATCGATTTCCAGGATCGTCAGCCCGAGATAGCGACCGACGCCGTGATCGATATGCACCACCGGTGCGCCTTCGCGCAGCTCGGTAAGGTTTTTGATCACGGCATCGTTGTTGGCGTCGGCGCGTTTCTCGCGGCGACGGCGTTGCATCACGCGCTGACCGAACAACGGGCTTTCGGCGACCAGGGCCAGCGCCGGGTCGTCGAGCACCAGACCTTCGTCAAGCGGCGCGATGGTGATCGCCAGCCGCTCTTTGCTTGCGACGAAGTCCGGCCAGCTGTCGACGGTTTTCGGTCGCAGCTTCAGGCGTTCCAGCAACTCCAGCAGTACTTCACGACGGCCCGCGGATTCGGCGGTAAACAGCACGCGACCGGGGAACTCGTCGAGGAAACCCGCCAGTGCCGCCAACGGTTGGGTGGCCTTGGCTTCGATGGCCAGGTTCGGCAGCTCCCGAGCGGGGAAGCGCTCGCGGCCGACGCCGGCTTCCACGTCCTGTTGACTGGTGACCACGCGCGGCCAGTTTTTCAGGCGCGCAAAGCAATCTTCCACCGGCAGGAACAACTCGGCCGGCGGCAATAAAGGACGGGCCGGATCGACGCGACGCTCTTCATAGCGATTGCGCACGTCGTTCCAGAAGTTTTCCGCCGCTTGCTCGATGCCCGGCAAGGAAAACACTTGCGTTTCCTGCGGCAGGTAATCGAACAGCGTGGAAGTCTCATCGAAAAACAGCGGCAGGTAGTACTCGATACCGGCCGGTGTAATCCCGCTGCTCAAATCCTGAAAGATTGGGCAGCGACGGAAGTCGACATCGAAACGTTCACGGAAGCGCGCCTTGAAGCGGGTGACCGCATCCTTTTGCAGCGGGAACTCTCTCGCTGGCAGGAGGCGAACCGTTTCAACCTTGTCGATGGAACGCTGGTTTTCCGGATCGAAGGTACGAAGGGTCTCGATTTCGTCGTCGAACAGGTCGATGCGGAAAGGCAGTTTGCTGCCCATCGGGAACAGATCGATCAACGAACCGCGCACGGTGAATTCGCCATGCTCGTAGACGGTATCGACGTAGCGATAGCCGCTGGCCTCGAGCCGGGTGCGCATTTGCTCGACATCGAGCTTCTGGCCGATGTCCAGCACCAGGCTGCTGCCGAGCAGGAATTTGGTCGGCGCCAGACGATGCAGGGCCGTGGTGATCGGCACGACCAGAACGCCATGACTCAGCTCCGGCAACCGATAGAGGGCGGAGATTCGCTGGGAAATAATGTCCTGGTGCGGTGAAAACAGATCGTAGGGCAGGGTTTCCCAGTCCGGGAAATGCAGCACCGGCAAATCCGGGGCGAAGAAACTCAGCTCCTGTTCCAGCCGTTCGGCACTTTGGCTGTCGGCGGTCAGCAGCAGGGTGAAGCGCTTGGCAGCGCTGGCGGCCTCGGCAATAGCCAGGCTCAGGGCGGCACCGGGCAGGTTGCCCCAGTGCTGTTTACCTGCCGCGGCAGGGAGAAGCGGTAGACGCAGAACGGGCACGGAAGGTTGAGCTCCAAGCGTTGCGACAAAGTCGGTAATTGTAGCGGTCCCGGGTGCCGCCTGTCAGTTGCAGATGTGTCTATTACACAGGTTGGGCGAAATGTAGTGGTAAAGACAAAATCGGCCCGTTTTTTAGTAAAAATGACTGAATATGTAGTGGCAAAACGGTCGAGTGTTACGGAGGGTTACAGACAAGACAGCGATGTCTCCGAAAAAATGACTGCTTTGCAGGCCCCGGTTTTATTGGGCTTGAGCCGTGCGTCATTTTTTTGAAGAGGATTTTGTTACTGGCCGCGCGACAAGCGCGCATTGCTACGGGAGGCACTCGGCGGCATAATGTAGCCCCTTTTTTCTGCCCCTACATGTGGAAGGTTCCCGTGACTCAGAAGCCCGACCAGTGTCTTGGTGAATGGATCGACCGTGAAGCACTCGCAGAAGCGATGATTCCGCTTATCGGTCAGCTCTACCGCAATAACAACGTGGTGAGCTCGATCTATGGCCGCAGCCTGATCAATCGTTCAGTCATTGCGATTCTCAAAGCCCACCGCTTTGCTCGTCATCGTCAATCCGATGACAGCGAATTGTCCGTCCACGAAACATTCCCGCTGCTCAAGGCAATGAGCGAACTCAAGCTCGGCGCTGCTTCGGTAGACCTGGGCAAGCTTGCAGTCAAGTTCAAGGCTGAAGGCAATGGCCGCACTGCCGAGCAGTTCGTCCGTGAAGAACTGGCTGACGTCGTTGGCCAGCAAAATGTTTCCGCGCGCAAAGGCACCGACGTTGTTCTGTACGGCTTCGGTCGTATCGGCCGTCTGCTGGCACGCATCCTGATCGAGAAAACCGGTGGCGGCGACGGCCTGCGTCTGCGCGCCATCGTTGTCCGCAAGGGCGCCGAGAACGATCTGGTCAAACGTGCCAGCCTGCTGCGTCGTGACTCGGTTCATGGTCCGTTCGATGGCACCATCACCATTGATGAAGCCAACAACACCATCACCGCCAACGGCAACCTGATCCAGGTTATCTACGCGAAAAACCCGACTGAAGTGGACTACACCCAGTACGGCATCAAAGACGCGCTGCTGGTGGATAACACCGGTGTATGGCGTGACGCCGACGGCCTGGGCCAGCACCTGGCTTGCCCGGGTATCGATCGCGTTGTTCTGACCGCGCCTGGCAAAGGCAAGCTGAAGAACATCGTTCACGGCATCAACCACGGTGAAATCACCGCTGATGACAAGATCATTTCCGCGGCTTCCTGCACCACCAACGCCATCGTGCCGGTGCTCAAAGCCGTCAACGACAAGTTCGGCATCATCAACGGTCACGTTGAAACGGTTCACTCGTACACCAACGACCAGAACCTGATCGACAACTTCCACAAAGGCGATCGCCGTGGCCGTAGCGCCGCGTTGAACATGGTGATCACCGAGACCGGTGCTGCCACCGCTGCTGCCAAGGCGCTGCCTGAGCTGGCCGGCAAGCTGACCGGTAACGCGATCCGCGTTCCGACGCCTAACGTGTCGATGGCCATTCTCAACCTGAACCTTGAGAAAGCCGCCACCCGTGAAGAGATGAACGAGTACCTGCGCTACATGGCGCTGCACTCCGATCTGCATAAGCAAATCGACTACGTCAATTCGCAGGAAGTGGTTTCCACCGACTTCGTTGGCTCGCGCCACGCAGGCGTAGTGGACGCTGAAGCAACCATCAGCCAAGACAACCGCGTTGTTCTGTACGTTTGGTACGACAACGAATTCGGTTACAGCTGCCAGGTGGTTCGCGTGATGGAAGACATGGCCGGTGTAAACCCGCCTGCATTCCCGCGCTAAGCATTAGCTGCACATGAAAACGCCCCGACTTTGGTCGGGGCGTTTTTGTTTGTGTGGTTTGTCAGTTACAGGTGTGTTGCCTGAATGGGCCTCTTCGCGAGCAAGCCCGCTCCCACATTGGTCCTGCGTACACAGATCCACTGTGGGAGCGGGCTTGCTCGCGAAGGCGATCTATCGAGCGCCGCCTACTACAGCCGCCTGCGCAGTACGCAATTCATGCTTGTTGCCCCGGAACAACACCAGCGTCGCAATCAGCCCCAACACCGCCGCGCCACTGAGCCAGATCCCCGGCGCAGCCTTGTTGTCCAGCACATGAATCAGGTACGTACACGCCGCCGGCGTAAACCCCCCGAATGTTGCAGTCGCCAGGCTGTAGGCCAAAGAGAATCCAGTCGTACGAACTTCCACCGGCATGATCTCGGTCAGCGCCACCACCATGGCGCCGTTATACGAGCCATACAGGAACGACAGCCACAATTCGACGATCAGCAAGTGGCTGAAGCTCGGGTTTGCTACCAGCCATGACAGGGCAGGGTAGGCGGTGAGGATCGCCAGAATCGTCGCCGCCAGCAGTAAGGGTTTGCGTCCGATCCTGTCGGAAACAGAACCCATGACCGGCAGCCAGAAGAAGTTCGACAGGCCAATGCACACCGTCACCAGCAATGCATCCAGATCCGACAGATGCAGTTCGGCTTTACCGAAGGTCGGGGTGTAGGCGGTGATCAGGTAGAACGACACCGTGGTCATCACCACCAACGCCATGCCGGCGATGACGATGCCAAAGTTCTGTCCAATCGAACGAACGATGTCCCGCAGGGTAGGGCGATGTTTGCGCGCCTGGAATTCCGGCGTTTCTTCCAGCGAACGACGAATCACGAAGATCACCGGCACGATCATGCAGCCGATCAGGAACGGCACGCGCCAGCCCCAATCACCCATTTGTTCGGGGCTGAGCCAGTGGTTCAAGCCAACACCCAGCAGGCCGGCGAATACCACCGCCGCTTGCTGACTGGCGGACTGCCAACTGACAAAGAAGCCTTTGCGGCCCGGGGTGGAAATCTCGGCGAGGTAGACCGACACACCGCCCAGTTCCACCCCGGCCGAGAACCCTTGCAGCAAACGACCGAACAGCACAATCAGCGGCGCCGCAACGCCCAAAGTGGCGTAACCCGGCACACAGGCAATCAGTACCGTGCCGGCCGCCATCATCGCGAGGGTGATGATCAGCCCTTTGCGTCGACCATGGCGGTCGATATAGGCGCCGAGGAAAATCGCCCCCAATGGACGCATCAGGAAGCCGGCCCCGAAGGTGGCCAGGGACAACATCAGGGAGGCGAAAGCGCTATCGGCAGGGAAGAAGGTCTTGGCAATGGCCGTGGCGTAAAAGCCGTAGACCATAAAGTCGAACATCTCGAGAAAGTTACCGCTGACAACGCGAAAAATCGCTTTGCCTTTGCTCGTGTTGGAGGACATGTGTAGGTACTCACGCTGGTAAATCTTGTTTGAAACGCTGCACCTGTGGGAGTGAGCCTGCTCGCGATGGCGTGGGGTCAATCGGCATTGATGTTGGCTGACACACCGCTATCGCGAGCAGGCTCGTTCCCACAGGTTTTGCGTTTGACTGACGGGCGCTGGCAGACCTCGCTCTCGAGCGCTCTGAAGCCCATAATGGCGGGCGCGGTTTTGAGGGGGGATGAAGATTTGTTAACTGGACGGTGGACTTGGATCGTGATGCTGGCCGGTGTTTTGTCCGGTTGTGGCAGCGGCGACAGCCTGGAGCGCTTCGAGGGCCCGACCATGGGCAGTCGTTATTCCATTCAATACGTAAGGCATTCCTCCACACCCGGGCCGAAAGCGGTGCAGACCGAAGTGGAAAATATCCTCGCTGAAGTGGATCGACTATTCTCGACCTATCGCAGCGACTCGGTTATCGAACGCTTCAACGCACTGCCGGCCGACCGCTGTCAGGTCATGCCTGGCCCGGTGCTCGAATTGATCCGTGTGGGCGAGCAACTGTCTTCGCAAAGCGAAGGCTCCTACGACCTGACCGTGGAACCGCTGCTCAATCTCTGGGGCTTTGGCCCGCAGGGCCGTAAGGAAAAAGTCCCGACTGCCGAAGCGCTCGCCGAAGTCAGGCAGCGTGTCGGTCACGCGCACCTGCGCATCGATGGCGATAAATTGTGCAAGGATGCCGCGGTCGAAGTCGACTTCAACAGCATCGCCGCCGGTTACGCAGTCGATACAATTGCCGCAAAACTCGAAGCAATGGGCATCCACAACTACCTCGCCGAAGCCACTGGCGAACTCAAGGCTGCCGGCAAAAAACTTGACGGCTCACCGTGGCGCATCGCCCTGGAAGAACCCCGCGACGACCAACAAGTGGCCGAGCGCATCATCGCCGTCGACGGCTACGGCGTTTCCACTTCTGGCGACTACCGCAACTATTTCGAGCAGGACGGTCGGCGTTATTCCCACACCTTCGATGCCCGCAGCGGGGCGCCGGTCCTACATGCCCTGGCGTCAGTCACGGTGATTCATCCTTCAGCGTTGATGGCCGATGGCTTATCGACGCTGTTGCTGATTCTGGGTCCCGAAAGGGGCTGGGACTATGCCGAAGCGCATGACATCGGTGCATTCTTTGTCATTCGTGCCGATACAGGATTCGTCACACGAACCACGCAGGCTTTTGAGCGCCTGAGTGGCGGAAAAACCGAGTGATCGCGGCGATTCAAGCAGCAAAGACTGGCGTTGTAGTGCAGGCAAAACTAGCCTACGACGCGACCAAGGGTTAATGTGCGCGGCGTTGACGCTTATATAGACTGTGTCCGGGTTCTGCACTGGCCCCAAATTGTTCCTTCACGCCGCAGATCGGCGTGATTTAGCCGCAGGTGCCGAGGGCGCCGCGGCCTGTTCTGAGGAGTATGCATGGCTGTCTACAACTACGACGTGGTGGTGCTGGGTTCCGGCCCGGCGGGAGAAGGCGCGGCAATGAACGCCGCCAAAGCAGGGCGCAAGGTGGCGATGGTCGATAGCCGTCGCCAGGTCGGCGGCAACTGCACCCACCTGGGCACCATCCCGTCCAAGGCACTGCGTCACTCGGTCCGGCAGATCATGCAGTTCAACACCAACCCGATGTTCCGGGCCATTGGTGAGCCGCGCTGGTTCTCGTTCCCGGACGTGTTGAAAAGCGCTGAAAAAGTCATCTCCAAACAAGTCGCATCGCGCACCGGCTACTACGCCCGTAACCGCGTCGACGTGTTCTTCGGCACCGGCAGCTTCGCTGACGAGCAAACCATTGAAGTGGTCTGCGCCAACGGCGTGGTCGAAAAACTGGTGGCCAAGCACATCATCATCGCCACCGGCTCGCGCCCTTATCGCCCGGCGGACATCGATTTCCACCACCCGCGTATCTACGATAGCGACACCATCCTCAGCCTCGGCCACACCCCGCGCAAACTCATCGTTTACGGCGCCGGCGTGATCGGTTGCGAGTACGCGTCGATCTTCAGCGGTCTGGGGGTGTTGGTTGAGCTGGTGGACAACCGCGGTCAGTTGCTGAGCTTCCTCGACTCGGAAATTTCCCAGGCCCTGAGCTATCACTTCAGCAACAACAACATCACGGTTCGCCACAACGAAGACTACGACCGCGTCGAAGGCGTGGACAACGGCGTGATCCTGCACCTCAAGTCCGGCAAGAAGATCAAGGCCGATGCCTTGCTCTGGTGCAACGGCCGTACCGGCAACACCGATCAGTTGGGCCTGGAAAACATCGGCGTGAAGGTCAACAGCCGTGGCCAGATCGAAGTGGACGAGGCCTACCGTACCTGCAAGCCGAACATCTACGGCGCCGGTGACGTGATTGGTTGGCCGAGCCTGGCCAGTGCTGCTCACGACCAGGGTCGTTCGGCCGCTGGCAGCATCGTTGACAACCAAAGCTGGCGCTTCGTCAACGACGTGCCGACCGGCATCTACACCATTCCGGAGATCAGCTCGATCGGCAAGAACGAGCAGGAGCTGACGCAGGCCAAGGTGCCGTATGAAGTGGGCAAGGCGTTCTTCAAGGGCATGGCGCGTGCGCAGATTGCCGGCGAACCGCAAGGCATGCTGAAGATCCTGTTCCACCGCGATACCCTGGAAGTGCTGGGCGTTCACTGCTTCGGTTATCAGGCGTCGGAGATCGTTCACATCGGTCAGGCGATCATGAACCAGCCGGGCGAACAGAACACGCTGAAGTACTTCGTCAACACGACGTTCAACTACCCGACCATGGCCGAAGCCTATCGGGTAGCGGCGTACGATGGCCTCAACCGGCTTTTTTGAGTGGCTCCGGCCGGTGGCCTGAGCCGGCCGGGGAGACCGATTTCAGCAATTCTCGAGCGTGGCGCTGGCCAAACCGGGAAAGTCTGTAATCAGGCTGTCAACGCCGAAGTCGGCGAGCCTGCGCATTAGTGCGGGCTCGTTGACTGTCCATACCGACACATGCAGCCCCTGGCGCTGCGCCTTCTGCAGGCGTTCCGGCGTACACAGGGTCCAGTTCAGCGCCAGAATCTCACAGCCATAGCTTTGCGCGACCTTCAACGGATCGAGCCAGGCGTACTCGGCCACCAATCCGCGGGACACGTCCGGCACGAAGTCCAGCGCGGCTTTCAATACTTCCCGCGAACTCGAGGTGATCGTCACCTTGTCGAGCAGGCCGAAACGCTGAGCCATTTCGCGAATCGCCAGCACGGTTGTCGCCGCGCGAGTGCGTGAAGCGCTTTTGACTTCCAGTTGCCAGTGCTCGAAGTCGCATTTCTCGAACAGTTCTTCCAGGGTTGGAATCGGGCACGGTTTGATCCAGCCTGGGCCCCCCTTGCGTGCATCGTAGGTCACCAGCTCGGCCGCCGTGTGCTCGACGACTTTGCCGCGACGGTCGGTGGTGCGCTTGAGTGTCGGGTCGTGGATGACCATCAGCTCGCCGTCCATGGACAGGTGCAGGTCCAGTTCGCAGCGGCGCACGCCGTGCTTGAGGCATTGCTGAAAACTGGTCAGCGTATTTTCCGGTGCTTCGCCCTTGGCGCCGCGATGGCCGTAGATGAGGGTCACGGTTCTTCCTTAAATTAAATGCCTGATTCGTTTTGTTCGCGGGCCAGACGTCGTTCCTGGGCCTGCTTCTGCAAAATGTAGCGGGCCAGCAATTGGCGCTGGGCATCGGTCGGGTACTCGAACTCGGTACCGACGTCGTAGCCGTCGCCTTTACGATCGCAATGGGTGACGCGAGCCCGCAACAAGAGTCCGAGGGCTTGCGGCATCAGCACCAGCTTCACCGACAGGTGCGCGCCCGTGGCAAGTGGCGTCGGATGCTGAAAGTCGATCCCGCCTTCGGAAATGATCACCGGCTGCGGCTCGCCGATCTGCCCGAGTACGGTGATTGCGATCACCTGGCTCAGCAAATCGATGCGTTTATTCTGGGATTTCAGGAATGCAGCGAGGTTGCGGTCGCGCTCACTGATCTGGCGCAACAGGTGCTGTGACTCGAATTCGCTCAGGTGCAGCTCGCTGAGCAAGTTGAACAGGGGGGAAGCATCCTGCAACACTTCCTGGCCTGCGGCTTCGGGAGTGGACAGGGGCCGAATTTCCAGTGCGATCGTGTCCTCGATACGGTAGTATTCGCGGCGATCTTCTTCATCTAATGTCGACATGGCGAACCCATGGTAGCGGCGGTGGTCTGAGTGTAAAGCTGGTTATCGACCCCCGCCACAAGGACGTTCCTTTTCCCTCCGAACAAGCCCCGACATGTTCAGACCTCTCTTCGTATTTATTGGCACGCGTTATACCCGTGCAAAGCGTCGCAATCATTTTGTGTCGTTCATTTCCCTGACCTCGATGATCGGACTCGCCCTCGGCGTGGTCGTGATGATCGTGGTGCTGTCGGTCATGAACGGCTTCGATCATGAGATGCGCACCCGCGTGCTGGGCATGGTGCCCCACGCGACCATCGAGTCCGGTGAACCGATCAGCGACTGGCAAAGCCTGGCTGCCAAGGTCAAACAGAACCCGCAGGTGACGGCCGTTGCGCCGTTTACCCAGATGCAGGGGTTGCTGACCAACAACGGCAAGGTGTCCAAAGTCCTGCTCAATGCCATCGACCCTGCGCTGGAACGGCAGGTCTCGATCATTGATAACTTCATGCAGCAGGGCAAACTCGATGACCTGGCGCCGGGCAGTTTCGGCATCGTCATTGGTGACAAGGCCGCGGCCAAGTTGGGTGCGGCGATCGGCGACAAGCTGACGTTCGTGGCGCCGGAAGTCACCGTGACCCCGGCCGGGATGTTCCCGCGCATGAAACGCTTTACCTTGGTCGGCATCTTCCATGTCGGCGCCGGTGAGCTGGACGGCTACCTGGGCATCACCAATCTGCAGGATCTGGCCAAGCTGCATCGCTGGAAACCGGATCAGGTCCAGGGCATCCGCCTGAAATTCGACGACCTGTTCCAGGCGCCACGCGTCGCATGGACCATCGCCCAGCAACTCGGCGAAGACCATTTCTATGCCCGCGACTGGACCCGCACCCACGGCAATCTGTATCAGGCGATCCGCATGGAAAAAGCCATGATCGGTTTGCTGTTGCTGCTGATCGTCGCTGTTGCCGCGTTCAATATCATTTCCACGCTGGTGATGGTGGTGAACGACAAGAAGGGCGACATCGCGATTCTGCGCACCCTGGGCGCCACGCCAGGTTCGATCATGGCGATCTTCATGGTGCAGGGCACCGTCATTGGTGTGGTCGGGACGCTGATCGGCGCCATGGTCGGGATCTTCGCCGCGCTGAACGTCAGCGCCGCGATCTCGGCCCTGGAAGGGCTGATCGGGCACAAATTCCTCAACGCTGACGTGTACTTCATCGATTACCTGCCGTCGCAAGTGCAGAGCCAGGATGTGTTGATGGTCTGCGCCGCCGCGTTGGTCCTGAGTTTCCTCGCCACCCTGTATCCAGCCTGGCGTGCCGCGCGCACCCAGCCTGCGGAGGCGCTACGTTATGAGTGAGTTGGGCATGAGTGATAAAGCAATCTTGAGCTGCCGCAACCTGGGCAAATCCTACGAGGAAGGTCCGGAGTCGGTAGAGGTTCTGGCTGGTCTGCAACTGGAGTTGCATCCGGGCGAACGCGTGGCGATTGTCGGGACCTCGGGCTCGGGCAAAAGTACCTTGCTCAACTTGCTGGGCGGCCTCGATACACCGACCAAGGGCAGCGTCTGGCTGGCCGGTGAAGAGCTGTCGGCGCTGAACGAAAAGGCTCGCGGTTTGCTGCGCAATCGGTCGCTGGGTTTCGTTTACCAGTTCCACCACTTGCTGCCTGAGTTCACCGCGCTGGAAAACGTCTGCATGCCGCTGCTGATCGGCAAGACGGCTATCCCGCAAGCGCGTCAGCGTGCGACTGCATTGCTGGAACGGGTAGGGCTGGGCCATCGCCTGGAACACAAACCGGCCGAATTGTCCGGTGGCGAGCGTCAGCGTGTGGCCATCGCCCGCGCCCTGGTGAACAACCCAGGCCTGGTGATGCTCGACGAGCCGACCGGCAACCTCGATTCCCACACCGCCCAGGGCATTCAGGATTTGATGCTGGAACTCAGCACCTCGATGCGCACGGCGTTCCTGGTGGTGACTCACGACATGAACCTGGCTCGCCAGATGGATCGCGTCCTGCATTTGCAGGAAGGTTACCTGACGCCCATCTGATTGACCGAAACCCGACGTACTGAACAGTACGTTGGGTCTTTTATTTTTATACGGTGCCCAGCGAATGTTCAGACCGTTATCGATCTTTATCGGCGCGCGCTATACCCGCGCCAAGCGCCGCAATCGCTTTGTTTCCTTCATCTCGATGACCTCGATGATCGGCCTCGCCCTGGGCGTGCTGGCGATGATCGTGGTGTTGTCGGTGATGAACGGCTTCCAGCGCGAAATGAGCTCGCGCATCCTCGGCATGGTGCCTCACGCGACTATCGTTGGCGTCAATCCGATCGACGATTGGCAGCCCGTCGCGGCGGCGGCCATGAAGAATCCTGAAGTGACGGCCGCTGTGCCGTTCACCGAGATGGAAGGCATGCTGTCCTACAAGGGGACGATGCAGCCGATCCAGGTCAGCGGTGTTGATCCGGCGCTCGAAGGCAAGGTGTCGATCGTCGCCCAGCACATTGTTCAGGGGCGTCTCGATGCCTTGAAGCCGGGTGAGTTCGGTGTGGTGATCGGTGAGATCACGGCGCGCCGTTTCCGATTGAACGTCGGCGACAAGATCACCCTGATCGTGCCGGAAGTCAGCACCGCACCGGGCGGCATCACCCCGCGCATGCAGCGGTTGAACGTGGTCGGCGTGTTCAAGGTCGGCGCCGAACTGGACGGTTCCATGGCGCTGATCCACGTGGCCGATGCCGCGCAGATGCAGCACTGGGCGCCGAATCAGGTACAGAGCGTGCGCCTGGCGGTGAAGGATTTGTACGCGGCGCCGAAGGTTTCCAGCGATATTGCTGGCGGCCTGGGCACCGCTTACAAGGCTGATGACTGGACTCACACACAGGGCAGTCTGTTCAGTGCGATGAAGATGGAAAAAACCATGATCGGTTTGCTGTTGCTGATGATCGTCGCCGTGGCGGCGTTCAACATCATCGCAACCCTGATCATGGTGGTGAACGACAAAGGTGCGGACATCGCGATCCTGCGGACCATCGGCGCCACGCCGCGGCAGATCATGGCGATCTTCATGGTGCAGGGCACCGTGATCGGGGTTGTCGGTACGTTGATTGGTGGCGTGCTTGGCGTGATTGCGGCGCTGAACGTCAGTGAACTGGTGGGTTGGATGGAGCGGGTCAGCGGGCAGCACATCTTCACTTCAGACGTGTACTTCGTCAGTAACCTGCCTTCCGAACTGCAGGGGGCGGATGTGCTGTTGATCTGCTCCGCCGGGTTCATCTTGAGCTTCCTCGCCACCGTTTACCCGGCATGGCGTGCGGCGAAAGTCGAACCGGCTACTGCGTTGCGGTATTCGTAAGCCTGTAGATCGCTATCGCGAGCAAGCCCGCTCCCACAGGGTTTCGAGTCGTTCACACCATTGTGATTCAACTCGGTCACTGTGGGAGCGGGCTTGCCCGCGAAGGGGCCAGACCTGCTGGCCTCAATCCCCCTTGGGCAACTCAATCACAAACCGTGTCCACCCGTTATCCGATTCGCAATGAATCTGCCCACCATGGGCGCGGATGATTGACTGAGTGATCGCCAGCCCCAATCCCGCATGTTCACTACTGCCTTCCTGGCGCGCCGGATCAGCCCGGTAGAAGCGATCAAACAATCGCGGCAGCAACGCCCCGTCAATTCCGTCGCCGCTGTTCTCGACCGTCAGGCTCAATCCCTTGGGCTGATCAACAATCCGCACCCGAACCTCGCCTTCGACCGGCGTAAACCGCAACGCGTTATCCAGCAAATTGGAGAGCGCCCGCCGCAACATGCTGCGATCGCCCTCCATGCGCGCACTGCCTTCACGACTCAACCTGACCTGTGCGTCCTCCGCCAACGGTGCAAAAAACTCCAGCAATAAATCCGCTTCTTCCGCCAGCTCCAGCGGTTCGCGCTTGGGCATCAACAACCCGTGGTCGGCCTTGGCGAGGTACAACATGTCGTTGACCAGTTGCGCCATCCATTGCAGTTCTTCGAGATTGCTGTGCAGTGCTTCGCGGTAATCCTCGATGGGACGTGGGCGGGTGAGGGTGACCTGGGTGTGGGTCAACAGGTTCGACAACGGCGTGCGCAATTCATGGGCGATGTCGGCCGAGAAGGCCGATAGCCGCTGAAAAGAGTCGTCGAGGCGTCCGAGCATGGCGTTGAAGTTGTGGGCCATTTCCGCGAGTTCTGGCGGCATGTTCTTTTCGGGCAAGCGCGCATTGAGCGATTGCGCTGAAACGCCGCAGGCAACCGCACTCATGCGTCGTAACGGCCGCAACCCACTGCGCGCTGCCCAGGCACCGAGCAGGGCAGTGGCCAGTGCCGACAAACCGACTGTCAACCAGATCAGGTGCTGCATGCGTTGCAGAAAGTGCTGGTGATGGGTGATGTCCAGCAGCAAGGTCAACTGCGGCGAATCGGGTTTGTCGAGGTACAACGGAGCGTTGAGGACGCGGTAGTCGGTACCTTCGCTGCTCACCGTGGATAAACCCGCCTGGGTAGGTAATTCCTGGGGCAGGCGCGTCGAACTGTCATACCAGCGCTTGCCGTCGCTGCCGGTGATCCGCAGCGACAGATCAGCCTGTCGGCTCAATTCATCAGCCAGTTTGACTTCGCTTTCACTCGACTGAATGTCATGAAGTGCCCGACGCAACCCAATCAACTTGCCGTCCAGCAACTGTTGATCGAGCTCAACGAAATGCGCTTCACTGGCCCGACTGAACAACACCCCGGCAAACAGCGACACCACGGCGGTGCACGCCGCAAACAGCAGCGCCAGGCGACTGCTTAACGAAAGCCGACGCATCAGGCGGGGCGCTCTTCAAGGACGTAACCCATGCCACGCACGGTGTGAATCAACTTGTTGGGGAATTCATCGTCGATCTTCAGGCGCAAACGACGGATCGCCACTTCGATGACGTTGGTGTCACTGTCGAAGTTCATGTCCCAGACCTGGGACGCGATCAACGACTTGGGCAGGACTTCGCCTTGCCTGCGCAGGAGCATTTCCAGCAGGGCGAACTCCTTGGCCGTCAGGTCGATGCGCTGACCGCTGCGTTCGACCCGACGGCGGATCAGGTCAAGGCGCAAGTCCGCCAGTTGCAGGCTGGTTTCCTGGGGGGTGGCGTTACCACGGCGCAACAGGCTGCGAACCCGGGCCAGCAGCTCGGAGAAGGCGAACGGTTTGACCAGGTAGTCGTCGGCGCCCAGTTCGAGGCCGTGGACCCTGTCCTCCACCGCGTCGCGCGCTGTCAGAAAGAGTACCGGCGTGTCGAGGCCCGCACCGCGCACCGCTTGCAGAATCTGCCAGCCATCGCGACCGGGCAGCATCACATCGAGAATCAACAGCGCGTAATCGCCGGACAGCGCCAGTTGCTGGCCGGCGCTGCCGTCCGCCACCAGTTCAGTATTGAAACCGGCCTCGGTCAGGCCTTGGCGCAAGTAGTGGCCAGTTTTCGGTTGGTCTTCGACGATCAGCAGTTTCATGGGCGACTCGAGGTAAATGGAACGGACGCTTTATACCGTGGGCGGCGTTAATACTGGCCAACCTGACAAAGTTGTAATCTGGCTGTCAGGTTGCGGGCAGTCGCAGCAGTTTAGAGTTTTCCACAGGCTGAACCTTATCTTGTTGGAGTACGACTATGTTTTTGCGCAAATCACTGGTGCGTGTCGCGTGTTTGCTGGCGCTGAGCTCGCCGGCATGGGCTGCCCCGGCGCATACCTACGACTTCGGCCAACCGGCCCCGGCGGCCAAGGCGACTCGCAACGTTGAATTCGTCATGGGCGACATGTCGTTCACACCCAAGGCGATTGATATCAAGGCCGGTGAGACGGTTCGTTTTGTATTGGTGAATAAAGGTCAGTTGTTGCATGAATTCAACCTCGGTGACGCGGCAATGCACGCCAAGCATCAGCAGGAAATGATGAAGATGCAGCAGAGCGGCATGCTCATGCCTACAGGCATGAAGGAAATGGACCACGGCACCATGGCCGGTATGGCCGGTATGGAGCATGGAATGAAACACGACGACCCCAACAGTGTGCTCGTCGAGCCGGGCAAAACTGCTGAGTTGACCTGGACCTTCACCAAGGCCACCAACCTGGAATTTGCCTGTAACATCCCCGGTCATTACCAGGCCGGCATGGTCGGCAAGGTGACTGTCAGTCAGTAAGCACTCAAAGGCGGGAGCAAAGGCTGGTAGAATCCGCTGATTCTTCAGTCAGGTTTCCGCCATGCATCCCGCAGCCGAACACTCGCCGCTGGGCAAATCCAGCGAATACATCGCCACCTACACGCCGTCCTTGCTGTTCCCGATCCCGCGCACCGCGAAATGGGCCGAGCTGGGTCTGACGGCTGAAACCCTGCCGTACAAGGGCGTGGATTTCTGGAACTGCTTCGAACTGTCGTGGCTGTTGCCATCCGGCAAGCCAGTGGTGGCGATTGGCGAATTCAGTATCCCGGCGGATTCGCCGAATATCATCGAATCGAAGTCGTTCAAGCTGTACCTCAACTCCCTGAACCAGACACCGTTTGCCGACACCGCGAGCCTTGAAGCGACATTGGCCAGAGACTTGTCGGCCGCTGCCGGTAAACCGGTCGGCGTGCGGATTCGCAGCCTGAAGGACGTCGAAGCCGAAGGCGTCGTGGCGTTGCCGGGCGTGTGCATTGATGATCTGGACATCAGCGTCAGCAACTATGAGCATCCGCGCCCGGAACTGCTGCGTTGCGATGAATCGCTCATCGTGGAGGAGAGCGTGCACAGCCATTTGCTCAAATCCAATTGCCCGGTTACGAGTCAGCCGGACTGGGGTAGCGTGGCGGTGCAATACCGTGGCGCGGCGCTGGATCACGCGAGTTTGCTGGAATACATCGTGAGCTTTCGGCAGCACTCGGACTTTCATGAACAGTGCGTGGAGCGGATCTTTCTCGACCTGCAACGGTTGTTGAAACCGGAGAAATTGACAGTGTATGCACGGTATGTGCGCCGCGGAGGGTTGGACATCAACCCGTATCGCAGCACTGAAACCATTCAACTGCCAAACCACCGCCTGGTCCGCCAATAAATAACCCCTGTGGGAGCGGGCTTGCTCGCGATGAGTCCAGCACATTCAACATTGATGTTGACTGACACTCAGCCATCGCGAGCAGGCTCGCTCCCACAGGGTATTGCATTGCAAGTCCCGGATATGAAAAAGCCCCGCTATCACTAGCGGGGCTTTTTTTGTATTCGGCGGGTTCAGATCCCCATGTTGGCCAGGGCCTGCACGATGTTGCGCAAGGTGCCAGCAAGGGTCGGGTGTTCGATTTCGAAGCGTTCAACAGCCAGGTTCACATTGTCGGCGAGGCTGGAGTCCTGGGTTTTGGTTTCGAGTTCCAGTTCCAGTTCGATCTGTTGCATCAGCGCGTGCAGGTCTTCGCGCTCGGCTTCGGTCAGCGGTGGATTCTGTTCCAATTGCTCGCGCAGAGTATTGAGTTGTTGTTGCAGTTCGCGGGCAGGCATGGCGTTCTTCCTTTTATCGATAGGCACTGGCATAGACCGCGGCAGCACGCCAAAGGTCTATGGCTTGACCTTTAGATTAATCCACTCGCGCGCAACCTGCATGATCTCGATCAGGGCTTTTCGCCCTTGAGCCGGCGCAGACTGATGTCGGCCAGGCAGGTGTCGAGTTCACCGAGGTGATCGATCACCGAATGCACTCCCAGGCCGAACAGTTGCATCGTTGCCTTGCCGCGTTTGAATTCCCGCTCCTGCTGAGTCAGCGCCTGCCACTCGTTGGGCGCCAGGCCGCAAAGTGAGCCGCAGGACGCCAGCCCAATCGTCCACAATCCCGCATTGAGCCCCGCTTGCAGCAATCGTGGTTCGCCGCTGACCAGCACGCAACCCTCCAGCCGTTCGACATTCAACGTCATCAGGGCTTGCCAACAGGCATGCGGTGCCGGCCATGGATTATTTGTTTCAGGGTGTTGCGAGGGTTTGATCCATGAAGGCAAGGCAGCAGCCAGTGAATGGCTGAGGGCAGGGGGGAGTTCATCGAGCCAGGCACAGGGAATCTGCTGATGTTGCAAGCTGTGCAGGCTATCCAGCGCGCCGGGCGTAGCCTCAGCGTGTATGGCAGAGGGGATGCCCTGTGCGCGTGTGCGGGCACCGAAATCCACCAGGCAACCACTGAGGCCGAACAGGACGGCGGTCAGGCTGGGCGCAATGTGGGGCAAGGTTTCGGCGTGCGGCATATCAACGTCCCTGAAATAGCCTCAAGGCTAGGGCGCGACAGTGACAGTTGAGTGACACGGATGTGAATCGCTCACAATCATCGCGAATGATCCGCAGGCTACCTTGTGCGCGGTGCTGCCTAAAGCGGCTTTTCCGTCTTATACTAGCCCGCTTAACGCTTGGGCCAAGCGCCCGCGCCAGTACAATCCAAGGAGTTTTTCTATGCGCTGGAGCAATCATCTAGCTCAGTTTTGTGTGTTTACCAGCGTATTGCTGGTTCCGTTCGTTGCACAGGCAGCCTCGGAAGACGACCCTTGGGAAAGCATCAACCGCCCGATCTACAAGTTCAACGATGTGCTCGACACCTATGCGCTGAAGCCTTTGGCCCAGGGTTATCAGTTCGTGACGCCGCAGTTCCTTGAAGACGGCATCCACAATATGTTCCGCAACGTCGGTGACGTCACCAACCTTGCCAACGATATCTTGCAGGCCAAACCGGCCGCCGCTGGCGTCGACACCGCACGCTTGATCTTCAACACCACCTTCGGCCTGCTGGGCTTCTTCGATGTGGGCACCAAGATGGGCCTGCAACGCAATGACGAAGATTTCGGCCAGACCCTCGGCTACTGGGGCGTAGGCAGCGGTCCTTACGTGATGTTGCCGTTGTTGGGTCCAAGCACGCTGCGTGACGCGCCGTCCAAGTATGTCGATGGCTACACCGGCCCGTACCCGTACATCAACGACATTCCCGTGCGTAACTCGATCTACGGCCTGAACATCATCGACACCCGCGCCAGCCTGCTGTCGAGCGAGAAGCTGATCACCGGCGACAAGTACACCTTCATCCGCAATGCGTACTTGCAGAACCGCGAATTCAAGGTCAAAGACGGTCAGGTCGAAGACGATTTTTGATCTCGACCGGTAAAACGAAGAAGGCGGCCCAGTGGGCCGCCTTCTTTCGTTTGGCTTTCCTGACCGGTTTGGCTCGTGGGTTTTTAACCTTCCATTACGTTACGGTTTTGCCGGTTCTTATAACTCCCGGTGATTTGAAATGGAAAGACGTCAAGCGACCATCGGCGTGAGCTTGAAACGCCCCGCGGATGGGAGTACCGTCTGCGCCTTAGAAGGGCACCTCTGGTGTACCTGTGTGTAGGGCAAATGCTCGAAAACAGTGCAGTAGAGAGGCTAGAAAGCGAATCCAGTAGTGTGAGCCGGGACAAAGCCCCTGCCTGCTACGCCAACCTAATTCTGGCGCCGTTTGCCCACATGCCAAAAACCAGTGCCACGCTGCTGATAATCGATGATGACGAAGTAGTGCGCGCGAGCCTCGCCGCCTATTTGGAAGACAGTGGTTTCAGCGTCTTGCAGGCCAGCAATGGCCAGCAGGGTCTTCAGGTATTCGAGCAAGACAAGCCCGACTTGGTCATCTGCGATCTGCGCATGCCACAGATGGGCGGACTCGAACTCATTCGCCAGGTCACCGAGCTGTCACCACAAACCCCGGTGATTGTGGTTTCGGGCGCCGGCGTGATGAACGACGCGGTCGAGGCCCTGCGCCTGGGCGCTGCGGATTACCTGATCAAGCCTCTCGAAGATCTGGCTGTGCTCGAGCACTCTGTGCGCCGGGCCCTGGATCGTGCGCGCCTGTTGCTGGAAAACCAGCGCTACCGCGAGAAGCTGGAAAAGGCCAACCGCGAGCTCGCCGCCAGCCTGAACCTGCTCCAGGAAGACCAGAACGCCGGTCGCCAGGTGCAGATGAACATGCTGCCGGTCAGCCCCTGGACCATCGACGAGTTCCAGTTTGCTCACCAGATCATCCCGTCGCTGTACCTGTCGGGTGATTTCGTCGACTACTTTCGGGTCGACGAGCGTCGGGTAGCCTTCTACCTGGCGGACGTTTCCGGTCATGGCGCCTCTTCAGCCTTCGTTACCGTGCTGCTGAAGTTCATGACCACGCGCTTGCTGTTCGAATCCAAGCGCAGCGGCACATTGCCGGAATTCAAGCCTTCAGAGGTCCTTGGTCATATCAACCGAGGCCTGATCAGTTGTAAGCTGGGTAAACACGTCACAATGGTCGGTGGAGTCATCGACGAGGAGACAGGTTTGTTGACCTATAGCATCGGTGGTCATTTGCCGTTGCCTGTGTTGTACACGCCAGACAGTGTTCGTTATCTGGAAGGGCGTGGTCTGCCGGTGGGCCTCTTCAATGAAGCCACCTACGAAGATCACGTACTGGAGCTGCCGCCGACGTTTAGCCTGACGCTGATGTCCGATGGCATTCTGGACCTTTTGCCAGAACCTACACTCAAAGAAAAAGAAGCGGCTTTGCCCCAGCGGGTCAAGGCAGCGGGCGGCAGCCTGGATGGTCTGCGGCAGGTTTTTGGATTGGCCACGCTAGGGGAGATGCCGGATGATATCGCCCTGTTGGTGTTGAGCAGGAATCTTTAATGAGTACCGGTAGAATCCAGTTCGCCGAGCAGGATGGCACCTTCGTCCTGAAGTTCGTCGGTGAAGTTCGCCTGACCCTGTGTTCGGCGTTGGATGCGACTATTGAGCGGATCTTCACGGCGTTGAACTTCAACGCAATCGTGATCGACCTGACCGAAACCCGCAGCATCGACAGCACCACGTTGGGCCTGCTGGCCAAGCTGTCGATCCTGTCGCGGCAAAAGGTCGGCTTGCTGCCGACCGTCGTCACCACCCACGAAGACATCACCCGTCTGCTGCAGTCCATGGGCTTCGAGCAAGTGTTCAACATCGTTGACCGCCCGATCCCGTGCCCTGAGTGCCTGACCGACCTGCCAGACCAGGATCAGTCCGAAGAAGTGGTGCGGATCAAAGTGCTCGAAGCGCACAAGATCCTCATGGGTCTGAACGACTCTAATCGTGAAGCGTTCCATGATCTGGTGAATGCGCTGGAACGTCATTGATTGCTTGAAGTGATGTGGGTCCGAAGACCCCATCGCGAGCAGGTTCGCTCCCACATTAGTCTTGCGTCGAACACACCATCCCGGCTCCCCAAAAAATCTCCTGTGGGAGCGAGCCTGCTCGCGAAGGCGCCATAACAATCACCACATCTTTCAGCGCGAAGCCACTACCCAAATTCAACGCAAAAAAAGGGCGAACCCACCAAGGTTCGCCCTTTTTGCATCAAGCTAAATCAAATCACAGCTTGGCTTGCAGCAACGCCTCAAGCTTTTCCTGGTCGCGAGCGAACTGACGAATACCCTCAGCCAGTTTCTCGGTCGCCATCGCGTCCTCGTTGGACAACCAACGGAACTGCGCTTCATTCAAGCTCAAACGCGCTTCACCAGCGTGACCCGGCGCCAATTTGCGCTCCAGCTTGCCAGTGTCCGCCGCCAGCTTATCAATCAGATCCGGGCTGATGGTCAGACGGTCGCAACCGGCCAGTTGCTCGATCTGATTCAGGTTCCGGAAGCTCGCACCCATGACCACAGTCTTGTAGTCATTGGCCTTGTAGTAGTTGTAGATGCGCGTCACCGACTGCACGCCCGGATCATCCGCGCCGGTGTAGTCGTTGCCGTTGGCCTTCTTGTACCAGTCGTAGATGCGACCTACAAACGGCGAAATCAGGAAAACCCCTGCATCAGCACACGCCGCAGCCTGAGCGAACGAAAACAGCAGCGTCAGGTTGGTCTGAATGCCTTCTTTTTCCAGAATTTCGGCAGCGCGGATGCCTTCCCAGGTGGAAGCGATCTTGATCAGCACGCGGTCACGGCCAATGCCGGCCTTGTCGTACAGGTCGATCAGACGGTGCGCACGCTTCAATACGGCGTCAGTGTCGAACGACAGGCGCGCATCCACTTCGGTGGAAATACGGCCAGGAATCACTTTCAGAATTTCTTGCCCTACCGCAACGCCAAAACGGTCGCTGGCCAGGCCCACATCGCCCTTGCAGTCGCTGACGCAAGCGTTCAGCAACTCGGCATAACCGGGAATGGCCGCCGCTTTGAGCAGCAGGGAAGGGTTGGTGGTAGCGTCCACGGGTTTAACGCGAGCGATAGCTTCGAAGTCGCCGGTGTCGGCAACCACGGTGGTCATTTGTTTGAGTTGTTCCAGCTTGGAAGTCATGGGCGTGCTCTGTCCTATGGGTCTAATGACATTACCCGAGCGCTGACAGCCACTCAAGGGTGCATGTACGTATCGAAGGCCCCAGCGGCAACAACCTGAAAACGGCTGTTTGAATGGCGGGGCGCGGTATCGGTAAATACGATGCCAAATCAGACCACAGGTTCAACCCAAGCGACCGTTAACGCCCCTCAAGCAACTCCGCCGCCTGATCCAGCAACGCCAAAGGCTCTTTAGCCTTGTGAATATCGACCGACAACAACTGCCGAAACTTGCGCGCCCCGGGAAACCCGGTGCCCAGCCCCAGCACATGCCGAGTGATATGGTGCATCGAGCCGCCCGCATCAATGTGCGCGGCTATATAAGGCCGCAACTGCGCCAGCGCCTCGGCCCGGCTGATCACCGGCGCCGTGCTGCCGAACAGTTGCTGATCCACCTCGGCCATCACATAAGGGTTGTGATAGGCCTCACGACCCAACATCACACCGTCGAACGTCTGCAAATGCTCGTGACAGGCTTCCAGCGTCTTGATCCCGCCGTTGAGAATAATCTCCAACTCTGGAAAATCCGTCTTCAACCGCGCCGCCACGTCATAACGCAGGGGCGGGATGTCGCGGTTCTCCTTCGGCGACAACCCCTCCAGAATCGCAATCCGCGCATGCACCGTAAAACTCGTGCACCCGGCATCCCGAACCGTGCCGACGAAATCACACAACTCCTCGTAACTGTCCCGCCCATTAATCCCGATGCGATGCTTCACCGTCACCGGAATCGACACCGCATCGCGCATCGCCTTCACACAATCGGCCACCAACTGCGGATGCCCCATCAGGCACGCTCCGATCATATTGTTCTGCACCCGATCACTCGGGCAGCCGACATTAAGATTCACCTCGTCGTAACCGTGCTCCTGCGCCATTCGCGCGCAGGCGGCCAAGTCCAGCGGCACACTGCCGCCGAGTTGCAGGGCGAGCGGGTGTTCGGCTTCGTTGTGACGCAGAAATCGGTCGTGATCGCCGTTGAGCAACGCGCCGGTGGTGACCATTTCTGTGTAGAGGAGAGCGTGCTTGGAGAGTAGGCGTAGGAAAAAACGGCAGTGCCTATCAGTCCAATCCATCATGGGGGCGACGGAAAAGCGGCGGGAGAGCGGGGCGGGTGTGGCGGCGATTAGGGGCATTGGCGGTTCTGAGATGGGTGAGGCTGGGAGGTGGGGAGTTTATCAGGATTGGGGTTGCGGGGCTTAGGCCAGTCTTGCAGCGATGGTTCAGGGCAAGTCGGCTTTTGACCTTGGCTCGAGACCGGCTAATGGGTGTCCCCATTTCCTATCCGATATCCCTAATAAGAGATTGTGATCCACCATGGGCGGAGCGCCATCACTCAACATCTTGTGTTTGAGCTGTTATCTTCCCCCCTGCAATGACATGGAATCGGAACGCGGAGCACAACTCTTAGGATATTTCCTAACGCTTACGCCAGATCTTCCGGTTAACGTTATCTTGCCCACGCCTCGGGCCGGAACTCCTCAAGGACGATGTATGACCCCTTCTGCGCGATTAGGCGATAAACACACCTGCCCAATGCCCGGGCACGGCATTACTCCCATTGCATCGGCCAGCGGTGATACCAACATCGACAGTATGGGGGCTGCCCGTGTCGGTGATACCTGCGGCTGTGGTGCAGTCATTACCACGGGGTTCCGTTCGATTCTAGTGAATGGCCGACCCATGGCTCATTTGGGAAGCCCAACCAGTCACGGTGGAACGATCATCAGCGGGTCAGGTGATGTCGGCGGAGGGTTTGTCTTTAGTGCGAGCCCCGGAGCAGCAATCATCAACTTCGCGGCGCTCGGGGCGATACGCCCGAACGGAACTGTGGACGATGAAAAGATGGCTAGCCTATTGGCCGATCCAAAGCTCAATGAGAAGGCTGCCGCTTCGAATGCACTCGTAGACTCCAATACCCCGAAAGAGTCGAAGACTGAGGAACAATCGGTCTCCAACGATTCGAAAAGCGCTGAGCCGGGATTCCATATCGTCCAACAGCCTATGTCTCGCTCGGCACTTGAAGCGGCACTGTTTGAGCAACCTAGCGCAGCAATCCTGGAAAAATTTCGTACGATCAATCCACAGCTTTCGGCCTATGCCAAACCCGGACAGCTGATCGTTCTGAGCGACCCGAAAAACTTGCAATGCACCCGTGAAGACGCCTTGTTGATGGAAGCGGCTGAGAAAGTGAATTCGGCGCTTGGGCAGATGACCGATCAAGAAGCCAGTTTTATGGTGCAGCATCGTGAAGAGTTCGAATCCTTTCTCTCTCAGGGGTCTACTTCAGTTGGCGTCGGCGAAGCGATCTTTGCCAAGAACCTGGAGGATGTGAAAACCTCTCTTCGTGACATCGAAACCTTGCATCAGCGGACGTTCGTGCGTGACGGCAATTTGAGCTCGCCGGTTTTCTTTGCTGAGCGCAAAACGTTATTTAACCAACTTGATACCCGACTGACCTATCTGACTAAAAAAGCCATTGGATTCCCAGATCATCCGAAGCTGAAAACCGCGTTGGGTATTTCCAGTACAAGCCTGGTGCATAGTTGGACGTTGGCAGGTGCTCCTTCTCAGATTCCAGGTTATGCCACCCATTTAGACGGCGTGGCCAAGGCGGCAAAATACATTAAGTACGGTGGCTGGTTGGGTACGGCGGTAGGTGGAGGGGCGTCTTATATGAAGGTTCAGGACGTGTGCACTGCCGGAGATGCTGCGGCTTGTAAGCGTGTCAAGTTCACCGAAGGCGGGAGCTTTGCGGGTGGTTTTGGTGGTGGGGCCGCTGCCGGTACTTTTTTAGCAGGTTCTACTGCGGGAGCTATTTGTGTGGGTTTAGGTGTCCCTACTGGAGGCGTTGGCACTTTGGTATGCGGTCTCATAGTCGTGGGGGCTGGCTCTTTGGTAGGTGGTGCCATTGGTGGCACTGGTGGTGAGGCATTGGGTGAATTCATTTATGAGAAAAGCAGATGAATTTAGTTAACTCCGCATATGATCTTTCCGTCCTTTCGTTTGGTGCTGTTCTTCTTGGTTTATTCATTTGGATCGGCATATGTCTGCATTTGGCATATGCACGAATGGATGAGATGTTGGAGCGCCTAAAAAATTGCTCTGCTGTAATGAATCGCGCACCACTCCGGCACGCTGGTCCTTGGGGGAAACTGTTACTGGTAGGTGGCATATCGGGAATTGTTACTTTCCCAGGTATTTATCTTAAGCACGGCGGGGTCAGTATTGAGGACTTAAATAGTTTTCCCGCGCCGCTCAAGAAAAAGCTGGCTGTACTTCAGTGGGGCGTCATCTTGCTTTTGGCGGCGATGTTTGTATCTGTTGCGGCTATAAAAATAACAAAGGCCTACAACGTCTAACGACGTCGGTCTACGGTGTCTTATATGAAGGATCCGTGCGTGTGCACTGCCGGAGTGGGTTCTTTTGCTGCTGGCGCCGTCGGTGGGATGGGAGGCGAGATCATGGGTGACGTTATCTACGAGAGTGGGAAATGACCAACACTGCGCGCCTCGTTGGTTATCTGTGTAGTGCTGACATTTTTGGGTTGTTCATTTTACTCAGCGTTGCGCTGCATCTGGCTTACACCAAGATGGATACGATGTTAAGTCATTTGAATAACTGTCCTTCGGTGATGGTTCGTGAGCCGTTTAAAAACGGAGGACCTTGGGGGCGTTTATTCTT
This sequence comes from Pseudomonas sp. PDM25, assembly GCF_019219045.1. Taxonomy (NCBI): domain Bacteria; kingdom Pseudomonadati; phylum Pseudomonadota; class Gammaproteobacteria; order Pseudomonadales; family Pseudomonadaceae; genus Pseudomonas; species Pseudomonas sp. PDM25. The sequence goes on from NZ_JAHUWL010000007.1 coordinate 306,157, forward strand.
ATTGAGCGGAATAATTGGGGTAGTAACCGCTCCTCATATTTATCTCCGTGACGGAAGGGCAAGCGCCGAAGACCTAATAAACTTTCCAGCTCCGCTGAAGCGTAGGCTGATACTGTTAAAACGCGGCGCTTGGGGGCTCTTGGGTGCGATGGGCGCATTTGTGTTGCTCTACAAAATTATCGTGGCCTACCAAATTTAACAGTGTCGGGGTGCCGGCATCTCATATTGCTGGCGTTCTCACGCTTTTGTAGGGGGGGCGGGTGGTCTGGGCCCCTGCGCGGGCGGAGGGGCGTCCGGAAAGGACGCCCCTTTGTGACATCAGGACGGTTCAGCATCCATACGTCGCGCAACGACATCCAGCACATCGCAGCCATCGCGCAAAGGTATGCAGCAAAGCATTGCGAAGTCGCTGAGTATCACTGAATCCGTGGTGATGTCGCCGCGCATCGCGAGGTTTTCCAGGATCTGTGTTACCGCGCCAATTCGGTAGCGTGCGGTGCTAAGCAGTGAATGCAGCGGTTGGGTGGTGTTTACGTACAGCGAGGGGAAGTCGTCGGCGTTGCTGGTTAAAGCCATAAATTCTTTCATGTGAAGCTCCATTAATTTGAGAAGAGCTACTACTCAATCGTCGCCAAACGAATGGGTGGTAGCCGTACGCGGGTTGGCGAACCGGGCAATGGAGAAACCGGCAGACCCTAAGGTCTCCCGCGCACAGCCACCATAAAACAGGCAGCTAAGTGCGTTCCGAAACGCTCCGAAAATGCTCGAAGGTTTCAGTTCAATTGCCATCGAGTCGCCAAACCCGACACGCCATTTTGGCGTTGGGTGGACTATAGGCCTCGAGACAAAAGCACAGCAATGCGCAAGTGTACGGACAATTCCCAGAGTCGTGTAGGACGTTGCTCTTTTGACAGTTTGTCTGGAGAACTCCCTTTTTTGCCTCAAGCAACCACTACCTGAACCAACGCTGTCACCCAGCAAAGTTTCATAATCCCTGGCGGCCTCGCGGCATAGGATAACGACCTAAGGTCACCGCGCTTCCCACCCACAGGAAACTGAAAAATGATCTCGAACCTCTTCAAAGTCGCTCTGATCGCCGGTGCATTGCTGTTGAGCGCCTGTTCGGGTGCAAGCACCCATAGCGAATTTTCGGAAGCCACCCTGCCGTCTGCCGGTTTTGGTCCGGGGCCTACCAACAACCCCAATAAGATGAATTTCCATGGCAGTGCGCTCGGCAACAGCTTCGGCGAGTACAGTTCGGGGTTGTTGCACGACGATTAACGGCGGAAGTGTTTCCGCCGTTTTGCGTTTTGCCTGATGTGCCGTGTGCTTTGGGTTGGCGACTGCTGTATAGCGGCTATTTGGGCTCGGGCGTGGCTATCCACTGACCCAAAACTTTCTGGTAGTTGCCTGTCACCTTGGCCAGGTGCAGCCACTGATCGACGTACAACTTCCAGGTCATGTCATCACGCGGCAGCAAGTAAGCCTTCTCGCCGTATTGCATGAATTGCTTCGGGTTCACCGCGCATAAACCAGGTTTGAGTTTCTGCTGATACAGCGCTTCCGAAGCATCAGTGATCATCACGTCAGCCTTCTTGTCCAGTAGCTCCTGGAAGATGGTCACGTTGTCATGAAGTCGTAATTGCGCCTTGGGTAGAAAGGCGTGAACAAAGGCTTCGTTGGTGCCGCCGGCCGGTTCGACCAGACGAACCGAAGGCTGGTTGATTTGCTCGACGGTCTGGTACAGCGCCTGATCTTCGCAGCGCACCAGCGGGATTTTGCCGTCGACGTCCAGCGTGGTGCTGAAGAAGGCCTTTTTCTGGCGCTCCAGGGTGACCGAGATGCCGCCGACGCCGATGTCGCATTTGCCCGCGAGCATGTCAGGCATCAGGGTTTTCCAGGTGGTCTGCACCCACTCGACCTTGACGCCGAGGCTGTCGGCCAACGAGCGGGCCATGGCGATGTCTATGCCCGAGTATTCGCCGTCTTCGGCTTTGACGGTGTAGGGTTTGTAGTCGCCTGTTGTGCACACGCGCAATTGGCCCTGTTGGATGACGCTGTCCAAGTGCGATTGCTCTGCCTGAGCGGCAAACGATAGAGCGAGCAGGCCACCGAGCATCATTGTGCTTTTCAGGTTGTTCATTGTTTTCCGGCTTCCATGATGGAGAGGGTGCTGAGAGTACTTACTTTCTGCTACACCGCTCAACATCATCCTGACCGGGGTGGACTCAGTGACAGCAGCAACTTGAACCGCCGCAGCCAGATTTCTTCTTTACGCTTTCGTGTTTGTCTTCTGTCAGTACGCTTGCTGGATACCCTGCCTCCTTCAATGCCGATAACAGAACATCGCTCTGGGTATCTCCAGTCACCTTGACCCGACCGGACGCCAGATCGACAGTCACTTCGCCCACTCCTGCGAGCGGTTGCAACGCGGCGTTGATGTGTTTGACGCAACTCCCGCAGCTCATGCCTTCGACTTGCAGTTCAGTGCTGTTCATTACGTAAACCTCTTTGACTGTGAGCGGCAGCTGGTGTGATGAAGTAGATCGATGGTTGACCTTGTCACGATGGCAAGGTCAAGCGCTTCTTAAAGGGCGTTAGTTGTTCATCGGCATCTTCATCATGCTCGACTGCTGATCCATCATTTTCATCATCATGCCCATCATCTGGTCTGAGCGGTCCTTGCCGCCGGACATGCCTTTGCCCATGCCCATGCCTTGGCAGTGGTTGTGCATCATGCCCATGCTGTCCTTCATCGTGGCCATGCCTTCTTGCATGGCGGCCTGGCGTTCGGCCGGGGTTTTGGCGGCGATCATTTTTTCGTGGGCGGCCTGCATTTTTTCCATCTGTTCGCTCATGGCCTTGTCTTGCGCGGTGGCGGTGGCGGTGGCGGCGGTGGTCGGTGCGGTAGGCGGTGTGTCGGGGTGATTTTCCTCGACGGCCAGAGCAGCCAATGGGCTACTGATGAGCAGTGCGGCGACGAGTGCTTTGAAGTGCATATGCATGGCAATCTCCAGTGAGTCAGGGACGTACAGGAACTGTTGGGCCGCGCTAAAGTGGCGAAGCCAAAGGGAGCGTCCGGAATTGCGGACGCCCGGAGGACGGTTTTAATTGTTGAAGCGAACGAAGCGCAGGCGTGCGGGCGGCCACAGTGCGAGCACTTGGCGGATCAACAGCGGTAGGTGAGTGCGGAACCGGAGCATAGTGCGTACTCGATCCGAGGGGTGACTTTGAGCTTAGTCCCGAGCAATGGGCCGTCATTGATCCATATCAAGTAGTGCCCTTTTTACGTTACTCCGCGCTCATTTCCATCTCTGGACTCAACGTCCCCAGCCAGGCCACCAACCCCACAATCAACACCGCCGCTGCCAATTCAACCACCACGCTGCGCCGCAATGCATTCGCCGCTACCTGGTATTGCCTGTCCTGCAGCGAACGCTCTAACAGTGGCCCAAGGTGAAACCGATTCAACGCGGCCAGCACCAGCATTCCGGCAAACAACCCGACTTTGATAAACAGCAAAATCCCGTAGGTGCTGAGAAACACCTCGTCAAGTTCAGGGCCGACAATGAACAGGTAGTTCACGATTCCCGTCACGGTGATCACGATCACAATCACCGCGCCCACCCATTCAAACCGCTTAACAGCACGGACGAGCAGCCGGATGCGTTCTTCGCTTTGCAGTGCGTTGATCCTTGATAACAAGGCAAATGCGATCAACCCACCCAGCCACGCCCCCGCCGCCAGCAGATGCAAGATGTCGGTGATGAAATGCCAATACCGCCGGCTACCTTCATCCATCGCTCCGTGACCGCTCCAGGCCAGGCTGGCCAAGGCGATAGCGCCGGCAAAAGACACGATCAGCAGGCTGAACCCGGGCGCACGTGGATTGAGCATCATCGCCAAACCGCCGACAACCAACGCGACAATGCGCACGACCCAGGCCAGCCCGACATCCGTCTCAAACACCATCATCTCGATATGCGGGCGCAGCTCGGCAAAGTCCGTCTCGCCGCTCATGGCGCTCGCCATCATCACCATGCTGGCGATGGAAAACAGCACAGCCAGCACCGCCGTTCCCACCAACATCGACCGAAACGGCAACGCCGCGCCCGATATCCGTTCCTGTCCTTTAAGGCTATAGAGCCCAAACAGCGCCAGCCCAAACAACAACATCAAATCCACATACAACCCAAAGCGCAGTGCAATGCTGACCGAGTCGCTCATCAATCACTTCACTTTGAACGTAACGTTGCCGGTAATCGGGTGGGTGTCCGATGACACCGCGCGCCATTCTACTTTGTAGGTGCCGGCAGGCAGTGGCGAAAGCGGTGTGATGACCATGGTTTTCGGATCGCTGCCACCAGAGACTTTGGCTTTCATCGGCATGGGGGAGTGCGCCATGCCGGGCATTTCGGTCATGACCAATTTTGCGCCGGAGAACTGGGTCATGAGGTTTTCCGAGAAGTGCAGTTCGACGGTGCCGGGTGCCGCGCCATCCGCACCTTCGGCCGGGGTGGAAGACAGCAGTTTCGGGTGCGCTTGAGCGAGCGCGCTCATGAGCAGTCCAATGACAACAGCGGTAGTTTTAATCATGCGCATGCAAGGCCTCTTACCGCTTTAAGCGGTTGTTTTTTTGGTTGTTGAGTTAATGCGTTTAGAACCACAGGCGAACACCGAGGACCAGGCGTGCTTCGCTGCGATCCTCACCTTCATCGTTGGCGTAGTCGGCGGTTTTGCCGTAGGTCCGGTTCCAGGTCACGCCGATATAGGGCGCGATTTCCCGGCGGATTTCATAGCGCAGTCGCAGTCCGGCTTCGGTGTTGGATAGCCCGGAACCGATCCCCCGTTGCGGGTCGTTTTTGCCGTAGACGTTGAGCTCGGCGGTCGGCTGCAGGATCAGTCGGTTGGTCAGCAGGATGTCGTAGTCGCCTTCCAATCGTGCGGCCGTTTGGCCGCCTTCACCGATGAAGGCGGTGGCCTCGGCTTCGAAGTTGTACAGCGCCATCCCTTGCACGCCGAGCGCGGCCCAGGTTTGCGGGTCGCCGGGTTTGAAGTCCTGGCGAACGCCGGTCACCACGTCCCACCACGGGGAGATTGCGTGGCCCCACAGGGCCTGGATTTCGGCGTCTTCGGTTTTGCCATTGGTACGTTCGCCTTCGGAGCGCAACCACAGGCGATCGATGTCGCCGCCGATCCAGCCGGAGAGATCCCAGGCCAGGGTGCTGCCGTTGTCAGCGTCCTGCCATTCGAGTTTATCGGCGAGGAAGTAGTAGTTGAGCGCGGTGTCATGCACGTTGTGCCCGGTCGGGCTTGCGTACACGGCGGCGCGGTCGGCATCGGTCAGCGCCGGGATCGGCGTGCGGCTTTCGGTCGGCGCGGCGGGCTGCATCTGGCCGTCGTCCATGCTTTGCATTTGGCTGTGGTCCATGGCCGGCATCTGGCTATGGTCCATGCCCGGCATCTGGCTGTGATCCATGTTCTGCATGTCGTCGGTGGCGGCCATCGCCGAGGAGAGTGTCAGGCTCGCGGTCACGAGTACCAAAGAGAGGGAGGTGAGTCTGGTCATGGATAGGCGCCTCATTCTTCCACCCGAACTTCACGGAACATGCCCATTTCCATGTGGTACAGGAGATGGCAGTGATAGGCCCAACGGCCGAGTGCGTCGGCGGTGACCCGATAGCTGCGTCGGGAACCGGGCGGCATGTCGATGGTGTGTTTGCGCACCATGAATTCACCGTTCTCGTCTTCGAGGTCGCTCCACATGCCGTGCAGATGGATCGGGTGAGTCATCATCGTGTCGTTGACCAGCACCACCCGAACCCGCTCGCCGTATTTGAGGCGCACAGGTTCGGCGTCGGAGAACTTCACGCCGTTGAACGACCAGGCGAATTTCTCCATGTGGCCGGTGAGGTGCAGTTCGATGGTACGGCTGGGGTCGCGACCGTCCGGGTCTTCGAAGGTGCTGCGCAGGTCGGAATAGGTCAGGACGCGGCGGCCGTTGTTGCGCAGGCCGAGGCCGGGATCGTCGAGTTTGGGGGCGGTGGTCATGGCTTGCATGTCCACCAGCGGGTTGTCTTTTTCCGTCTCGGGATGGGACTGCATGCCGGGCATGGCCATGGTGCTGTGATCCATGCCCGCCATGCTGCCGTGATCCATGCCGCCCATGCCCATGTCATCCATGGTCACCAGCGGCCGCGGGTCCAGCGGCGGTACCGGTGCGGATAAACCCGCCTTCGCTGCCAGCGTGCCGCGTGCAAATCCCGTCCGATCCATCGACTGGGCGAACAAGGTGTAAGCCGCTTCGGTTGGCTCGACAATCACATCGAAGGTCTCGGCCACCGCAATGCGAAACTCATCGACGCTCACCGGTTTGACGTGCAGGCCATCCGCAGCGACCACCGTCATTTTCAACCCGGGAATGCGCACGTCGAAGTAGGTCATGGCGGAGCCATTGATGAAGCGCAGGCGCAGCTTCTCGCCCGGCCGGAACACGCCCGTCCAGTTCGAGTTCGGCGCCTGGCCGTTCATCAAGTAGGTGTAAGTTGCGCCGCTGACGTCTGCCAGGTCGGTGGGGTTCATCTTCATTTCGGCCCACATCTTTCTGTCGGCGACTGTGGAACCCCAACCTTTCTCGCTGACGTCGTGGATGAAATCACCCACGGTGGGCTTGTTGTAGTTGTAGTAATCGGATTGCTTTTTCAGCGTCTTCATCAGGCTGACCGGATCTTCATCGGTCCAGTCGGTCAGCATCACCACGTAATCGCGGTCGTACTGAAACGGCTCCGGTTCCTTGGCGTCAATCACCAGCGGCCCGTAAACGCCGGACTGCTCCTGAAAACCCGAATGGCTGTGGTACCAGTAAGTGCCGTTCTGCCGGACCTTGAACTGGTAAACGTACATGCCGTCCGGCTCGATGCCGTGAAAGCTCAGCCCTGGCACGCCGTCCATGTTGGCCGGCAGCAAGATGCCGTGCCAGTGAATGGAGGTGTTGGCGTTGAGTTTGTTTTTCACCCGCAGCGTCACCGTGTCACCTTCGCGCCAGCGCAACAGGGGGCCGGGAATACCGCCGTTGATGGTCATTGCGGTGCGCGGGTTGCCGGTGATGTTGACCGGGGTTTCGCCGATGAACAGGTCGAAGTCGGTGCCCGCCAAAACCTGGGGCTCGCCAGGGCTGGTGACCGCCCAGACAGGCGTGCGCCATAACCCGAGCCCGCCGAGGAGCCCGCCCGCGGCCAGCCCCTTCACGAAGGTGCGTCTTGATGTGTTGGAATGCATTCCGTTTTCCCGGTCCGTCAGCGTGGAGAGAGCTTGACGACGAGGCTAACGGGCGGTGCCTTTCAGCAGGCTGAGGCGGGGATTACAGTTTTGTCAGGTTCATGCTGTATTTATTAGCGTGTACCGGGTGTTGACGCTGAGGCCACAGTGCCGCCACCGCAATTGATATACGAAGACGACTTCAACCAGCGCTGATCCGGATAGTAAGAAAACAACAACTGCCCATCTTTCATCGAATCAATCAACTTATGCGCAATCGCCGGCCGCACCGCCGGACAACCCAGGCTTCTACCGATCCGGCCATTCGCTCGGGCAAGAACCGGACTGACATAGGGCGCCCCGTGAATAACGATCGCCCGCTCTAATGCGTTGTCATTGAACCCCGGCTCCAGACCTTCCATGCGCAAGGAATAACCATTCTGGCCGACATAGCTCGATTGGGTCCGATATAAACCAAGGCTGGTGGCAAAGCTTTCATTCTGGTTGGAGAACTTGACCGCCATGTTCTCGCCGCTGTTGCGACCGTGGGCGACCAGTTCGTGGAACAGTAATTTGCGTTTCTTCAGATCGAACACCCACAACCGTTGTTCGGTCGAAGGCAGTGAGTAGTCGATGACAGCGAGTCTTTGGACAGGGGCTTTGCCTTGGGCCAAGCTGCATTGGGTAGCGCGTACGGCCAGCCCGATGACTTTGGCGTTGGCGTCAGGTGCTGCTTTGAGCAGCGCGGCTTCAAGCGAATCGGCGTAGGCTGCCGGTACTGAAACTGACGTCAGCAGCAGGGCCGTGAATAGGAAGCCAAAGCGGTCTAGCGCCATATGTAAATCTCACATTAATGTTTCGAGTCTAGCAGTGTGCAGAAGTGCTAGCCGTTGAATACGGGGCGATTAAGGATTATCCATGGGGCAGTTAACAAGGTTATTCGTCATAAGCCGCATCTTTTTTATGGGCTTTCTGATCAGCGGCGCAGCGATTGCAGAAACTTCGCCGATTGAGGCGGTATCTGCCGTCATCAGCAGAGCTGGCGCGGCACCTGACGATTACGTCGCTCAAACGATTCAGGCGGCATTTGAGCCATTGAGTTCATCGTTTCCACCCTTGCTCACTTCCCGTGGCTATCGACGGGTGGATCCGAGTCGTGTGGTCATGGATTTTTACATGCATCGGGGTTACCGCTCGGCTTGGGCGAACGACAGCGATGTCATCCAGTTATTGAAAAGCCTGAGCGAGACCCAGGCCGATGGGTTGGACCCCGCGGACTTTCATATTGATGAGTTGGCGAAGGCCAGAGCGTCGATGCAGGCAGCAGAGCCGACGGTGGCGCAACGGGCGGCATTCGATATCGCGGCCACCCGGACCTTTGTCACCGCGCTGCTGCAATTGCGGCGCGGCAAGGTTGACCCTTCGCGTCTGGACATCCATTGGAACTTCGACCCCGTCGGCGCCGATCCTCGTGGTGACATGAATAACTTGTTCGCCGCGCTCGATGCTCATGACGTGGCGCGCGCTTTCGCCGAAGCTCCGCCACAAGAAGCGGTTTACCGCAGCCTGCGCGTGGGCCTGGCGCAACTGCGCAAGGTTCGGGACGCGGGCGGCTGGCCGAAGATTGCCGAAGGCCAGTCGCTCAAGCCAGGCATGGATGACGCCTCTGTCGCGCAGTTGCGAGCACGTTTGGTGGCAGGTGGTTATCTGGCCCCATCAAAAAAGCCACGCACTGATTACGACGACAGCGTCACTGCAGCGGTGAAAAAGTATCAGGCCGAGCAATACCTGGGGGCGGATGGCGTGGCGGGGGCCGCGACACTAGCTGCGTTGAATGTGCCCGTAGAGGCGCGGATAGACCAGGTTCGGGTGAACATGGAGCGTGCGCGTTGGTTGCTGTACAAACTTCAGGGCACTTTTGTCATCGTTGATATTGCGGGTTACAAGGTGGCGTTTTATCGCGACGGTAAGGCGATATGGCGTTCCCGGGTTCAGGTCGGTAAGCCGTTCCGCAGTACGCCGGTGTTTCAATCCGAGATTACTTATGTGACGTTCAACCCCACCTGGACCGTGCCGCCGACCATCCTCGTCAAAGACATGCTGCCGAAGATTCAAAGAGATCCCGGCTACCTTGCGGCCAACCGGATAAGAGCGCTTGATCGAGAGGGGAATGTGCTCGATCCAGCGACCGTCGACTGGAATAATGCGCGCGGTATCACGCTGCGACAGGATGCAGGCCCGGACGGCTCACTCGGGCAGGTGGCCATTCGGTTTCCCAATGAATATTCGATTTACCTCCACGACACGCCGCATCGCGAACTGTTTGCGCAATCGCGTCGAGCCACCAGTTCAGGCTGCATACGCGTGGAGAACCCACTGCAGTTAGTTGAACTGCTGTTCAACGACCCGGTTCGTTGGAACAGCGCCGGAATACAGGCCCAGTTGGCTAATGGCAAGACCGAAAACATCAGGCTTCCCGTCAAGGTGCCGGTGCTGTTGGCTTACTGGACGGTGGACCTGAGTAGCGATGGTCGAGTGATGTTTAAACCGGATGTATACGGCTACGATTCCGCGGTACTGCGGGGATTGAATCTGCCTTCGGAATTGCCTGTTCTGGATGTGCGACGAGCAGGAACTTCCGCTGTTGCAACGGGGCAAAACCGGCAATGGCCGTGAAGGAAGCGGGACTTGCTATCCGTATGTAACGGTCAGGTCATCGATGCACCAGCGATGCAAGCGCTCTGCATCAACCTTTGCGCTCCGTCGCAGATTCCGGGGTTGGTGAAGCCAAAAGGTTGGCTCACCCGTTGAAAACTATCACAATGCAAAATAGTCACCGATCATCGATGTAAAGGAATAGGAAATTGAAGATGGATGTTGCGCAAAAAAAACCGGCACTCAACACAGGTATGCTTGATGTGCATGACCTCGATGAGTGCCGCAACATCCAAAAAGGTGCCGTGTTTATCATCGCCTCGGGGGCGTCAGCTAAAGATTTTCCGCTGGAAAAGTTTGCAGACGTTCCGATGATCACGATGAACGGCGCCATTTCCATGTTCTCCGGGACAGGTATCAAGCCGTTCTTTTATGCCTGTACGGATCAAGGCTTTTCCCGACAGCAACCCGAACTGTTTTCAGAGGCCATGCGCATCAGTCAACGGGTTGCACTGTGGCAAGAGCACATTTGGCATACGACAGTAGCGCCTGAGGGCGAGCTGTATTTACTCGGTCGAGCACCCAAGCTCTCCTGGACTGACCTGGTGTTCAGGGCCGATAAAGAACTCGTCAGAAGTCGCAAACTCGGAAATGGCCGCAATAGAACCCTTGGCTTCAGCAAGAACCTTAAACGCGGTTTTTTTGATGCCCGTACCGTGGCTTATCTGGCTTTGCAAATTGCGTATCACGTGGGGTTTACCAAGGTGTTTCTGGTTGGCGTCGACTTGAATCAGTCTGTAAGCCGTTTTTACGAAGGGGCCGACACGGTCGCGTCGCCATGCATGCTCGATCAGCATTTTTATACGAGAATCCTGCCGTCCTTCGAGATCTTGTCGAAGTACGTTGTGGATGAAGATTTTCAGGTCTACAGCCTGTCCAATTCTTCAAGGATTCCAGATGAACTCATTCCCCGAGTGACGCTGGAAGAGATCGACAAGTTGATCTAAAGGTTGTTCGTACTTTATTGAAATGGGCGCCCTCGAGGCCGCCCTCGAGAATGGGGGCTTGCTGAACCCCCTTATTGATTCCCTACAGTTCCTGATTCCCCCCGCAAAAACTCCACCAACGTCTGTTGCAACCCGGTCAGCGCTCCCTTGCGGCTGATCAATGCCAACTCGGCCGGTGGCAATTCGGACAGGTCGGTGCACACAGTGTGCTAATGCGCCGGGGGGATGCAGAAAGTGTCCGGGCGCATATGCACCGTGCGATGCGGCGGCTAGCCAAAGGACATTTGCCCCATACCCCCCCGTAGACTAAGCTCAAAAAAAATAAGGGTTTTGGGGTGTTACCCATGCCTTACCCTTACAGGACGAGCTTTTGCCTATCCCTGCGCACGATCCGCACAACGCCACCGGCGTCACGTTGAAACGGTTACCTCTGCGCAAAGCAGCGGTACTGTTTATTGCGGTCGTGTGCCTGAGCCTGTGCGGTTTGCTGTACCTGCAACTGGAGCAGTCGCGCCGGCATGATCTGGCCTTGGCGCAAGTGGCGTCATCAAACCTGACGCGGGCCATGGCGCAGCAGGCCGAAGACACCTTCATGCAAGCCGATCTGGTGCTGACCAGTCTGGCCGACTGGATTCAGGCTGACGGTTTCGGCGCGCCCCAAAAGGCACGCTTGCAGAAAACATTCGCCCGGCGGGTGCAGGCGCTGAATCAATTGCACGGGATATTTCTGTTCGACCAAAAAGGGCAGTGGGTCGTTACCTCTTTCGACGAACTGCCACGCGGACCGGGTGTGGGGGATCGCGATTATTTCAAGTTCCACCAGCAGAACGTCTCCTCCCAGGCGCACATCGGGCCGGCGATTCGCAGTCGGGAAAATGGCGAATGGATCATCCCGATATCCAAGCGTGTGAACGACAAGAATGGCAATTTCGAGGGCGTCTTGTTGGCCGGTATCAAGATGGCGTACTTCGATCAGTTCTTCAAAAGCTTCAGCATTGATGACAACGGTTCGATGTTTTTGGGATTGACCGACGGAACGCTGCTGGCGCGACGGCCGTTCGTGGAGTCGCAGATTGGCACATCACTGGCCAAGAGCGAGATCTTCGAGAAATTGCTGCCCGACGCGCCTTCCGGTAACGCGATGTTCAGCTCGCTGGTCGATGGTGTTGTGCGGTTGTATGGCTACCGTCAGCTCGACGCTTATCCGTTGGTCGTGTCTGCCGCCTCGTCCAGGGAAGCGATTCTCAAGGATTGGTACGACACGGCATTTCGCTCCTCAGTCATCGTTGCCCTGGTGGTGTTGGGCGTGGGGCTGTTCGGTTGGATGTTCCTTTATCAGGTGCGTGTCGGCGAACAGGTCGAGGCGGATTTGCGCAAGGCAAAGGAAGCGTTGAAGCTGATCGCGACCCACGACAGCCTGACCGGCCTGGGCAATCGCCGGCTGTTCGAGGGCGCGCTGGACATCGAGTTCAGCCGAGGCGCCCGGCAGTCGAGTTCACTGAGCCTGATCATGCTCGATATCGATTACTTCAAGCGCTACAACGACGCTTACGGCCACGTGGCAGGGGACCATTGCCTGGCTGAAGTGGCGCGGGCGGTGAAGGGGTGCTGCCATCGAAAAGCCGATCTGGCCGTGCGCTACGGCGGAGAGGAGTTTGCGGTGTTGTTGCCCGACACCGATATTCACGGCGCGCTGGTGATTGCCGAGCAGATCCGTCGCAGCGTCATGGACAAGAACATCATCCACAGCGGTTCACCCACGGGCTTCGTGACGGTCAGTCTGGGTTGTTATTCGTTTGTACCGACGGGGCGGGACAGCATGGAAGTGTTCATCGAACGTGCGGATGCGGCGCTGTATCAAGCCAAGCATTCGGGGCGAAACCGCTCGGCGGTGCTGTCGATGGAAGGTGGTGTCGATGCACTGCTGCGTTCGGATCGTTGAGGTGTCTATCGAGGGTGTTTCACCCGCGCAACACCCCGGCCAGCCGGCTGTCTGCCTGTCAGATCCCCTTCACTTGATCGTCTAGAGTTGCGGTAACGCTGCCAATCCCGGCAGGTCTCCCCACCGCACGGATGATCGTCAAAATGTTGATTACTCAAGCATTGACAGCCGTTGCTCTAACCGTTGCAGCCTGCGCCATCTTTCCGCTCGCGAGCCATGCCCAATCGAAAGTCACAGCCGAAGAAGCACACGCCATCGGCGTGGATGCCTACGTTTATTTTTACCCACTGTTGACCATGGACATTACCCGTAAGCAATTCACCAACATCGAACCGGGCAAGGAGTTCGGTAAAGGTCCGATGAATATGTTTGTCAGCGTGCCGCAGTATCCACCTGCAAATTTCAAAGGGGTGGTGCGCTCGAACTTCGACACCTTGTATTCCATTGCCTGGCTGGATTTGACCGAAGAACCGCTGGTGATCGCAGCGCCCGATACGGCCGGGCGTTTTTACTTGCTGCCGATGCTCGACATGTGGACCGATGTATTCGCCTCACCGGGCTGGCGCACCACGGGCACCCAGGCGGGGCAGTTTCTGGTGACACCGCCGGGCTGGACCGGGACGGTGCCTGCCGGACTGAACCATCTGCCGGCGCCCACGCCCTTTGTCTGGGTCATTGGCCGCACCAAGACCGACGGCGCTGCGGACTACGCGGCGGTGCACAAAATTCAGGCTGGCTACACCGTGACACCGTTGTCCCGGCTGGGTAAAAGCGCCGAGCCGGTCAGCGTGAACATTGACCCGGCCGTGGACATGAAGACCCCGCCAAAGATCCAGGTCGACGCAATGTCGGCGGCTGACTACTTCGCCTACGCCGCCGAATTGCTCAAGGTGCACCCTGCGCACATCAGCGATCAACCGATCCTGGCGCAGATGACGCGCATCGGTATCGAGCCCGGAAAATCCTTCAACATGGATGCGCTGGACCCTGAAATCAAAGCAGCGCTTCAGACCGTACCCGAGGACGCGCAGGCGCTGATGACGTGGAAGGTTCCCACCCTCGCTCGCGTGGTCAATGGCTGGTCGATGAACACCGACACCATGGGCGTCTACGGCAACTACTACCTCAAACGCGCGATCGTTGCGCAGATCGGGCTCGGCGCCAACTTGCCCGAGGATGCGATTTATCCGCTGAACATCGGCGATGTCGAAGGCAAGCCACTCGATGGCGCGAACAAGTACGTGCTGCATTTCGACAAGGGTGAAACGCCGCCGGTAAACGCTTTCTGGTCGATCACCTTGTACGACCCCGAGGGTTTCCAGGTCGGCAATGCGCTCAACCGCTTTGCACTCAGTAGCTGGATGCCATTCAAGACCAATGCTGACGGTTCGCTGGATATCTACTTCCAGCACGAAAACCCTGGCAAGGATCTTGAAGCCAATTGGCTGCCGGCACCGAAGGGCGGGTTCAACCTGACCATGCGTTTGTATGGGCCCAAGCCCGAGGTGTTGAACGGCAAGTGGAATCCTCCGCCGGTCAAGCCAACCTAATTCCGCGTTTCAGACCCAAAAGCAGCCGACGATCATCGGCTGCTTTTACGCGTCCAGCTGCCCGTCCCGCCGCCGGCACCACCCGTTCCACCGCCCGCCGCGCCCGTGCCACCCCCCGCGCCAGAGCCACTGTTCCCGGCATTGCCACCATTTCCGCCACCCGACGAGTCCGATCCGCTATTGCTGCCGTTAGCGCTATGGTCGCTCGAGGGTTGGTCAGGGTTATTGTTGGGCGCCATGGTCGAGCCGCCGATTGAGCCCGATCGGGTGCCGGTCGCATCAGCGCCATCGCCTGAGGCTGCAAAAATACCGACGGACAGGGTGCACAGCACTCCAGCCAGTAACAGCGAAGTCATTTTGATGCTCATCATGGTGCGTCTCCAAAGATGAGTCGTTACCTGATGTGGGGGTGATGGACAGAGCGCGTGGTGCCGGTTGGTTGACGAGTGGCCAGTGTGTCCATGAGCAGGCATTCTCGGCATTAAAAGGTACGCGGGTGTTGCGTGCAATTACAGGGCAGCGGCCGTCGATTGGCCGGCTATTCGTCCCTGGGTTACTTGCGCACGTACCCGTTCGACGGGATCAAGATCGACAAGCGTTTCATCTCGTCCATGAGCGGCGGCGGCAATGACCGGGCCGTGGTGCAGGCGATCATCAACCTAGGCAAAGCCATGGGCCTGACCGTGACGGCAGAGGGCGTCGAGACCCTGGAGCAACTGGACTTCCTGGTCTCGGACCAGTGCCATGAGGTGCAGGGTTTCTACTTGAGTCGGCCGATGGAAAAACTGGCGTTGCTGTCTTTGCTGAAGGCATCGCATGACGAGTTTTCAGTGTAGGGGCGTGCCTTTAGTCGCCTGTTTCGCTCGTAGAGGCAACTGCCGGGGCGCACCTCTGGTCACAACTGGACATCGACCCTGCGTTGCGAGCGTTGGCCCATGAAGAACCTGAAAATCGCGACATTCAACGTCAACGGCATGCGCGCCAGACTGCCGAACTTGCTCGCCTGGCTTGAGCGCGAGCAGCCGGACATTGCGTGTTTGCAGGAACTCAAGTCAGTCGACAGTGCATTCCCCGCCGCCGAGCTTGAGGCCGCAGGATACGGCGCGCTCTGGCAAGGTCAATCTTCGTGGAACGGCGTGGCGATTCTGGCGCGGGATGCGCAGCCGCTGGAGAGTCGTCGAGGTCTGCCGGGCGATGACAGCGACACCCATAGCCGGTATCTGGAGGCTGCCGTGCACGGGATTCTGGTGGGCTGCCTGTACCTGCCCAACGGCAACCCGCAGCCGGGGCCGAAGTTCGATTACAAGCTGGCGTGGTTCGAACGACTGATCCACTACGCGCAGACGCTTCAGGCCAGTGAACATCCCGTGGTGCTGGCCGGTGACTACAACGTGGTGCCCACCGATCTCGACATCTACAACCCGCGATCCTGGCTGAAGGATGCGTTGCTGCAACCTGAAAGCCGCGAGTGTTATCAGCGCCTGCTGGCCCAGGGCTGGACCGACTCCTTGCGCCATCTGTATCCAGAGGATCGGCTCTATACCTTCTGGGATTATTTTCGCCAGCACTGGCAAAAAAACTCCGGGTTGCGCATCGATCATCTTTTGCTTAACCCGGCACTGAGTCCTTATCTGCAGGAGGCCGGTGTCGATGCCTGGGTTCGCAACGAGCCCCACGCGAGTGATCATGCGCCGGCATGGATTCGATTGAGTTCGCGCAAGCGGCGTTGAGATTGAAGTGGGTGGCGATTGGCTAAATCAATTGTCGGTCGACCCGCTTTTTCCCTTATACATGGCGCCCATCGGCGGAGAAATCCGGCCCCTGCATAAGGACTGAGCAATGAGCGAGCCACAGCTGAGCAATCTTGCGTTGTATCTGCAGCGCCTGGGCTTCGATGCGCCTCCGGCGCCGACCCTGGACACCCTGCGCCAACTTCAACTGCGCCACACCGGCGCCTTCCCGTTCGAAAACCTCAGCACGTTGTCGGGGCAACCGGTGCTCATCGACTTGCCGTCCATCGAGCAAAAGGTCCTGCACGACGGTCGCGGCGGTTACTGCTACGAACTCAACAACCTGTTCCTGGCCTTGCTCCAGGCGCTGGGCTTCGACGCTCGCGGCATCTCCGGCCGAGTGGTCATGGGCCAGCCCGAAGGCGCGTGGACCGCCCGTACGCACCGCTTGAGCCTGGTGACCCTGGACGGCGTGCGCTACATCACCGACGTCGGCTTCGGCGGCATGGTGCCCACCGCACCGCTGATGCTCGATACCCCGGCTGAACAGCTCACGCCCCACGAACCCTATCGCATCGAGCAGCACGAGGATGGCTACACCCTGCGCGCCAACGTCGGCGGCGAATGGCGGGCGATGTACATTTTCGATTTGCAGCGCCAGGAAGACATCGATTACGCCGTTGGCAACTGGTACGTCTCGACTCACCCCGAATCGTCGTTCGCCAGACAGTTAATGGTGGCGCGCACCGGGGAAGGGTGGCGCCGCACGCTGAACAACGGCAGTTTTGCGATTCATCGGATCGGTCGTGAGACTGAACGGCGGCAGGTGGCGGATGTGGATGAATTGATGGGTTTGTTGCGCAGCGAATTCGACATTCGGGTGCCGCGGGAGGCGGCGTTGCGCCGAGTTATCGAAGGGCTGATTCAACAGCCCTGAACCTCACAGCTCCAGCCCCTCCTGCACCACCGAAAGCAGGGTGTCTTCGGTCATGGCGATCGCATCCGGTTGTTGCCCGGATTGATCGATCGCCTGCAGCCACCACTGTGTCTCGCCGTGTTCGCTCACGGTTCGCAGCATCGAGAGTGCCTTTCCTTGGGTGCGGATCTCGACCCGCCCGGCACCATCCTCGGTGAAACGAGCGACGGGGTCGAAGGTGATGCTGTGGTGGTTGCCTTCAATCAGTAACTGATCGATGGCGTAGTCGTAGGTCGCCCCGTCAGGATGACGCTCGAAGACGTGCGTCGGCACTCGCCGAATGTTCAGCCCGGCTTCGCTGAGCGGCGCCAGCCAGGCTTCGATGAGGTGGTACAGGTCGTAAACCTGTGCAGGCCAGCTGTCGATCTGCTGATCGGCACAGTGTGTCGTGTCGGCACTGGACTGCTGGGTTTGCTTCAGTTTCGCGACGAGTTGGTCAGCCTTGCTCATGTCGATTTCCTATCGTGGTCTCAGTGAGAGCGTACCTCTATCAAGGTAGTGCACGTCTTGCCTTGCGTCATGTTGCCGGGAGGTTTTGGTTTCAAGGGGCTTGCCGACGATGAGTCTCGCGGGCTTGGAATGGCCATGTGTCCATAATCTGACTGGTTAGTTGTATACAACTCTATAGACATTTGTCCTGAGTCTTGCATACAGTGTGCGCATAACAAAAACCAGGGAACCCCCCAACCATGAAAACGCCCCATGTTTCACACCAACGGCCTGAGGACGAGAATCTCGGGATCGGCGCGAATATGGCTTACGGCCTGCAACACGTTCTGACCATGTACGGCGGCATCGTCGCGGTGCCTTTGATCATCGGCCAGGCGGCCGGGCTCTCGCCAGCGGACATCGGTTTGTTGATTGCTGCTTCATTGTTTGCAGGGGGGCTGGCGACATTGCTGCAAACCCTGGGCTTACCGTTTTTCGGCTGCCAATTGCCGCTGGTACAGGGCGTGTCGTTCTCTGGCGTCGCGACAATGGTGGCGATTGTCAGCAGTGGCGGGGAGGGCGGGTTTCAATCGATTCTCGGGGCGGTGATTGCCGCGTCGTTGATCGGCCTGCTGATCACGCCGGTGTTCTCGCGAATCACCAGGTTTTTCCCGCCGCTGGTCACGGGCATTGTGATCACCACCATCGGCCTGACGCTGATGCCAGTCGCTGCACGCTGGGCCATGGGCGGCAACAGCCATGCCCCGGACTTCGGCAGCATGGCGAACATCGGTCTGGCGGCGGTGACGCTGGTGCTGGTGCTGCTGTTGAGCAAGATCGGCAGCGCGACCATCTCGCGCTTGTCGATCCTGCTGGCGATGGTTATCGGCACGGTGATCGCGGTGTTCCTTGGCATGGCGGACTTCTCGTCCGTCACTCAAGGTCCGATGTTTGGCTTCCCGACGCCGTTCCACTTCGGCATGCCGACCTTCCACTTCGCCGCGATCCTGTCGATGTGCATTGTGGTCATGGTGACCCTGGTGGAAACCTCGGCTGACATTCTGGCGGTGGGTGAAATCATCGGCACCAAGGTCGACTCCAAACGCCTGGGCAACGGCCTGCGCGCCGACATGCTGTCGAGCATGATCGCGCCGATCTTCGGTTCCTTCACCCAAAGCGCGTTCGCCCAGAACGTCGGGCTGGTGGCGGTGACCGGGATCAAGAGTCGATTCGTAGTAGCTACCGGCGGTTTGTTCCTGGTGATCCTCGGTTTGCTGCCGTTTATGGGCCGGGTCATCGCCGCTGTACCGACTTCAGTCCTCGGTGGCGCCGGTATCGTGCTGTTCGGCACCGTGGCCGCCAGCGGTATTCGTACGCTGTCCAAGGTCGACTACCGCAACAACGTCAACCTGATCATCGTCGCTACCTCCATCGGCTTCGGCATGATCCCCATCGCTGCGCCGAACTTCTATGACCACTTCCCAAGCTGGTTCGCCACGATCTTCCACTCGGGCATCAGCTCGTCGGCGATCATGGCCATCGTGCTTAACCTGACCTTCAACCACCTCACTGCCGGTAACTCCGATCAGCAGTCGGTGTTCGCGGCCGGTACTGAGCGGGTGCTGCGTTATCAGGATCTGGCGGCGCTGCGCGAAGGGGATTATTTCAGCGAAGGCAAGCTGCGTGACTGTGACGGGAATGAGATTCCGGTGGTGGAGGCGGACCATGAGCACGCAGAGCCGCGGACGGTGCATGCGAAAAGTAGTGAGCATGTCTGACGCCGACACTCGCTGAAAAAGGCCGATCTGTTGAAGAGACAGATCGGTTTTTTTTGTTTTTCCGTCAGCCACAAAAAAGCCCCTGAACCTTTCGATTCAGGGGCTTTTCGATATTGCTTGTCTGGCTCCACGACCTGGACTCGAACCAGGGACCCAGTGATTAACAGTCACTTGCTCTACCAACTGAGCTATCGCGGAATGGCGTGTATGTTACTGATTCAAAAAGAGAAGTCAAGCACCTGTTAGTAATTTGACGGGTTCATGGGGACGGGTGGTGGTTTATCGACCGTGGGCGGTTACCAGAATCGCCTCAGAGGTCTACCATGGCCGCCCGGAAGTGGTTACACGCGCTGCCGGCCATTCGCCGAAAAGGTACGCGCCATGAATCACCCAATCACCACACCTCGCCACAACGGGGTGTTCGCATGAGCATCGCTCAAATCAGCCTGCCCAAAGGCGTCGGCCCTCACGCCGAAAAACTGTTCGACGCAATCACTCAGGCCAGTACCGCTGATGAATTGAACCGTGCTGGTGGCAAGGCCGAAGGGTTTGTCCTGGGCCTGGAAAGCACCAAGGCCATCAAAAGCCAGGTCGCCGAATCGCTCTACGTCGCCTATGACGACGCTGCCAGCCAGCGCGCGACCGAATTGGCTTAACCGCCGAAGGTCACTGTAGCGAGCGCCAGTTTGGCGTACAGCATGGTTGCGGCCAGTTGCACCAGCCACAAGGCCAGGCCGCCGAGAAACACGCCGGCAGCGACTTGCATCACCAGATTGTTACTGCGTTTGGCCGGGGTACGAGGCACGAAGTGGTCCAGCTCATCGCGGTCGGCGCGTAGGTCATCGTTTTTCATGTGGGTTCTCGTAAGAATTCGGATGTACATAAAACCTGTGGGAGCGGGCTTGCCCGCGATGAGGCCATCACATTCAGCATTGATGTTGGCTGGCTGGCCGCTATCGCAGGCAAGCCAGCTCCCACATTTAATATGTGTGCAGTCTAGAGCGGTCGTTCGCTGCGCTGGGAATTATCTGAGGCAAATAAAACGGGAAGCCCAAGGGCTTCCCGTTTTTTACCACTCGACGATTCAGATCACCGCAACGATGGCCTTGGTCACGACGTCGATGTTGCTCTGGTTCAACGCGGCCACGCAGATACGACCGGTGTCCAAAGCGTAGATGCCGAACTCGCTGCGCAGGCGCGTCACTTGCTCAACCGTCAGGCCGGAGTAAGAGAACATGCCACGCTGACGACCGACGAAGCTGAAGTCGCGCTGCGGAGCATTTTTCGCCAGCATGTCGACCATCTGAATGCGCATGCCGCGAATCCGCAGACGCATTTCAGCCAGTTCTTCTTCCCACTGGGCACGCAGTTCCGGGCTGTTCAGTACAGCGGCGACGATGCTTGCACCGTGGGTCGGCGGGTTGGAGTAGTTGGTGCGGATCACGCGCTTGACTTGCGACAGCACGCGCGCGCTTTCTTCTTTCGATTCGCTGACGATCGACAGGGCGCCCACGCGCTCGCCGTACAGCGAGAACGATTTGGAGAACGAGCTGGAGACGAAGAAGGTCAGGCCCGATTCAGCGAACAGACGCACGGCAGCGGCGTCTTCATCGATGCCATCGCCAAAGCCCTGGTAGGCCATGTCGAGGAACGGTACGTGACCTTTGGCTTTCACGACTTCCAGCACGTTGTTCCAGTCCGCCGGGCTCAGGTCCACACCGGTCGGGTTATGGCAGCACGCGTGCAGGACAACGATGGAGCCGGACGGCAGGGCGTTCAAGTCTTCCAGCAAGCCAGCACGGTTCACGTCGTGGGTGGCGGCGTCGTAATAGCGATAGTTCTGCACCGGGAAACCGGCCGTTTCGAACAGCGCGCGGTGGTTTTCCCAGCTCGGGTCGCTGATCGCCACCACGGCATTCGGCAGCAGTTGCTTGAGGAAGTCGGCACCGATTTTCAGCGCCCCAGTACCGCCAACGGCCTGGGTGGTGATGACGCGGCCAGCGGCGATCAGTGGCGAGTCATTGCCAAACAGCAGTTTTTGCACGGCCTGGTCGTAGGCGGCAATACCGTCGATTGGCAAGTAGCCACGGGAAGCGTGTTGAGCGACGCGAATCGTCTCGGCTTCGACAACGGCGCGCAGGAGTGGAATTCGCCCCTCCTCGTTGCAGTAAACACCGACCCCCAGGTTGACCTTGTTGGTACGGGTATCGGCGTTGAATGCTTCGTTGAGGCCCAGGATTGGATCGCGTGGTGCCATTTCGACAGCGGAGAACAGGCTCATTTTGCGGCGGCTCTGAATGGAAAGTGGAGGGACGTGTCGCGCTCCAGCCGAATGCACTAGAGCGGTGCACAAACGGGGAGCTAGTATAGAGGCCATCTGCGATTGATGGCGACAGACGATTCGGCTTTTGCGGTAAGTTTTTCCGATTATTTCTCGACCGTTAGTCGATTGGCATCGTCAGAGGTTTTACCCGATGTAGGACGTTTGCCTTGAAAGCGATGGCAATCGGCTCCACATTGAGCACAATCCAGTTTTTTCCTCGGGCGACATCGGTCGTTTGCGGTCTTTCCCGTTGCTGCCCGGTTCACCCGGACAGGCGCGACTCCTGCTTCGAAAACCGAGAGGTATTTCATGTCTGAATTCCAGCTAGTCACCCGCTTCGAGCCCGCCGGCGATCAGCCGGAAGCCATCCGCCTGATGGTCGAGGGCATCGAAGCCGGGCTGGCGCACCAGACGTTGCTCGGTGTGACCGGCTCGGGCAAGACTTTCAGCATCGCCAATGTGATCGCCCAGATTCAGCGTCCGACCCTGGTGCTGGCGCCGAACAAAACCTTGGCCGCGCAGTTGTACGGTGAGTTCAAGGCGTTCTTCCCGAACAACGCCGTCGAATACTTCGTTTCGTACTACGACTACTACCAGCCCGAAGCCTACGTGCCGTCATCGGATACGTTCATCGAGAAAGACGCCTCGATCAACGATCACATCGAGCAGATGCGATTGTCTGCGACCAAGGCGCTGCTGGAGCGCAAAGACGCGATCATCGTCACCACGGTGTCGTGCATCTACGGTCTGGGCAGTCCGGAAACTTATTTGAAGATGGTTCTTCACGTGGATCGCGGCGACAAGCTCGATCAGCGTGCGTTGCTGCGTCGCCTGGCAGACTTGCAGTACACGCGCAACGACATGGAGTTTGCCCGTGCGACCTTCCGGGTGCGTGGCGACGTGATCGATATCCATCCGGCGGAATCCGATTTCGAAGCGATCCGCATCGAGCTGTTCGATGACGAAGTGGAGAGCCTGTCGGCCTTCGATCCGCTGACTGGCGAAGTGATTCGTAAGCTGCCGCGTTTCACGTTCTATCCGAAAAGCCACTATGTCACCCCGAGAGAAACCCTGCTGGATGCCGTTGAAGGGATCAAGGTCGAGTTGCAGGAACGCCTGGAATACTTGCGCTCCAACAATAAACTGGTGGAAGCCCAGCGCCTGGAGCAACGCACCCGTTTCGACCTGGAGATGATCCTTGAGCTGGGTTATTGCAACGGTATCGAAAACTACTCGCGCTACTTGTCCGGTCGCGAATCCGGGCAGGCGCCACCGACTCTGTTTGACTACCTGCCGGCCGACGCCTTGCTGGTGATCGACGAATCCCATGTCAGCGTGCCGCAGGTCGGCGCCATGTATAAGGGCGACCGTTCGCGTAAAGAGACGCTGGTGGAATACGGTTTCCGTCTGCCGTCCGCGTTGGATAACCGACCGATGCGTTTCGACGAATTCGAAAACATCAGCCCGCAGACGATCTTTGTCTCGGCAACCCCGGGCAATTACGAAGCAGAGCATGCCGGTCGTGTGGTCGAGCAGCTGGTGCGTCCAACTGGTCTGGTGGACCCGCAAATCGAAATCCGTCCGGCGTTGACCCAGGTCGACGATCTGCTCTCGGAGATCGGCAAGCGCGTGGCGCTGGAAGAGCGGGTGCTGGTCACCACCCTGACCAAACGCATGTCTGAAGACTTGACCGATTACCTGGCCGACCACGGCGTGCGGGTGCGTTACCTGCACTCGGACATCGACACCGTGGAGCGGGTAGAAATCATCCGCGATCTGCGTCTGGGCACTTTCGATGTGTTGGTGGGGATCAACCTGCTGCGTGAAGGCCTGGACATGCCGGAAGTCTCGCTGGTGGCGATCCTCGATGCGGACAAGGAAGGCTTCCTGCGTTCCGAGCGCTCGCTGATCCAGACCATCGGCCGGGCGGCGCGCAACCTCAATGGTCGGGCGATTCTCTATGCCGATCGCATCACCGGTTCCATGGAGCGGGCGATCGGCGAAACCGAGCGTCGTCGCGACAAGCAGATTGCCTTCAACCTGGCCAATGGCATCACGCCCAAGGGCGTGTTCAAGGACGTTGCCGACATCATGGAAGGCGCCACCGTGCCGGGTTCGCGTAGCAAGAAGCGCAAAGGCATGGCCAAGGCCGCCGAGGAAAGCGCCAAGTACGAAGCAGAATTGCGTTCGCCGGGCGAGATCGCCAAGCGTATCAAGGCGCTGGAAGAGAAAATGTACCAGCTCGCCCGCGACCTGGAGTTCGAAGCAGCGGCGCAGATGCGCGACGAGATTGGCAAGTTGCGGGATCGGTTGATCACTGTTTGATTTGCTGCGCCTGAACCGGCCTCTTCGCGAGCAAGCCCGCTCCCACAATGATGAGGGTGGTCACACAATTTGTGTCCACCCACAGACCCTGTGGGAGCGGGCTTGCCCGCGAAGAGGCCAGTACGGGCGCTACAAATATCAATTAGTGTGCTTCGCCAGCCTTGAGTCCCGCCGGCAACGCCTTGGTCAGCAACACCGCCAGCATGCTGATCCCCAGCGCGATCCCGACAAAGTGAAACGCATCGTTGTAAGCCATGATCGACGCCTGCTGATGCGCAATTTCGCTGAGCTTGCCCAGCGCGGCCGTCTCACTGCCAAACCGATCCGTCAGCGACGCCATGCGCTCGGCCACCTGCGGGTTGGTCGGCACAAGCGCTTCACGTAAATAATCAAAGTAAGTCTTGGTTCGCGCATCCAGCAACGTGGCGAGGAGGGCGATGCCAATCGCGCCGCCGAGGTTGCGCAGGATGTTGAATAGGCTCGACGCCGAACCCGCGTCCTGCGGCAGGATGTACGCCGTGGCGATCAACGAGATGGTCACCATGATCAGCGGCTGGCCCAGCGCGCGGATGATCTGGATTTGATTGAACTGCGGCCCGGCGAAGTCCGGGTTCAACACCCCCGATGAAAAACTCGCCAAGCCAAATAGCCCGAAACCCAGCGTGCAAAGCCATTTCGGCGAGACGTACTTCATCAGCTTCGGCACCAGCGGTATCAAAAACAGCTGCGGCACGCCCATCCACATGATCACTTCGCCGATCTGCAGGGCGTTGTAGTTCTGGACCTGCGCCAGGTACAGCGGCAACAGGTAGATCGAGCCGTACAATCCGACACCCATCCCGACACTGGAAATACTCGATAAACCAAAGTTGCGATTGCGCAGGATGCCGAGGTTGATCAGCGGGTTGGGCTTGGACGTCTGCACGATCACAAAGGTGATCAGGCTGACCAGCGCGATGCTGCCCAGGGTCACGATCAGGCTCGACTCCAGCCAGTCCTTGCGATGGCCTTCCTCTAGAAACACCTGCAAACAACCGAGGCCGACGCCCAGCGTGAGAATGCCCAGGTAGTCGGTGCTTTTCAGCAGTTCCCAGTGGGCTTCTTTCTTCTCCAGGCCGTACATCAGACCGGCGATCATGATCAGGCCCGGCGGAATGTTGATGTAGAAGATGTATTCCCAGCCCCAATTCTCGGTCAACCAACCACCGAGGGTCGGGCCGATAGAGGGCGCGAACGTTGCGGTCATGGCAAACATCGCCATGCCTTTGGCTCGGTGGTGTTCGGGGAGTTTGATCAGCGTGAGGGTGAACGCCAGCGGGATCAGCGCACCGCCGGTGAAACCCTGCAAGGCGCGGAAGACGATCATGCTTTCCAGGCTCCAGGCCATGGAGCAGAGCAGGGAAGCAGCGAGAAATCCGAGGGACACCCACACCGCCAGTCGCCGCGCCGAGAGCAACTGCACCAGCCACGCCGTCAGCGGGATCATGATGATTTCCGCCACCAGGTACGAGGTGGAAATCCACGAGCCTTCTTCCAGAGTCGCCGACAGCGCGCCCTGAATATCCTTGAGCGACGAGTTGGTGATCTGGATGTCGAGCACTGCCATGAATGCACCGAGCATCACGCTCATGACCGCGATCCAGTCCCGCCGGGTCGGTTCGCCGACCGGGCGGATCAGTTGATCACCGGCCATCGTCAGGGGCGTCTTTGATGTTCACTTTGGCGGTGACCGACATGCCCGGACGAATCTTGCCTTGCAGCGGATTGTTCGCGGCGAAGGTCAGTTTTACCGGAATCCGTTGTACGACTTTGGTGAAGTTGCCGGTGGCATTGTCCGGCGGCAACAGGCTGAACTGCGCGCCCGAAGCGGCGAACAGGCTATCGACTCGTGCTTCGATGGGCGTGTCGCTGTAGGCATCGAACGTCAGTTCGGCTTTTTGGCCAGGCTGCATGTGGCCGATTTGGGTTTCCTTGAAGTTGGCCTGAATCCAGATGTCCTGATCCGGCACGATCGACATCAAGTAAGCACCCGCCTGCACATACTGGCCTTCGCGGGCGGCGCGCTGGCCGATCAGGCCGCTGATGGGTGCATGGATTTCGCTGCGGGTCAGGTTCAGTTCGGCCTGGGCCAGATCGGTTTTGGCGTTGGCGATCATGGCGTCGAGTCGTTTGATCTCGGCGCTCAGTGAGTTGATTTGTTGGCGCTGACTTTGTGCGTCCGCTTGAGCCTTGGTCACTTGCGAGCGGGCGATGTGGTTGTCGGCGGAGAGGGTGGTCACCCGTTCTTCCGAGACATAGCCGGGTTTGCGCAGCGTTTGCGCGCGAGACAAATCGATCTGCGAACGACCGAGGCTGGCCTGGCTGGACGCGACTTGCGCCTCGCTGGCGGCGATCAGACTGGCTTGCTGAGTCAGCTTGCTTCGGGCTTGCAGGCGTTCGGCTTCACGGGTGGCGAGGGTGGCGTTGGCGCGGTCGACGGCGAGGTGGAAATCATCGCCTTCGAGCTTGATCAGTAATTGACCTTTCTCGACGTGCTGGTTGTCCTGCACCAGCACCTGATCGATGCGCGCGCCCAATTGACTCGACACACGGGTGATCTCGCCCTGGACATAAGCGTTGTCGGTGCTTTCATAGAATCGCCCCTTGAAGAACCACTGGGCAAAAAAGCCCCCGGCAACCAGCAGGACGATCAACAGAAAAATAAACAGGCGACGCTTGAGTTGGGCAGGCATGGGCAGACTGTAGTCGAGAATTTGTAAGGAAAGTTATCAGTGGTCAAATCTGGCATACAGCGAATGATGGGTAAATGCCATCGGCCGATAATCGGCCATTCACCAAGGCTGGAGCGCGTTGTAGACGCAACCTTGGCTTAAATGCCCTGCTCACTGGAGCCAGGCGGCCAACGCCTGTTACCATTCGCCCTTTGTTTTATCTTCATTTCGAGACTTGCCATGACCACCGTCCGCACTCGCATCGCGCCATCGCCTACCGGGGATCCCCACGTAGGTACCGCTTACATCGCTTTGTTCAACTACTGCTTTGCCAAGCAGCACGGCGGTGAGTTCATCCTGCGGATCGAAGACACCGACCAATTGCGTTCGACCCGCGAGTCCGAACAACAGATTTTCGACGCCCTGCGCTGGTTGGGTATCGACTGGAGCGAAGGCCCGGATGTTGGCGGCCCGCACGGTCCTTACCGTCAGAGCGAGCGTGGCGATATCTATCAGAAGTACTGCCAGCAGCTGGTCGAAATGGGTCACGCCTTCCCGTGTTTCTGCACCGCCGAAGAGCTGGACCAGATGCGCGCCGAGCAAATGGCCCGCGGCGAAACCCCACGTTACGACGGCCGTGCGCTGTTGCTGTCCAAGGAAGAAGTCGCGCGTCGCCTGGCCGCTGGCGAGCCGCATGTGATCCGCATGAAAGTGCCGAGCGAAGGCGTTTGCGTGGTGCCGGACATGCTGCGTGGCGACGTCGAGATCCCGTGGGATCGTATGGACATGCAAGTGCTGATGAAGACCGACGGCCTGCCGACGTACTTCCTGGCCAACGTGGTCGACGACCACCTGATGGGCATCACCCACGTCCTGCGTGGCGAAGAGTGGCTGCCCTCGGCGCCGAAACTGATCCTGCTTTATGAGTACTTCGGCTGGGAACAACCCGAGCTGTGCTACATGCCACTGCTGCGTAACCCGGACAAGAGCAAGCTGTCCAAACGCAAGAACCCGACCTCGGTGACGTTCTACGAGCGCATGGGTTTCATGCCGGAAGCGATGCTCAACTACCTCGGTCGCATGGGCTGGTCGATGCCGGACGAGCGCGAGAAGTTCTCGCTGCAGGAAATGGTCGACAACTTCGACCTGAGCCGCGTCTCCCTCGGCGGGCCGATTTTCGACATCGAGAAACTGTCGTGGCTCAACGGCCAGTGGCTGCGTGATCTGCCGGTGGAAGAGTTCGCTTCGCGCCTGCAAAAATGGGCGTTGAACCCGGAATACATGATGAAGATCGCGCCGCACGTGCAGGGTCGGGTTGAAACCTTCAGCCAGGTTGCACCGCTGGCCGGTTTCTTCTTCGCCGGTGGTGTGAACCCGGACGTCAAGCTGTTTGAATCCAAAAAACTGTCGGGCGATCAGGTGCGTCAATTGATGCAGTTGATCTTGTGGAAGCTGGAAAGCCTGCGTCAGTGGGAGAAGGACAGCATCACCGCAACGATTCAGGCGGTGGTCGAATCCCTGGAGCTGAAGCTGCGTGACGCCATGCCACTGATGTTCGCCTCGATCACTGGCCAGGCCAGTTCGGTGTCGGTGCTCGATGCGATGGAAATCCTGGGTCCGGACCTGACCCGTTTCCGTCTGCGCCAGGCGATCGACTTGCTGGGCGGCGTGTCGAAGAAGGAAAACAAGGAGTGGGAAAAACTCTTGGGCAGCATCGCCTAAAATTGTTTGATCCTGCGTAGGAGCTGCCGAAGGTTCGAGCCGCGTTCGGACGATCTTTTGATCCGGCTCTTCGGCGCTACCCCGGTTTTGCAGGGGGAGGGCGGTAAGTGATTGTTATGTCGGCAAAAAACTTTGAAATATTTTAAAAATAAGTTTGACAGCTTTCCGATGCGCCATTAAGATTCGCCCCGTCCTCAGCGATGAGGGGCTATAGCTCAGCTGGGAGAGCGCTTGCATGGCATGCAAGAGGTCGACGGTTCGATCCCGTCTAGCTCCACCAATTTACACTTCAAGGTCTGGCCACACCGGCCTTGAAGCGATCACCACTCAGCGGTGATCTGTTGTATAGAAGGGTTTGCGTCCCCTTCGTCTAGTGGCCTAGGACACCGCCCTTTCACGGCGGTAACAGGGGTTCGAGTCCCCTAGGGGACGCCAGTTTTACAGAAGCGATGTTGCAAGATGTCGCTCCGCCGCGAGGCGAAAAATCCGGGGCTATAGCTCAGCTGGGAGAGCGCCTGCATGGCATGCAGGAGGTCAGCGGTTCGATCCCGCTTAGCTCCACCAATTTTACAGTTCAAGGTCTGGCCACACCGGCCTTGAATCGATCAGCTCTCAGCACTGATCAGTTGTATAGAAGGTTTTGCGTCCCCTTCGTCTAGTGGCCTAGGACACCGCCCTTTCACGGCGGTAACAGGGGTTCGAGTCCCCTAGGGGACGCCACGATTACCCGCTCTGCGGGATTTTATAAGGGTCATTCAATTATTGAATGGCCCTTTTGTTTGTCTGGCGTTTGGCCAAATCCCCTATTTCTTTCAAACTGTTCTTCAGACCAGCGGTCACATCCACGACTTGCGTAAAATTATTATGAGAATAATATTCTAGTCGTAATATTCGGAGGCAACGATGAACGATAAAAAAGCTCAAACCCGCGAACGCATCCTCAAGGCTGCCAGCGCAGCGCTGATTCAGCGCGGCCCGGCCGAACCGAGCGTGGGCGAAGTGATGGGCGCGGCCGGCCTGACCGTCGGCGGTTTCTACGCGCACTTCGAAAGCAAGGACGCGATGATGCTGGAAGCGTTCAAGCAACTGCTCGGTCATCGCCGTGGCTTGATCGCCGATATGGACGCCGAATTGACCGGCGAAGAACGTCGCGCGTTGGTTGCTGCGTTTTATCTGTCGCGCAAACACCGTGATTCCTCTGAGTCAGCCTGCCCGATTCCGGCTTCTGTCGGCGAGTTGGGGCGTCTGCCGGACGCGTTTCGCGTGGCGTTGAATGAGCATGTGGAAATGATGGTCGCGCAGTTGGCGGCCAGCCCGGAAGACACCGACAAAGCCTTGGCCGACATGGCCTTGATGGTCGGTGGTTTGGCTTTGGCTCGCGCGTTGGGGCCAGGAGAATTGTCCGATCGATTGCTGCGCGCCGCGAAGTCTGCGGTGCTGTGACCTAAAGGCATTGGCCTGAGGAGTGAGAGCGATGAGCACGTTGAAGTGGGTTCGTGGCGTTAATGGCACCTTGGGCTGGTTCGCACCGAAACTGGTCGCGAGCAAAATGCGATTGGCATTCATGACACCGCGAGAACTGCCGCCGCGTGATTGGGAATTGCCGCTGCTGGCGAAGTCCGAGCGAATCACCTTGCGCTTCGGTCTCTCGGCGCTGCGTTGGGGGCAAGGCCCTGCCGTGTTGCTGATGCACGGTTGGGAAGGCCGGCCGACGCAGTTTGCCAGCCTGATCACCGCGCTGGTCGACGCCGGTTACACCGTGGTTGCGCTGGACGGTCCGGCCCACGGTCGCTCGCCGGGTCGCGAGGCCAATGTGGTGCTGTTCGCCCGGGCCATGCTTGAGGCTGCTGCCGAGTTGCCACCGCTGCAAGCCGTCATCGGCCACTCGATGGGCGGCGCCAGTGCCATGCTCGCCGTTCAATTGGGCCTGCGTACCGAAACCCTGGTCACTATCGCAGCCCCTGCGCGGATTCTCGGCGTATTGCGCGGTTTCGCCCGCTATGTACGGCTGCCGCCGAAAGCCCGCTCGGCGTTCATACGTCAGGTCGAAAGAGACGTCGGCATGCGCGCTGCGGCACTGGATGTCGCGCACTATCAGCTCGATATGCCCGGCCTGATCGTTCACGCCGAAGACGACTGCTACGTTCCGGTCAAGGAATCGCAGCTGATCAACGAGGCCTGGTTTGATAGCCGTCTGTTGCGCCTGGAGGAGGGTGGTCATCAACGGGTGCTGGCTGACCCTCGGGTGATCGAAGGCGTTCTCTCGTTGCTCGCCGGTCGCAGTCTGCAATCGCGCCAATCGGCCTGAGCATCCGTTACACTGCCCCGGTGAAAATTTTCTGACCGGGAGTGGGGCATGGGCTGGGATCGGGCAACGCCATTTATCATTGATCTGGAAGTCGGCGCAGAGGACATCGATGGGTTGGGGCACGCGAATAACGCGGTGTACGTGACCTGGCTCGAACGCTGTGCCTGGCGCCATTCCCAGCGGCTTGGCCTGGACCTGGTCGAGTATCGTCGGCTGGATCGGGCAATGGCGGTGGTGCGGCACGAGATCGATTACCTGGCGGCCGCCTATGAAGGCGATGAGTTGCAATTGGCGACCTGGATCGTCGATTGGGACCAGCGCCTGAAAATGACCCGGCACTTTCAGTTGAAGCGCCCCAGTGACAACACCACGTTGCTGCGGGCGCAGACCACCTTCGTCTGCATCGAACTGTCGACCGGCAAGCCCAGGCGCATGCCGGCGGAGTTCATCGAGGGCTACGGCCCCGCGTTGCAAGTCTTGGATACAACCACAATCTAATGTGGGAGCGGGCTTGCTCGCGAAGGCGGCGCATCGGCAGCATCA
This sequence comes from Pseudomonas sp. PDM25, assembly GCF_019219045.1. Lineage (NCBI taxonomy): Bacteria > Pseudomonadati > Pseudomonadota > Gammaproteobacteria > Pseudomonadales > Pseudomonadaceae > Pseudomonas > Pseudomonas sp. PDM25. The sequence goes on from NZ_JAHUWL010000007.1 coordinate 337,413, forward strand.
CTGTTGGCTGACACAACGCTATCGCGAGCAGGCTCACTCCCACAGGGGAATCTGCGATGTTCTGCAGATTTTCCGCGCAATCCAGTAAACTGCCGCACGTTTTTCGTTGAGTGTGTTTTTCATGCAAATTGCTTTGGCGCCCATGGAGGGGTTGGTCGACAACATCCTGCGGGACGTGCTGACCCGTGTGGGCGGTATCGATTGGTGCGTGACCGAGTTCATTCGGATCAACGATCAACTGCTCACGCCTGCCTATTACCACAAATTCGGCCCGGAACTGCTGACCGGTGCCCGCACCGCATCCGGCGTGCCGCTGCGGGTGCAGCTGCTCGGTTCCGATCCGGTTTGCCTGGCGGAAAACGCCGCGCTGGCGTGCGAACTGGGATCCGAGGTCATCGACCTGAACTTCGGCTGCCCGGCCAAGACCGTGAACAAGTCCCGTGGCGGCGCGGTGCTGCTCAAAGAGCCTGAGCTGCTGAACCAGATTGTCGAACACGTGCGTCGTGCCGTTCCGGCGCACATTCCGGTGACTGCCAAGATGCGCCTCGGTTTCGACAGCCCGGACGGTGCGCTGGTGTGCGCCACGGCTCTGGCCGAAGGTGGCGCTGCGCACATCGTGGTTCACGCGCGGACCAAAACTGACGGCTACAAGCCGCCGGCCCATTGGGAATGGATCCCCCGAGTGCAGGATGTGGTCAAGGTTCCGGTATTCGCCAATGGCGACATCTGGAGCGTCGAAGACTGGCGTCGTTGCCGTGAAATCAGCGGCGTCGAGGACATCATGCTCGGTCGCGGCCTGGTTTCGCGTCCGGACCTGGCACGGCAAATCGCAATGGCGCGGGCGGGTGAGGACGTCGTCGAGATGACCTGGGCCGAGTTGCTGCCATTGATTCAGGACTTTTGGTTGCAAGCCAAGGCGCAGATGACGGCACGCCAATCGCCGGGTCGCTTGAAGCAGTGGCTGGCGATGCTGACCCGCAATTATCCCGAAGCGGTCGAGCTGTTCAACGTGCTGCGCCGTGAGACCGAACTGGATCATGTCTCGCGTTTACTGGGTCTTCAGGTGTCCGAAGCCGCCTAAAAAAATCTGTAGATAATCTCTTGAAAAGCAATCAGCGGTCCTTATCTAAGGATTACGCGATGCCGAATTCGGGTCGCGGAGACAAAAAAACTTGCTGATATGTTTCAGGAGATTTGAATCATGAGTACTGCATTTTCCATGGCACCACTGTTCCGCTCCTCGGTAGGTTTCGACCGTTTCAATGACCTGTTCGAAACCGCCCTGCGCAACGAGCCAGGCAGCACCTACCCACCTTACAACGTGGAAAAACACGGCGACGACCAATACCGTATCGTCGTAGCGGCCGCCGGCTTCCAGGAAGAAGACCTGGAGCTGCAAGTGGAAAAAGGTGTGCTGACCATCAGTGGCGGCAAGCGTGACGCGACCGAAGACGTCACCTATCTGTACCAAGGCATCGCACAGCGTGCCTTCAAACTGTCCTTCCGTCTGGCGGACCATATCGAAATCAAGGCCGCCGGTCTGAGCAACGGTTTGTTGAGCATCGACCTGTTGCGGGTAATTCCGGAAGAGGCGAAAGCCAAACGCATCCCGATCAACGGGACGCAAAAGCCAGCGCTGCAGCACTGAGTCATTCGAAGACACACATTCGTCTGAGCAGGCTGTAATCCGCTGAATGAAGGCCCCGACTTGTCGGGGCCTTTTTGTTTGTGCGAAAAAACGGTCATGCGTACTTTGCCGCCTTGCGACGGTTTCTCTACAATCCACGCCAGTTTGCCGATCCCCATCCTGCCTGGTCGGCCCGGAGCTTTTTTTCATGGACGAGATACAACAGCGTTGGCTGTGCGGTCTTTCTGCGCCAATGGTAGCCCTTAATCCTCGCGCGAATTACGACGAGCCTGCTTTCTACTCCGATCCGCAATTTATCGACCTGCAATGCAGCTGGGGCATCAATGACCGGTCGCAGTTGTTGGGCATGCTCGAAAGAATGACCGATAACGGTCACGCCACACATCTCGAAGGGGCGTATCGCTCCTGGCAGCGCTGTTTGCCCAGTGAGTGGCAGGCTTTGCTCGAGACACTAGAGCCGCGTGAGCGCGTCTTGCATGAGTTTGCCAGTCGTACCTATGACGGCTGCGGGGCGGGTGGTATTCAGGCGTGGGATTTGGGGCGTATGGGGTTTCTCCTGCGTTGCGGAGTGCGCAACGAGTGGATCGATCTCTCCGAGAGCCTCTGGCTGCATTGTCGACTGGCAGTCAGGGCGCAATACCACTACGGCAGCTGGTTTTCTTATTTCAATGGATTTCTGACCGGCCGCTCATTCTGGGGCTGCCTGAACAGCAGTGACCCTACGCTCGCTTACGAACTGGATCGACAAGGGGAGTTTTCGAGCAGTCTGCGCATCGCTCACGGCCTGAACCAGAACATGCCTGCTTTTCTGGCCGATTTGCCCTGGCATCTGGACCTCAATCCGCCGCCACGCCCGGCGTCCCTAGGGGAGTTCGACTGGTCATGAGTTGCTGGATACGTTTGGGCATAGAGCCCACCAAAGACCAAACGCTGATTAGAGATGCTTACCGCGCGCGTCTGCCGGAGCATCATCCGGAGAGTGATCCGCAGGGCTTTCAGGCACTGCGTGAAGCTTATGAAAGCGCTACCCGCTTCGCCCGGTTCGAGGAGCCCGAAATCGAAGATGAGGGCGCTGGCGCGCCCGAAATCCCGCAGACCGTAGTGGATTTTTACGCGTTGCTCGAAGATCCGGCGCGTCGCTTCAATCTGCAAGCCTGGCAAGCGTTTGTTAAAGCGTTGGATCAGTTGCCGCTGGACGCGCTTGATGACCTTAGTTGGGGGCTATTCCATCCGTTGGCCAACGCCGGGCCACTGTCTTATCGTTGTGCAAACCTGTTGGCGCAACGGATGGCCTGGGAACACCAGTTGCTGGATCTGGAGTTCGACCAGGCGAAAGAAGTCGAAGCGTTTCTGCAGCGCATCAGGTTGCCGGACCCGTTCGACACCACACTGATGAGTGGCTGGTCTGAGCCTGCACAGACGGAAACCCTCTGGTATGCCCGCAGCCTCGACTACATCTTCGATCATCGTCCGCTTCATGAATTCGAAGACTTCGCCAGCCATCACACATGTTTGCCGTTGCCGGCGGACGAAGCATTTATCAAGCGGTTGCTGGTGCGGTTCACTCAGGCGGGTATCGGTGGTACAGGTCTGCAACAGCTGTGTGTCGAACAACATGCGCAAGCGCCAGACGATGTCGACTGGCTTTATTTGTTGGCGTGCCAAACCAGTTTGCTGGGGCTGGAGGATCAAGCGCTGCCTTGCTGGATCCGGCTCTGGCAGGAACATCGTCACCCGAAGGCCGAATGCCGCTTGCTGGAGCTTTGCGCCAAGCGTCAACCGGGCTTTCTCGCGCTGTTGATTCAGGCGTTTGATCGTCTGGAAAACTTCCGCGATTGGTCCTGTGACCTCGACGATGTCACTCAAGAATATGGCAGCCCTTCACAGCGTCCCGAAACACTGGCCCGCTGGCTTGGGGCTGGGCAACTCAACTTGCAAGGTTTGACGGCCGCATTTGTCGACTGGCGGATGACGGGGGATGAGCTGCCTCTGTTGGCATTGCTTCTAGGGGAGCATGCTGATTCTCGCTTACAACGCCTGTATTGGTATGCGTGGGCCTTGCATCGTGGGGATGCGGGCTTGTTGCAACACATACTGGATGAACCGCACCCGGTCGATGCCCTTGAAGGCCTGGTGCTGAGCGGGTTCAAGTATCAGGCAGAGCAGCAACTTTGCTGGTTGAATCAGGCACCAATCCCGTTGGCGATGAAGGCCTTTCTCAACAGTCGTTCAGTTCAACCGCAATTGGCCGAGGAACTGACGAAGGGCGAGCCGCACAAGATTTGCCGCCTGTGGCTGCGCAGGCTGCGGGTTTACGATCAGTCTGCGCTGGAGCGGACCGATCAGGCATTTGATCTGCATGACGCAGAGGCGGACGTAAACTTGCGGGATTTGAGCCTGCTGGTCCAGTTGGGGCAGCGGGGCGCGGTTCTGCCGGTCATTACGCAAGGTGAGGCGCAGTGGCAATGGCACGCTCAAACGATGTTCCTGCTGGCGTTGCTCGACCAGCCAGAACGTTGGCTAACGTTGATCGATTCGCACTGTCTGGAGCGGCTGGAGGTCAATTCGGCTCATCCCCTGAGTCGCCTGCAACCGTTACTGCGGCGTTTGCAACGTGAACAAGGTAACTGCGCCGGTTTACTGGGGTGGCTGCAAGGTACCGATCCGGTTCATGGTTTGCTCGTGCAGAAATTGTTCAATGTTCAACAGGCGCTCGACAGTGCAGCGCTGCCTGGCAATGTACAACTCTATACCTGCATTGAAAGTGATCCTGAGGCGTGCGGCGAGGATTTGCTGGGGCTGATGCTGCTTTGGGGGGTGCTGTATCACGATCCGGGCCTGGATGCCGAGCAACATCGCGCACTGCTGCAATCCATCGCCGCCATCAGTTGTGAAGATGATTGGTTCGAAGCGTTTCGTGACGGTTTGATCAAAGGGGACCCTGTGTGGCCGCCTCGCAAAGTGTTGACGGATTTCGGCGTCGACAAGCTGCTGGTCTACGAAGTCCTCGATATGCTGAGAGGCCTGGTTCGTTATGGTGCGGCGGGTGTGCCGAGAACCAAGGTGCTACGGCAGTTGCAGCGTGGCAAGGATGATGTTGCGAACAGCGTGGGCCTGCGTCTGGCATTGAGTGCATTGCTGTCCTGGAGCGAACGCCTGCTGCTGGCCAAAAGCGACAGCCGCCCAACGCCATCCGCTGCTTTTTGGCGCCTGGGTTCGCGGCTGGGGCGCAGCGCATTTATCGGACAGGTGCTGGGATGCATGCTGATCACCCTTGTCGTGATGATATTCAGCGGCACCCCCGCTGTGCTGTTGCTGGGCGTCGCGTTTCTACTCAGTGCTGTATTAAGGCGCCTGCATGACCTCGGTCGCGGAATTCCCACGTTGCTGATTTGCTGCTGCCTGGCACCGGTGTTGCCGTTTCTGCCGCTGGTGTTGTTCGCGTTTCCCGGTGACAAACTGCCCAACCGCTATGGCGTGCCACTGGATAGCGCGGGTGAAGACGCACTGCCCGGTGGTTTGCAGGCCACCCTGCGGCGGCTCAATGGTTAAAGGCGGAGTTGGTCCAGCGCCTTATTGAGTTGTGACCGATGGCTGGCAATCTCCACGGATTGCTGGCCACCGAGCACGGCGGTAAACGCATCCAGCCAACCGGCAATTTGTTCACGCTCATCGCCCAGGCTTTGCATCCAGGCACGCTCCAGTCGCGCCAGCAGGGTGCGATTGGGCAGCGCATCGCGCGGGTGAATTTTCAGGGCGGTGAGACGTTCATGGCTGTTTTGCCGTGATTGCTGATCAAGCCCGGTGGGACTGCGGTCGATGCTGTGGCTGTGGCGTTCACCGCTGGCCAGCAAGGTCACATCGACTTCGAGCAAGCCATTGATGTCGTAACTGAAGCGTACATCCAGGGCTTGTGTCTGGTCGCCGGGTGTCACGGGTACGTCGAAGGTATCGATGAAAATATTGTCGCGTACCCACGGCCGCTCACCCTGATAGACCGCAATGCGGATAAACGCCTGCTGTGGATGCGTCGTGTAAAAGCGTTGCACCCGGGAGGTCGGGATGACGGTGTTGCGCTCGATGATGGGAGAGAAGGCGCCGCTGACGTCTTCACCGCGACTCGTCGAGATGCCCAGCGTGTAGGGGCAGACGTCGGTCAGGATCAGTTCCTCGATGGCACCATCGCGGGCCTTGCACGCGGCTTGGGTGGCCGCCCCCAGCGCGACAATCGTGTCCGGGTCGAGGTGGCGATAAGGCAGACGCCCGAAGAGTGTGGCAACCATTTGCTGCACCGCGGGCATCCGCGTGGCGCCGCCGACCAGCACCAGGCTGTCGAGGTCCTTGGGCTTCAGTCGGGCATCGCGCAGGGCTTGTTCGATGGGGGCGCGCAAGCGGGCCAACAGCGGCTCCCAGATATTCAGCGCCGCCGCTTCATCCAGTGACCATTCGCGCAACTCGCCGGCACCGTTCCAGATCAGTTGCTGCGCGCCTTCTGGGAGCTTGCATTTGAGTTGCTCAAGGGCGTCGCCGAGGCTGGCCAGGCCCTGGGCATCAATCATCTGTGCAGTGAGTTGCCAGTCTTTCAGGCAGGCCTGGATCAACGCCGCGGTAAAGTCTTCGCCTCCGAGGAAGTTGTCGCCGGTGGAGGCATGGACCTCGATCAGTGGCAATGCGTATTCCAGTACCGTGACATCAAAGGTGCCGCCGCCCAGATCGAAAATCAGCGTGCGCTCGAATTTTTGCTCGTGCAGCCCATAAGCCATGGCGGCGGCGGTAGGTTCATTGATCAAGCGCGACACCACCAGGCCGGCCAGTTCGGCGGCAAACAGCGTGCGCTTGCGTTGCTCGTCACTGAAGTAGGCCGGCACCGAGATCACCGCCTCGTGCACCGGGTGGCCCAGCCAGGCTTCGGCATCCTGCTTGAGTGAACCGATCACCAGCGCCGACAGTTCTTCCGGGCTGAATTGCCGACCGCCCAATTCGAACTGCTTGTCACTGCCCATGAAACGCTTGAACGCCGCCACCGTGCGTTCTGGATGGGTCGTCAGGCGGGCGCGTGCCGCGTTGCCAACCAAAATGCTGTCGTCCTCATCGAGGCTGACGACGGAAGGGGTGAGAAATTCGCCGAGGGCGTTGGGAATCAACTGTGCCCGACCTTCCTGCCAAACGGCGATCAGGCTATTGGTGGTCCCAAGATCGATACCCAGCAAAGCCGGGCGGGGGAGGGTTGCATCCTGCATGATTGATCTCTTTGAGGCGGTGTAAAAAATCGCGACCCTACAGGTTGAACGAAAAACTGGCAATTGCCCGGGTCAACGCCACTGTGTAGCAGCTGTCGAGCCGCGCGAGGCTGCGTTCGGCTGCGAAGCAGTCGTGAAATCAGGTGATGCAGTGTGTCAGTAACACCGAGTGCATAAGTTTTACGACTGCTGCGCAGCCGAACGGGGATAAATCCCCTCGCCACTACGCAGCTGCTACGAGGTCCGCGTCATTTGAGCAGTTTCTGGAAGTCCTCCGCCGGCAGCGGCGGGCTGTGCAAATACCCCTGATAGAAATGGCAGCCCAGCCCCTGCAAGAATTCCAGCTGCTCCGGCGTCTCTACCCCTTCGGCAATCACTTTCAATTCCAGGCTGCGGGCCATGGCAACGATGGCGCGGATGATCTCGGCGTCGTTGGGGTCGGTGGTGGCGTCGCGGATGAACGATTGGTCGATTTTCAGGGTGTCGACCGGCAGACGCTTGAGGTAGGTCAGCGAGGAGTAACCGGTGCCGAAATCGTCCATCGCGAAACTCACGCCGAGTTTTTTCAGGCTGCGCATTTTTTTGATGGTGTCTTCCAGGTTCTGGATCACGATGCCTTCGGTGATTTCCAGTTTCAGCAGCGAGAAGGGCAGGCCGTGGCTTTCGAGGCTGTGTTCGATGCGTTCGACAAAGTCATTCTGACGAAATTGCCGTGGGCTGATGTTGACGCACAGGCTGAAGTCCAGCGGATTGACCAGGCCTTTGGCGATTAGTTGTTTGAAGGCGCTGCAGGCTTCGTCGACGATCCAGGTACCCACTTCCAGAATCAGCCCGCTGTCCTCCAGCACCTTGATGAATTCGGTGGGGGATTGCGCGCCGAGTTCTGGATGGTTCCAGCGCACCAGCGCTTCGGCGCCGACGATGCGGTCGTTCCGGGCGTCGACCTGAGGCTGGTAATGCACGCGGAACTCACCCCGGGAAAGGGCCAGGCGCAGGTCGGTTTCCATGCGCAAGCGTTCGCTCGCCGCCTTCTGCATGGTGTTGTGGTACATCTGCGCGGTGTTGCGGCCCGAATCCTTGGCCCGGTAGAGGGCGATGTCGGCGCGCTTGAGCAGGTCGGTCGGGGTCGAACCGTGATCGGGAATCAGCGCGATGCCAATGCTCGGGGTGACTTGCAGGCGTTGTCCGTCGAGAAACATCGGCTCCGACAGCAATTCACGCAAGGTGTCTGCCAGTTGCAGGACTTGCTCGCTGACCTCGTTGCGCGAGCCTTCGAGTCCGCTGAGCAGCACCACGAATTCGTCACCGCCCAGACGCGCGACGGTGTCTTCCATGCGCACGCTGGCTTCGAGGCGCGCGGTGATGATTTTCAGCACGGTATCGCCCACCGGATGACCGAGCGAATCATTGATGTGCTTGAAGTGATCAAGGTCGAGAAACATCAGGGCGCCGCGCAGGTTGTGGCGCTTGAGCAGGGCAATCTGCTGACTCAGGCGATCCATCAGCAGGGCGCGGTTGGGCAGGTTGGTCAACGGGTCGTGGTAGGCCAGGTGGCGGATCTGCGCTTCGGCATTTTTCAACAGGCTGACGTCCCGCGCGGTCAGCAGCAGGCAGGCGGTTTCGTTGAGGGTGATCGGTTCTACCGAGACTTCGACGGTCAGCAACTCGCCGCGTTTATTGCGCCCGAGCATTTCCTGGTGATGCACCCGGCCCTTGATCTGCAGTTCGGCGAGCAGCGCCGAACGTTGTTTTTCCTCGGCCCAGATGCCGACCTGATACACCGTGCGCCCAACCACTTCATCGGCGCGGTAGCCGGTCAGGCGGCAGAAACCGTCGTTAACCTCCAGATAACGCCCGGTGTCGCGCTCGGTGATGGTGATTGCGTCGGGGCTGGAGTGGAAAGCCTTGGCGAACTTCTCTTCACTGGCCTTGAGCGCGGCTTCCGAGCGTTGCTGCTGAGTGATATCGCGCAGGGTGGTGACGATGCACGGCTGATCGCCGACGCTGATCTGGCGGCTGGAAATCACGCAGGTCAGGGCTTGCCCGTCTTTGTGCTGAACGAGGATCGCCACGTTGTTCAGACCCTGTTCGCGGATGACCTGCTCGATCCGTCGCAGGCTTTGCGCCGAAGCGTCCCATAGTCCGATTTCGTCGGCGACGCGGCCAATCACATCGGCGGCGCTCCAGCCGAAGGTCTGGGTGAAGCTGGAGTTGATCTCGATAAATTGGCCGGTGTCCTGACGGGTCACGCAAATCGGGTCCGGGCTGACCTGGAACAGGGTGGCGAACTTCTCTTCGGACGCCACCAGCAGCTGTTCGCGCTCCACCTGATCGGTGATGTCGAGCAGGGTGCCGGCCATGCGCAGCGGAGCACCGTTTTCATCGCGATAGAGTCGGGCGCGGCTTTCCAGGTAGCGCGAGCTGCCATCCGGCAATTGCACGCGGTAGGTCAGTTGATAATTGCCGGCCGGGCCTTCTCGCAGGCTGCGATAGGCATCACGCATGGAGCCACGTTCTTCGTCGGGCACACCTTCAAAAAACTCGTCGAAGGATTCATGGAAGGGTATGGCTTCCAGCCCATGTAGCTGGGCGGCGCGTGCCGAGCCGTACAGCATGCCGCTGGGGATGTGCCAGTCCCAGGTACCCAGTTGCGCCGAATCCAGAGCAAGGTCGAGCCGCTCCTGGCTGTCTTTCAGGGCAAGCTCGGCGGCTTTGCGTTCGGTGGTGTCCAGAAATGTGCTCAGCAGGTACGGCTGGCCTTCGAGTTCAACTTTTTGTGCGCTGAGGATGCCGTCGTGGATCTGGCCGTTGCTGGCACGAAATTGCACCTCCATGTTGATCAGTTCGCCCTTGGCCTTGGTGGCTTTGACCAGTTGCGCCCGTTGCTCCGGATGCACCCAGAGGCCCAGTTCCAGGGTGGTGCGACCAATAGCGTTCTGTACTGGCCAGCCAAACAGGCTTTCGAAATACTGGTTGGCTTCGCTGATCAGGCCGTCTTCCTGGCGAGTCAGCAGGACCATGTTCGGACACAGGTGGAACAGCGTGGCGAAGCGTTTTTCCGAGCTGCTCAACGCCTGTTCGCGCTGGCGCTGGTGGGTGATTTCGCGGATGACGCCGATCATCCGTGGCCGGCCGTGTTTGTCCGGCAGCAGGCTGCCGTTGATTTCCAGCCAGTGCAGGCTGCCGTCGGGCCAGCGGATGCGGTGATGCATCGCCTGTTCCAGCGGGGCGCCGGCGATCACCGCGTCGAAGGCGCGAATGGTTTTCGCCCGATCCTCTGGCGGCAGCAAGTCGAGGTATTCCAGATCCGCCGGCAGCGGTTGCCGGGGATCGAAGCCGAACAGCGCCTGGGTACCCCGCGACCAACTGATCTGCCCGCGCTCGATGTCCCAATACCAAGCGCCCAGATGTGCACCGTTGAGGGCTGCCAGCAATTGTGGGGCGCTTTCCCAGCTCTGCTCGGACCGTTTTGGGTCAAGCGCCTGTATACGCGGCATCGGCGGAATACGGTCAACAGATTTCGGCATTGGCAAGCCTTGGCTGAGTGAGGTGTCAGGTCAGTGACTCGAGGCCCTATAGACGTAGCACAGCTTAGCCGAGAGTTCCTGGCAGATCGATTTGTGCATCCAGCAAGGCCATGAAGGCTCGCGCCGCATTCGATAGTGTCCTTTCTGTGTGCAGGATATAGCCTAGCTGGCGAGTGAGTTGTATGCCCGGTAAAGGTATTCGGGCCACTTGATCGTCAAGCATAGTGCGCGGCAACACGCTCCAGGCCAGGCCGATCGAGACCATCATCTTGATGGTTTCCAGATAATTCGTGCTCATGGCGATGTTTGGCGTCAGGCCTTGAGCTTCGAACAGGCGCCGGACGATGTGGTGAGTAAAGGTGTTGCCACCGGGGAAAACCGCCGGGTGCAGGGCAATGTCCGCCAGGCTGACCGGGCCGTGGCTGATCAGCGAGTGCTCCGGGGCGACCACGAAGTCCAGCGGGTCGTCCCACACCGGCGTGGCCTTGACCAATGCGTGGGGCTCCGGCGCCAGGGTGATGACCGCCAGTTCGGCGCGGCCATGGAGGATTTCTTCGTAGGCCACTTCCGAATCGAGGAACTGAATATCCAGCGCAACTTGCGGGTAACGTCGGGTGAACTCCCTTAATAAGGGGGGCAAGCGGTGCAGCCCGATGTGGTGGCTGGTGGCCAGGGTCAGGCGGCCGGACACTTCGCCGGTCAGATTGGTCAGGGCGCGGCGCGTGTCGTCCAGCACATTCAGAATCTGATAGGCCCGCGGCAGCAAGGCGCGTCCAGCCTCGGTCAGGCTGACTTCACGGCCCAGGCGATCGAACAGGCGCACCTTCAATTGCTGTTCCAACCCGGCAATTCGCTTGCTGATGGCCGGTTGCGTCAGGTGCAGCCGTTCGCCAGCGCCGGAGAAGCTACCGGTCTCGGCAATCGCGATAAAAGCATTGAGGTTGGCGAGGTCCATTGCAGTATTCCAGTTGGTTATCCAAAGCATAAAAAATATGAATTTGAGTTATTTAATGTAACCCCCTAGGATCGACCTCACAAGCCAAGGGGTTATTGAATCTCTCAAGATCCAGGGCATAGAAACACGCTGATGAGGACCGTCTGATGGCCGGCAAAACGCTTTACGACAAGCTTTGGGATTCCCATGAAGTGAAACGGCGCGACGATGGGTCGTCGCTGATCTATATCGACCGCCACATCATCCATGAAGTGACTTCGCCCCAAGCTTTCGAAGGCCTGCGACTGGCCGGGCGCAAGCCTTGGCGCGTCGACTCGATCATCGCGACTCCGGACCACAACGTACCGACCACTCCGGATCGCAAGGGCGGCATTGAAGCGATTACCGATCAGGTCTCGCGTTTGCAGGTTCAGACCCTCGATGACTACTGCGACGAATATGGCATCACCGAATTCAAAATGAATGACGTGCGTCAGGGCATCGTTCACGTGATCGGTCCTGAGCAGGGCGCCACCTTGCCGGGCATGACCGTGGTCTGCGGCGACTCGCACACCTCGACCCACGGCGCGTTTGGCGCATTGGCCCACGGCATCGGGACTTCCGAGGTCGAGCACGTGTTCGCCACGCAATGCCTGGTGGCCAAGAAAATGAAAAACATGCTGGTGTCGGTCGAAGGCAAATTGCCGTTCGGCGTGACCGCCAAGGACATCGTGCTCGCGGTGATCGGCAAGATCGGCACCGCCGGCGGCAACGGCCACGCCATCGAGTTCGCCGGCAGCGCCATTCGCGATTTGTCCGTCGAAGGCCGCATGACCATCTGCAACATGTCCATCGAAGCCGGCGCTCGTGTTGGCCTGGTGGCTGCCGACGAAAAAACCGTGGCTTACGTCAAGGGCCGTCCATTTGCCCCGAAAGGCGCGGAATGGGACATGGCGGTCGAAGCCTGGAAAGACCTGGTGTCCGACGCTGACGCCGTGTTCGACACCGTGGTCGAGCTCGACGCTACTCAGATCAAGCCGCAAGTCAGCTGGGGCACCTCGCCCGAGATGGTCCTGGCGGTGGATCAGAACGTGCCGGACCCGGCGAAGGAAATGGACCTGGTCAAGCGCGGCTCCATCGAGCGCGCCTTGAAATACATGGGTCTGAGCGCCAATCAGGCGATCACTGACATTCAACTGGATCGCGTGTTCATTGGTTCCTGCACCAACTCGCGGATCGAAGACTTGCGCGCTGCAGCGGTGATCGCCAAGGGCCGTAAAGTCGCTTCGACCATCAAGCAAGCCATCGTCGTGCCGGGCTCGGGCCTGGTGAAGGCGCAAGCCGAGGCCGAAGGCCTGGACAAGATTTTCCTCGAAGCCGGTTTCGAGTGGCGTGAACCGGGTTGCTCGATGTGCCTGGCGATGAACCCGGACCGTTTGGAGTCGGGCGAGCATTGCGCCTCGACCTCCAACCGCAACTTCGAAGGGCGTCAGGGCGCCGGTGGCCGTACGCACCTGGTCAGCCCGGCCATGGCCGCGGCGGCTGCCGTCCACGGTCGTTTCATCGACGTTCGCGAACTGATCTGAGGAACCGCACATGAGAGCTTTTACCCAACACACCGGTTTGGTCGCGCCATTGGACCGTGCCAACGTCGACACCGACCAGATCATTCCGAAGCAGTTCTTGAAGTCGATCAAGCGCACCGGTTTTGGTCCGAACCTGTTTGACGAATGGCGCTACCTGGACGTGGGCTATGCCTACCAGGACAACTCCAAGCGTCCGCTGAACAAGGACTTCGTGCTCAATGCCGAGCGTTATCAGGGCGCCAGCGTGCTGCTGGCCCGCGAGAACTTCGGTTGCGGCTCCAGCCGTGAACACGCGCCATGGGCGCTGGAAGAGTACGGTTTTCGCAGCATCATTGCGCCGAGCTACGCCGACATCTTCTACAACAACAGCTTCAAGAACGGCTTGTTGCCGATCATCTTGACCGACGCTGAAGTGGATGAGTTGTTCCAGCAAGTCGAGGCGAATCCGGGTTACGAGTTGACGGTCGACCTGCAAGCCCAGACCGTCACCCGGCCTGATGGCAAGGTCTACAGCTTTGAACTTGACGAGTTCCGCAAGCATTGCCTGGTCAACGGCCTGGACGACATCGGCCTGACCTTGCAGGACCACGAAGCGATTGCGGCGTTTGAAGCCAAACACCGTGCGAGCCAGCCGTGGTTGTTTCGCGACGTTTGATTCTCGGTAGGTAGTGCCGGCCTCATCGCGAGCAGGCTCGCTCCCACAGTGGATTTGCGGCGTACACAAAACCCCTGTGGGAGCGAGCCTGCTCGCGATGACGGCAGCCCCTACAACACAAAATATCAGGACATTACGATGACCAGCACCGCCCAGCACAGCCAAGTCGTACAAAAGCAATTCGGTGAACAAGCCTCGGCCTATCTGAGCAGCGCCGTACACGCTCAGGGCACCGAATTTGCGTTGCTACAGGCAGAGCTGGCAGGGCAGGGCGATGCCCGGGTGCTGGACCTGGGTTGCGGCGCCGGACACGTGAGTTTTCATGTGGCGTCGTTGGTGAAAGAAGTGGTGGCCTACGACCTGTCCCAGCAAATGCTCGACGTGGTCGCCGCAGCGGCGATTGATCGTGGTTACAGCAATGTCACGACGGTCAACGGCGCCGCCGAGCGCCTGCCATTCGCCGATGGCGAATTCGATTTCGTCTTCAGCCGTTATTCGGCGCACCATTGGAGCGATCTCGGCCTGGCCCTGCGTGAGGTTCGCCGGGTGCTGAAGCCGGGCGGCGTGGCGGCCTTCATCGATGTGTTGTCACCGGGCAGTCCGTTGTTCGACACTTACCTGCAAAGCGTCGAAGTGCTGCGCGACACCAGCCATGTGCGCGATTATTCCGCCGGCGAGTGGTTACGTCAGGTCAGCGAAGCGGGGTTGCATACCCGTAGCACCACCCGTCAACGGCTGCGTCTGGAGTACACCTCCTGGGTCGAGCGCATGCGCACACCAGAAGTGATGCGCGCCGCGATTCTGGAGTTGCAGCAATCGATGGGCAACGAAGTGCGCGACTATTTTGAGATTGAGGCCGATGGCTCGTTCAGTACAGATGTACTGGTGCTGATGGCTGAAAGATAAGCGTCAAACGAATTTTTCCGGGCGTGCCCCAAGGGCACACCGACTGATGACATGAGGAAAGCATGAGCAAGCAGATTCTGATTCTCCCAGGTGACGGTATTGGCCCGGAAATCATGGCCGAAGCGGTCAAGGTGCTGGCGCTGGCGAACGACAAGTACAGCCTGGGCTTCGAGCTGAGCCATGACGTGATCGGTGGCGCTGCCATCGACAAGCACGGCGTGCCGCTGGCTGACGAAACCCTGGATCGTGCACGCGCAGCCGACGCTGTACTGCTGGGCGCCGTGGGTGGCCCGAAATGGGACACCATCGAGCGTGACATCCGCCCTGAGCGCGGCCTGCTGAAAATTCGTGCGCAACTGGGCCTGTTCGGCAACCTGCGTCCGGCGATCCTGTACCCGCAACTGGCCGAGGCTTCGAGCCTGAAGCCTGAAATCGTGGCTGGCCTGGACATCCTGATCGTCCGTGAACTGACCGGCGGTATCTACTTCGGCGCGCCACGTGGCACTCGCACCCTGGAAAACGGCGAGCGTCAGGCTTACGACACCCTGCCGTACAGCGAAAGCGAAATCCGCCGTATCGCCCGTGTCGGTTTCGACATGGCCATGGTTCGCGGCAAGAAGCTGTGCTCGGTGGACAAGGCCAACGTGCTGGCTTCCAGCCAACTGTGGCGTGAAATCGTCGAGGAAGTGGCCAAGGATTACCCAGAAGTCGAACTGAGCCACATGTACGTCGACAACGCCGCCATGCAGTTGGTGCGCGCACCGAAGCAGTTTGACGTGATCGTCACCGACAACCTGTTCGGCGACATTCTTTCCGACCAGGCGTCGATGCTCACCGGTTCCATCGGCATGCTGCCGTCGGCGTCCTTGGATACCAACAACAAAGGCATGTACGAGCCGTGCCACGGTTCGGCGCCGGACATCGCTGGCAAAGGCATTGCCAACCCGTTGGCGACCATTTTGTCGGTGTCGATGATGCTGCGTTACAGCTTCAATCTGCAGGATGCGGCCGATGCGATCGAGAAGGCCGTCAGTCTGGTATTGGACCAAGGCCTGCGTACGGGCGACATCTGGTCGGCCGGTTGCACTAAAGTCGGTACGCAGGAAATGGGCGACGCAGTAGTCGCCGCGCTGCGGAATCTGTAATCTCTCTGGCCCGCTGCAACTTTCACTCTTGAAAGCAGCGGCCCACTTTTTAAAGAAGGTGTAGTTGCGATGAAACGTGTAGGTCTGATCGGTTGGCGCGGTATGGTCGGTTCCGTGCTCATGCAGCGGATGCTGGAAGAGCAGGATTTCGATCTTATTGAGCCGGTGTTTTTCACCACTTCCAATGTCGGTGGCCAAGGCCCGTCCGTGGGCAAGGACATTGCTCCGCTCAAGGACGCTTACAGCATTGATGAGCTGAAAACCCTCGACGTGATTCTGACCTGCCAGGGTGGCGACTACACCAGCGAAGTGTTCCCGAAGCTGCGCGAAGCCGGCTGGCAGGGTTACTGGATCGACGCCGCTTCCAGCCTGCGCATGCAGGATGACGCGGTCATCGTGCTGGACCCGGTGAACCGCAAGGTCATCGACCAGCAACTCGACGCGGGCACCAAGAACTACATCGGCGGCAACTGCACCGTCAGCCTGATGCTGATGGGCCTGGGCGGTCTGTTCGAAGCCGGTCTGGTGGAGTGGATGAGCGCCATGACCTATCAGGCGGCCTCCGGTGCCGGCGCGCAGAACATGCGCGAACTGATCAAGCAAATGGGCGCGACCCACGCCGCTGTCGCCGATCAACTGGCCGACCCGGCCAGCGCGATCCTCGACATCGATCGTCGTGTCGCCGAAGCCATGCGCAGCGACGCGTACCCGACCGAGAACTTCGGCGTACCGCTGGCCGGCAGCCTGATCCCGTGGATCGACAAGGAACTGCCAAACGGACAGAGCCGCGAAGAGTGGAAGGCCCAGGCTGAGACCAACAAGATCCTGGGTCGCTTCAAGAGCCCGATCCCGGTCGATGGTATCTGCGTGCGTATCGGCGCCATGCGCTGCCACAGTCAGGCGCTGACCATCAAACTGAACAAAGACGTGCCGATCGCTGATATCGAAGGGCTGATCAGCCAGCACAACCCTTGGGTCAAACTGGTGCCGAACAGCCGCGAAATCAGCATGCAGGAGCTGAGCCCTACAAAGGTCACCGGTACCCTGAACGTGCCGGTTGGCCGTCTGCGCAAGCTGAACATGGGCACGCAGTATGTCGGCGCGTTCACCGTCGGCGACCAACTGCTGTGGGGCGCGGCCGAACCGCTGCGTCGCATGCTGCGGATCCTGCTTGAGCGTTGATCGGTTGAAGTCATAAAAGAACCCGTGCCTTGAAAGAGGTGCGGGTTTTTTAGTTTTTGGTGCAGGCACCACAAATCCCCGGCAGAAATTGCCTGCATGCCAACCACCCGGTAAAGTGCCGCTCCCCCCGTTTCGCCAGAGGTAGAACCATGAGCCAGTCCTTTGATATTGCCGTGATCGGCGCCACCGGTACTGTCGGCGAAACGCTCGTGCAGATTCTCGAAGAGCGCGACTTCCCGGTCGGCAATCTGCACCTGCTCGCCAGCAGCGAATCGGCCGGGCATTCAGTGCCGTTTCGCGGCAAGAACGTACGGGTGCGGGAAGTCGATGAGTTCGACTTCAGTAAAGTCCAGCTGGTGTTCTTCGCTGCCGGCCCGGCGGTAACCCTGAGTTTCGCTTCGCGTGCCACCGCCGCCGGTTGCTCGCTGATCGACCTGTCCGGCGCCTTGCCGGCTGATCAGGCGCCACAGGTCGTGCCTGAAGCCAACGCGCAGGTGCTGGCCGGTTTGAAAAAGCCGTTCCAGGTCAGCAGTCCAAGCCCTTCGGCCACTACACTGGCGGTTGTGCTGGCACCGTTGCTCGGCTTGCTCGATCTGCAACGCATCAATTTGACCGCCAGCCTGGCCGTCTCCGCCCAAGGCCGCGAAGCCGTCACCGAGCTGGCACGGCAAACGGCCGAGCTGCTCAATGTGCGTCCGCTGGAGCCGACCTTCTTCGATCGGCAGATGGCCTTCAACCTGCTGGCGCAAGTGGGCAAGCCTGATGATCAGGGCCATACGCTGCTGGAAAAACGCCTGGTGCGCGAGCTGCGTCAGGTCATGGCGCTGCCTTTATTAAAGATTTCCGTGACTTGCATTCAAGCCCCGGTGTTTTTTGGCGATAGCTTTAACGTGACCTTGCAGTCATCGAGCGACATCGACCTGGCAAAAGTCAATGCCGCCCTGGAAGACGCGCCCGGTATCGAGTTGGTGGAAGCCGGCGATTACCCGACGCCGGTAGGCGATGCGGTAGGGCAGGACGTGGTCTACGTTGGTCGGGTTCGCCACGGGATCGACGACCTGTCGGAACTTAATTTGTGGCTGACGTCAGATAACGTACGCAAAGGCGCCGCGCTCAATGCTGTGCAGGTGGCTGAATTGTTGATAAAAGACCTGCTGTAAAAGATACTTGGCAACAATTTGTCGTATGAATCCAGCCGGGCGCTATGCTTGGCCGGACTGCTGAAGGCGGGCTCCCTCCGGGGCTTTGCGTGGCATGAATGAAATGATCGCGCGCGACGACTCTTCGCCGCCGCACGCAATGCCTTACGGCAGCGACTATCAATACCTTCTCGCTGGCCGAGGAATGTTCAAACAAAGGATGAGGCTATGGTTCAAGTTCGCAAACTGGTGTTAGCAATAGCGGCCGCCTCGGCGCTGTCCTCCGGTATGGCGCATGCCCTCGGGCTCGGGGAATTGACCCTGAAGTCGACGCTGAACCAGCCCCTGGTGGCAGAAATCGAGTTGCTCGACGTCAAGGACCTCTCCGCTGCCGAAGTGGTGCCGAGCCTGGCTTCGCCTGAAGATTTCGCCAAGGCCGGTGTCGACCGCCAGGCGTTTCTCAATGACCTGACCTTTACCCCGGTGCTCAACGCCAGCGGCAAAAGCATCCTGCGTGTGACGTCCAGCAAACCACTCTCCGAACCCATGGTGAAATTCCTGGTGCAGGTGATGTGGCCCAACGGTCGCCTGCTGCGCGATTACAGCGTGCTGCTCGATCCGTCCAAATTCTCGCCGCAAACCGCTGAAGCGGCTGCGCAGCCTGCACCGACGCAAACCGTCACCGCACCGGTGACCGGTGGCACCAAAGCAACCCAATACACCACCGCGCCGCGCGATACCCTGTGGGAAATCGCCGAGAAGACGCGCAATGGCGGCTCGGTCCAGCAAACCATGCTGGCCATCCAGGCGTTGAATCCGGATGCCTTTATCGACGGCAACATCAACCGGTTGAAAGCCGGTCAGGTGCTGCGTCTGCCGGATCAGGCGCAGAGCACCAATCTGCCGCAACCGAAGGCAATTGCCGAAGTCTCCGCGCAGAACACCGCGTGGCGTCAGGGTCGTCGCTACGTGGCGAAGTCCGGGACCGGACAGCAGCAGCTCGATGCCACCAAGCGCGCTCGCGGTGAAGGCCCTTCATCGCAAACGGCGACAGACAAGCTGAGCCTGGTCTCTGCCGAGTCCGGCAAGGCCGGTGGCAAAGGCGCAGCGGGCGATGCCAAGAATTTGAGCAACAAGCTGGCCGTGACCCAGGAAAGCCTCGACACGACCCGTCGTGACAACGCCGAACTGAAAAGCCGCATGACCGATCTGCAAAGTCAGCTGGACAAGCTGCAACGCCTGATCGAACTGAAAAACAATCAACTGGCCAAGTTGCAGGCTGAAGGCGCTGCGGGTGCGCCGGCACCCGGTGCGACCGCTCCGGCAATGTCAGCCGAACTGGCGGCCAATTCTGATGCAACGCCTGCACCTGCGCCTGAAGCGGCTGCTCCCGAGGCCGCTGCGCCTCCGGCCGAGCAGCCTGTCGAGCCGACGCCGGCAGCCTCCGACGATCAGCAATTCAAGGAACTGCTGACCAATCCGTGGCTGCTGGGCTTGGCAGGTGGCGGTGCCGTGGTGGCGTTGTTCCTGCTGTTGTTGCTGGCACGTCGCCGCAAAGCCCAGCAAGAAGCCGAGAAGCATGTGCGCATGGCCCGTGATTTGGCCGAGGAGCAGGCGTTCTCCGCTGAACTCGACCTGCCAAAAGGCATCTTCGATGATTTGGAAGTGCCGCCGCCGAGCGTGAAGCTCGCTACCGCGCCAACCCCAACCCCAACGCCACCGCCTGCACCAGCCAAGGCTCCCGCGCCGGCTCCGGTGATTGCTCCGGTTGTGGTAACGCCGCCGATCGCTGCGCCATTGGTTTCGCCTGCTGGCGAGCGCAATGACGATGTGTTGAGCAAGGCGCAGTCGCACATCACTGCCGGTCGTCTGAATCAGGCGGCTGCCTTGCTGGAGGACGGGATCAAGCAAGAGCCGCAACGCAGTGACTTGCGCCTCAAGCTGATGGAAGTCTACGGTCAGCAAGGCGATCGCGATGCATTCGTTGCCCAGGAACGCCAGCTGGTGGCCAACGGGGACAACTTTGCTCAGGTCGAAAAACTCAAGAGCCGCTTCCCGGCCATGGTCATTGCGGCAGCCGGAGGTATCGCAGCCGCTGCAATCGCTGCCGAACTGGACGCGCAATACGTCAAGGATCTGCTGCTGGACGAGCCTGAGGCGCCGGCACCGGCTGTGCCTGATGACTTCGACACTGCGTTCGATTTAAGCCTGGATGATCTGGAAACTGCCTCGGCGGCAGGGGTTGCACCAGAGCCAGAGCCAGAACCAGAACTCGATGATCTCGACAGTGCTTTCGATTTGAGCCTGGATGATCTGGAAACTGCCTCGCCGGCAGTGGTTGCACCCGAGCCAGCACCGGAACCAGCATCAGAAAAACCTGAACCTGAACCTGAACCTGGGCTCGATGATCTCGACAGTGCCTTCGATTTGAGCCTGGATGATCTGGACGCGGCCTCTCCGGCAGTGGTTGCACCAGAACCAGAACCAAAAGCAGAGCCAGTGTCTGTGGCTGAGCTGGACGCGTTCCCGCTGGACGACGACCTGAGCTTCGAGTCGGTGTTGCAGCAGCAGACCGACATCAAGGAAAACCTCGATGACCTGTCGGACTTCGACCTGGATATGGATCTCGGTGGGGATGCCTCGCCGGCGACCCTGGCCGAAGACGACTTCCTGTTGAGCCTGGATGACGGCGTCAAGGACCTTGATATACCTGTCGCTGAAGCGCCGGCTGTTCCTGCGGCTGCGCTGGACGATCTGGAGCTGCCAGCCGATTTCGACCTGTCGCTGGCTGACGAAATGGACGCGCCAGACGCTCCGGACGCGTTTGCCGCCGAACTGGAAGACGTCAACGCCGAACTGGATCGTCTGTCCCAGAGCCTTGGCGAGCCGAGCTTCACGGCGGAAGATGCGATGGCCTCCGCCGCTGACGAGCCGGAATTCGATTTCCTTTCCGGCACCGACGAAGTCGCGACCAAACTCGATCTGGCCCAGGCCTACATCGACATGGGCGACGCCGACGGCGCCCGGGACATCCTCAATGAAGTGGTGACCGAGGGTGATTCAGGTCAGAAGACCGAAGCCAAGGAAATGCTTTCGCGTCTGGCTTGATTGATCGGTAAGGCGTAAACAAAACGGCAGCCCATTGAGGCTGCCGTTTTGTTTCAGTCCACGACAGCTCGTTCCCACGCTCTGCGTGGGAATGCCGCCAGGGACGCTCCGCGTTCCGCTTCTGAATGTGACGCAGAGCGTCACGGGATGCATTCCCACGCAGAGCGTGGGAACGATCAACCCCGACACGTAAGGCCACAAAAAACATACGCCTCTGGCGTCCCTGCCTGACAGCCTTATAATGCCCGCCTTTGCGTATATCAGCAGGCTGTCACTCCTTGGCAAATATAGATAATCCGGCCGCCGAACTGGCGGCCGAGGGCTTTTTCCGGATCGCTTTAGGCGTTGAATACAAAGGCTCGCGCTATCGCGGCTGGCAGCGCCAGGCCTCCGGCGTACTCACCGTGCAGGAGACGCTCGAAAAGGCCTTGTCCAAAGTCGCCGACTCACCGGTGTCACTGCTCTGCGCCGGGCGTACGGATGCCGGCGTGCATGCGTGCGGCCAGGTGGTGCATTTCGATACTCAGGTCGAGCGTTCGATGAAAGCCTGGGTCATGGGCGCCAATATCAATTTGCCTCACGACGTCAGTGTCAGCTGGGCCAAGGTCATGCCGGCGCATTTTCATGCGCGGTTCAAGGCCATTGCCCGGCGCTATCGCTACGTGATCTACAACGATCAGATCCGCCCGGCGCACCTGAACGAAGAAATCACCTGGAATCACCGTCCGCTGGACGTCGAGCGTATGGCTGAAGCGGCACAGTACCTGGTCGGCACCCACGATTTCAGCGCTTTCCGTGCCGGCCAGTGCCAGGCCAAATCGCCGATCAAGGAGCTGCATCACCTGCGTGTCACGCGCCACGGCAAGATGATCGTGCTGGACATCCGCGCCAGCGCCTTCCTGCACCACATGGTGCGCAACATTGCTGGCGTGCTGATGACTATCGGTGCCGGCGAGCGCCCGGTGGAGTGGATGAAAGAAGTGCTGGAGAGCCGCATTCGCCGTTCCGGTGGGGTGA
Organism: Pseudomonas sp. PDM25; assembly: GCF_019219045.1. NCBI lineage: Bacteria > Pseudomonadati > Pseudomonadota > Gammaproteobacteria > Pseudomonadales > Pseudomonadaceae > Pseudomonas > Pseudomonas sp. PDM25. Next base: position 359,500 of record NZ_JAHUWL010000007.1, read on the forward strand.
CGGCGCACCCGTACGGCCTGTACCTGGTGCAGGTCGAGTACCGCGACGAGTTCCAATTGCCCGAGCGTTACATCGGGCCGCACTTCCTGACCGGTTTCTCGGAACTTGACGGCTGACGCCTTCGAACGCTTTTGTTACCATCCGGGACTTTCTCGGATTTAACTTGGGGTTCTATCGACATGTCGGCCGTTCGCAGCAAGATTTGTGGGATTACCCGCATAGAAGATGCGTTGGCGGCGGTTGAGGCCGGGGCTGATGCGATCGGATTTGTGTTCTACGCCAAAAGCCCTCGGGCCGTGACGTTTCAGCAGGCGCGCTCGATCATCGAGGCGTTGCCGCCGTTCGTGACCACCGTAGGGTTGTTCGTCAATGCCAGCCGCTGCGAGTTGGGGGAAATCCTCGACGCCGTGCCGCTGGACCTGTTGCAGTTCCATGGCGACGAAACCGCGGCCGAGTGCGAAGGCTGGCACCGTCCGTACATCAAGGCGCTACGGGTCAAGGCCGGTGACGACATCGCGGCCGCATGCGATGCGTTTCCAGGCGCCAGCGGTATCCTGCTCGACGCCTACGTTGAAGGCGTACCCGGCGGAACCGGTGAAGCGTTTGACTGGTCTCTGATACCGCAAGGCTTGAGCAAGCCGATCATCCTGGCGGGTGGCTTGACGCCGGACAATGTCGCCGAGGCGATTGCAAGGGTTCAGCCTTATGCCGTGGACGTCAGCGGCGGAGTGGAGGCGAGCAAGGGCATCAAGGATCACGCAAAGATTCAGGCATTCATCAAAGCCGTACGCGGAAGCTGATGTGACGGCTGGCACACTGCCGCCGTCCACAGGCATGGCTGAGGGTTTTTGGGGTGTACGCAGGTCACGCTTCACTGACCCGGCAACCCATCGATCATCGCCACACACATGAATTTAGCTCAAGGGCATACGCGGGGCTGCGAACCAGAGTGTTCGGGCCGCCGGTACTGGAGAAAGAAAGCATGAGCAACTGGTTAGTAGACAAACTGATCCCTTCGATCATGCGTTCCGAGGTCAAGAAGAGCTCGGTGCCTGAAGGTCTTTGGCACAAATGCCCGTCTTGCGAGGCTGTGCTGTATCGTCCGGAGCTGGAAAAGACCCTGGACGTTTGCCCCAAGTGCAACCACCACATGCGTATCGGCGCACGCGCCCGCATTGATATCTTCCTTGACGCTGAAGGCCGTGCCGAACTGGGCGCGGACCTGGAGCCGGTTGACCGTCTGAAGTTCCGCGACGGCAAGAAGTACAAGGATCGCCTGAGCGCTGCGCAGAAGCAGACCGGCGAAAAAGACGCCCTGATATCCATGAGCGGCACCTTGCTGGGTATGCCGGTGGTGGTGGCAGCCTTCGAATTCTCCTTCATGGGTGGTTCGATGGGCGCCATCGTTGGTGAGCGTTTTGTTCGCGCTGCCAACTACGCGCTGGAAAACCGTTGCCCAATGATCTGCTTCGCCGCTTCCGGCGGTGCGCGGATGCAGGAAGCCCTGATTTCTCTGATGCAAATGGCCAAGACCTCTGCGGTGCTGGCGCGTCTGCGTGAAGAAGGCATTCCGTTCATCTCCGTACTGACCGACCCGGTCTACGGTGGTGTTTCCGCCAGTCTGGCGATGCTCGGCGACGTGATTGTCGGTGAGCCGAAAGCCCTGATCGGCTTCGCCGGTCCGCGCGTGATCGAGCAGACCGTGCGTGAAAAACTGCCGGAAGGCTTCCAGCGCAGCGAATTCCTGCTGGAACACGGTGCGATCGACATGATCATCCACCGCCAGGAACTGCGTCCGCGTCTGGGCAATCTGCTGGCACAAATGATGGGCCTGCCGACGCCGAAATTCGTCGCCGCGCCAATCGAGCCAATCGTGGTTCCACCGGTACCCGCCAACCTATGATCGAACGTACCCTTGGCGAGTGGCTCGCCTACCTTGAGCAGTTGCACCCTTCAGCCATCGACATGGGCCTGGAGCGCTCGCAACAGGTAGCGTCCCGCATGGGGCTGGGCAAGCCGGCGCCTCGGGTGATTACGGTCACCGGCACCAACGGCAAAGGTTCTACCTGCGCATTCGTGGCTTCGTTGCTGCGGGCGCAGGGCCTGAGCGTCGGTGTCTACAATTCTCCGCACCTGCTGCGTTACAACGAGCGGGTGCAGGTCAATGGCGTCGAAGCCACTGACGCCGAGCTGTGCAAAGCCTTTGCTGCGGTCGAGGCGGGGCGTGGCGACACATCCCTGACGTATTTCGAAATGGGCACCCTCGCGGCGTTCTGGCTGTTTCAACACGCCAGTCTCGATGCAGTGGTGCTGGAAGTCGGGCTGGGCGGGCGTCTGGACACGGTCAATGTGGTCGATGCCGACATGGCGCTGGTCACCAGCATCGGTGTCGATCACGCGGACTATCTGGGTGATACCCGTGAATCCGTAGCGTTCGAAAAGGCCGGCATCTTCCGCCAGGGCGCGCCTGCGCTGTGTGGCGACCTGAATCCTCCACAGCCTCTGCTGGATAAAGCGCGCGAGCTCAATTGCCCGTTTTTCCTGCGTGGGCGCGATTTCGACCTCGGCATCACCGATCACAACTGGCAATGGCGCGGTCTTGACGCTCAAGGGCGTGTGGTTGAGCTGCATGATCTGCCGTTGCTCGATCTGCCGATGGAAAACGCCGCGCTGGCGTTGCAGGCTTACCTGTTGCTCGGGTTGCCTTGGGTGGATGCCCACATTATTGCTGCGCTGAAAGCCACACGGGTGGTCGGTCGCCTCGATCGCCGTCAGTTTGACTGGCAGGGCAAGCGCCTGAACCTGTTACTGGACGTGGGGCATAACCCCCATGCGGCAGAGTATCTGGCTCGCCGTCTGGCCAGCCGTCCACCGGCTGGCAAGCGTCTGGCCGTGTTTGGACTGTTGGCAGACAAGGATCTGGATGGTGTTGTCGGTGAATTGAATGCTAGTGTCCAGCATTGGGCTGTCGCGCCGCTGGATTCACCGCGAGCACGCCCGGTTGCCGATTTGCACGCGGCGTTGCGCAACCTTGGCGCCTCGGTAACATCCTATGACAGCGTGGCCGCCGCCCTGGAAGGGCAGTGCGCGCTGGCGACGAGCGACGACGAGATTCTGTTGTTCGGATCATTTTATTGTGTCGCCGAGGCCCTCGAATGGCTGGCCCGGCGCTCCACGGAGGAAGCGGCAAATGGCATTGCTGGATAAGGCATACAAACAGCGCATGGTCGGTGCCCTGGTTCTGGTAGCGCTGGCGGTGATTTTCCTGCCGATGCTGTTTTCCCGTCAGGATGAACAGCGTCAAGTGACGGTTGACGCCCCGGCTGCGCCGCAAGCGCCTGCGGTGCCGCCAGTTCAGGTGGAGCCGGTGGTGGTGCCTGAGCCGCAAGCGCTGCCTCAGGAACCTGTGCCGAGTGATGATGAAATCGCTCAGCAAGAAGCACCGTCGACAGTGATTTCCCCGAGCGTGCCGGTGGCGCCTGCGCCTGCCGCCAAACCGGTCGCGCCAGCACCTGCGCCGGTCAACAAACCAACGGTTGCACCTGGCCAGCCCATCACGGCTGCACCGGGCAAGCCGGACACGACCCAAAGCCGCGTCGATGCCAATGGCCTGTCGGTCAGTTGGTCGGTGCAACTGGCCAGCCTGTCGAGCCGTGCAAGTGCAGAAAGCCTGCAGAAATCCCTGCGCAGCCAAGGCTACAACGCCTACATTCGTACTGCCGACGGCAAGAATCGGGTGTTTGTCGGGCCGCTAATCGAGCGCGCAGAAGCTGATCGTCTGCGTGACTTGTTGAGCCGCCAGCAGAACCTCAAGGGTTTTGTGGTGCGTTTCCAGCCTGAGCGTGGCTAAAACTATCGACCTGATTTGAAATGCACTGACAATCGCAGCTTACCGACAGCCATGCGCTCTGCTAAAATGCGCCGCCTTATCCGTCTGTAGGCTGCACTGTGCCATTTACCTGGGTTGACTGGGCGATCGTTGCAATCGTCGCCATCTCCGCATTGATCAGTCTGAGCCGCGGCTTTGTCAAAGAAGCACTGTCGCTGGTGACCTGGATCATCGCAGGAGTCGTCGCCTGGATGTTCGGTGGTTCATTGTCCGAGTACCTCGCCGGATACATCCAAACGCCGTCGGCCCGTGTGATCACGGGCTGTGCCATCATGTTTGTCGCCACATTAATCGTAGGCGCGATGATCAATTATCTTATCGGCGAATTGGTTCGCGTCACCGGGCTGTCCGGGACCGATCGATTCCTCGGCATGGCCTTTGGCGCCGCGCGTGGCGTGTTGCTGGTGGTCGTGGCGGTCGGGCTGTTGAGCCTAGGGCCGGTACAGCAGGACGGGTGGTGGAAAGAGTCACAGCTCGTGCCAAAATTTCTATTGGTTGCAGACTGGTCCAAAAACCTGATTCTGGGGTGGAGCAGTCAGTGGCTTGCCAGCGGTATCAGCGTACCCGCTGAGATACCGTTCAAGGAGCACCTCTTGCCGATGGCCAAAACGCCTCAGTGAGTTGTGTTCAGTTCAGATCCATTAAGTAGGGGTTGCGTCGCATGTGTGGCATCGTCGGTATCGTCGGTAAGTCGAACGTCAATCAGGCGCTGTATGACGCGCTAACCGTCCTCCAGCACCGCGGCCAGGACGCTGCCGGTATCGTGACCAGCCATGATGGCCGGTTATTCCTGCGCAAGGACAATGGCCTGGTACGTGACGTGTTCCATCAGCGTCACATGCAGCGCCTGGTCGGTCACATGGGTATTGGCCATGTGCGTTACCCGACCGCGGGCAGTTCGACTTCGGCCGAAGCCCAACCGTTTTACGTCAACTCGCCTTACGGCATCACCCTGGCGCACAACGGTAACCTGACCAACGTTGAACAGCTGGCCAAGGAGATTTACGAATCTGACCTGCGCCACGTCAACACCAACTCCGATTCGGAAGTGCTGCTCAACGTGTTCGCTCACGAACTGGCCCAGCGCGGCAAGTTGCAGCCAACCGAAGAAGACGTGTTCGCGGCTGTTACTGACGTGCACAACCGTTGCGTCGGTGGTTACGCGGTTGTGGCGATGGTGACCGGTTACGGCATCGTCGGTTTCCGCGACCCGCACGGCATCCGCCCGATCGTCTTCGGTCAGCGTCACACCGACGAAGGCGTCGAGTACATGATCGCCTCCGAAAGCGTTTCCCTGGACGTGCTCGGTTTCACCCTGATTCGCGACCTGGCGCCGGGCGAAGCGGTCTACATCACTGAAGACGGCAAGCTGCACACCCGTCAGTGTGCGACCAACCCGTCCCTGACCCCGTGCATCTTCGAACACGTCTATCTGGCGCGTCCGGATTCGATCATCGACGGCGTGTCGGTCTATAAGGCACGCCTGCGCATGGGCGAGAAACTCGCCGAGAAGATTCTGCGCGAGCGTCCGAACCACGACATCGACGTGGTCATCCCGATTCCGGATACCAGCCGCACCGCGGCCCTCGAGTTGGCGAACCACTTGGGCGTCAAGTTCCGCGAAGGCTTCGTGAAGAACCGCTACATCGGCCGGACCTTCATTATGCCGGGCCAGGCTGCACGGAAAAAATCCGTACGCCAGAAGCTCAACGCCATCGAGCTGGAATTCCGCGGCAAGAACGTGATGCTGGTGGACGACTCCATCGTTCGCGGCACCACCTGCAAGCAGATCATCCAGATGGCCCGGGAAGCCGGCGCCAAGAACGTCTACTTCTGCTCCGCAGCACCGGCCGTTCGTTACCCGAACGTCTACGGCATCGACATGCCGAGCGCTCACGAGTTGATCGCCCATAACCGTTCGACCCAGGACGTGGCTGATCTGATCGGCGCTGACTGGTTGATCTATCAGGACTTGCCTGACTTGATCGAAGCGGTCGGTGGCGGCAAGATCAAGATCGAGAAGTTCGATTGCGCGGTGTTCGACGGTCAGTACGTCACCGGCGACGTCGACGAGGCTTACCTGAACAAGATCGAGCAGGCACGTAACGATGCTTCCAAGGTCAAGACACAGGCAGTCAGCGCGATCATTGATCTGTATAACAACTGAGTAAACGAACGGCCTGTAGGAGCGAGGCTTGCCCGCGAAGCTTTTGGCGTTCCCAAAGGCCCCTTCGCGGGCAAGCCATGCTCCTACAGGCCGGTTTTGTATCCATTACCGAGTAGGGCAAGGAGTGACAGCATGAGTCAGGATTGGGATGCCGGTCGGCTGGACAGCGACCTTGAAGGCGTAGCGTTCGACACCCTGGCCGTACGCGCCGGTCAGCACCGCACGCCGGAAGGCGAACACGGCGATCCGATGTTCTTCACTTCCAGCTACGTATTCCGTACCGCCGCCGACGCGGCCGCGCGCTTTGCCGGTGAAGTGCCGGGTAACGTTTACTCGCGCTACACCAACCCGACCGTGCGTGCGTTCGAAGAGCGCATTGCCGCGCTGGAAAGCGCCGAACAAGCCGTGGCCACGGCGACCGGCATGGCTGCGATCATGGCGGTGGTGATGAGCCTGTGCAGTGCCGGCGATCACGTGCTGGTATCGCGCAGCGTGTTCGGTTCGACCATCAGTCTGTTCGAGAAGTACTTCAAGCGCTTTGGCATTGAAGTCGATTACGTGCCTCTGGCGGACTTGTCCGGCTGGGATGCGGCGATCAAGGCCAACACTAAACTGCTGTTCGTCGAATCGCCCTCCAATCCGCTGGCAGAGCTGGTAGACATCGCCGAACTGTCGAAAATCGCTCACGCCAAAGGCGCGATGCTGGTGGTCGACAACTGCTTCTGCACCCCTGCGTTGCAGCAGCCGCTGAAGATGGGCGCGGACATCGTCGTGCACTCGGCGACCAAGTTCATCGACGGCCAGGGCCGTTGCATGGGCGGTGTTGTGGCCGGTCGCAGCGAGCAGATGAAAGAAGTCGTCGGTTTCCTGCGCACTGCCGGGCCGACCCTGAGCCCGTTCAACGCCTGGATCTTCCTCAAGGGCCTGGAAACCCTGAGCCTGCGCATGAAGGCTCACTGCGCCAATGCCCAGCAACTGGCCGAATGGCTAGAGCAGCAGGAAGGTATCGAGAAAGTCCATTACGCCGGTCTCAAAAGCCATCCGCAGCATGAGCTGGCCCTGCGTCAGCAGAAAGGCTTTGGTGCGGTCGTGAGTTTCGAGGTCAAGGGCGGCAAAGAGGGCGCCTGGCGTTTCATCGATGCGACCCGTCTGATTTCCATCACCGCCAACCTCGGTGACAGCAAAACCACCATTACGCACCCAAGCACCACCTCTCACGGCCGTCTGGCGCCGCAAGAGCGTGAAGCGGCGGGCATTCGTGACAGCCTGATCCGCATCGCGGTCGGCCTGGAAGACGTGGCAGACCTGCAAGCCGATCTGGCGCGCGGGTTGGCTGCCTTGTGATCGAGTTGTCCACGCCAGGCACTGGCACCAATGGCCGCGTTGCACTGGTCACGGGTGCTGCGCGGGGCATTGGTCTGGGGATCTCGGCCTGGCTGATCAGCGAAGGCTGGCAGGTGGTGCTGACTGATCTTGATCGAGTGCGCGGTTCGAAAGTGGCGAAGGTGCTCGGCGACAACGCCTGGTTCATCGCCATGGACGTCTCGAACGAAGGGCAGGTGGCATTGGGCGTCGCCGAAGTGCTGGGGCAGTTCGGGCGTCTGGATGCGCTGGTGTGCAACGCGGCGGTTGCCGATCCGCACAACATCACCCTTGAAAGCCTGGATCTGGCGTACTGGAATCGGGTGCTGGCGGTGAATCTCAGTGGGCCGATGCTGTTGGCCAAGCACTGTGCGCCGTACCTGCGCGCTCACAGCGGCGCGATCGTCAACCTGGCCTCGACCCGCGCCGGGCAGTCGGAACCCGACACCGAGGCTTATGCGGCCAGCAAGGGCGGTCTGTTGGCCCTGACTCATGCCTTGGCGATCAGCCTCGGGCCGGAAATCCGCGTCAATGCGGTCAGCCCGGGCTGGATCGATGCGCGGGATCCCTCCGCACGTCGTGCCGAACCTCTGACCGATGCCGATCATGCTCAGCATCCGGCGGGCAGGGTAGGGACGGTCGAGGATGTGGCGGCGATGGTCGCCTGGCTGTTGTCGAAGAACGCCGGGTTTGTCACAGGCCAGGAGTTCGTGGTCGATGGCGGCATGACCAAGAAGATGATTTACAGCGAGTAATTCGAGCAGGAGCCGCGACAGCGGCGGCTTGAGGTTGCAGGCGGCCATTGGCAGCGCTGCGGGAAATGACATGATTTTGTCTTTTTCAGAAAAACTTCAAGCGGGGTATTGACTTAGCTTCGGTACCTGCGTAAATTTCGCGGCCTCGGAGATGCAAACGGGTGATTAGCTCAGCTGGGAGAGCGTCTGCCTTACAAGCAGAATGTCGGCGGTTCGATCCCGTCATCACCCACCACTTCCGAGAGTCTTGCGAAAGCAAGATGGAAGCTTTTAAAAGCCTCCACCGACGCGCAGCGGTAGTTCAGTCGGTTAGAATACCGGCCTGTCACGCCGGGGGTCGCGGGTTCGAGTCCCGTCCGCTGCGCCATATTTTCCGAATCAGAGTTTGTTCTGGTTCGAGATTGAAAGCCTCGAAGCTTTCAGTCAGACGAGTTACTTGGACGCAAGTCCAAAGCGATACGCAGCGGTAGTTCAGTCGGTTAGAATACCGGCCTGTCACGCCGGGGGTCGCGGGTTCGAGTCCCGTCCGCTGCGCCATATCTGCATCAAGGCCCACTGAACGCCTTGGCGCTACGAAGAAAGCCGCTGGTAAAGCCAGTGTCTACTTCGAGTCGATAGCAAAGACCCTGGTCGAAAGACCGGGGTTTTTTGTGTCTGCGATTTGGCTTTTCTCCTGGTCCCCGCAACCATGGGCATTCGTATCTGCCAGCCACATGCGGCCGTGTATCGAATTCTGACTCTTCTCGACAATTTCCCTCAATAACGCTCAGCCCTGACTTACCGGTGGCTGCGTGGCAGAAACACCTGTCTCTCATTCACGTATTCAAGTTTTTCCTGGGGGCAAAACGCATAAAGCGCTTGGTTTGACGTATCAACACTAATTAGAATGAGTCGCATTTAAAATATTTCTTCGCGCAGGGTTCCTTTAGATGAGTGATGCAGCGATGCCGGCGGCGCAAACCTTCCACGACCTGTACCGCGACCATCGTGGCTGGCTCGAAAGCTGGTTGAGTCGACGCATGAGCAATGGCCATGATGCGGCGGACTTGAGCCAGGATACGTTCGTGCGTTTACTCGCCAGCTCCCAGCACATCGCTGACCTGCAAGAACCCCGCGCCTATCTGGCGACGGTCGGTAAGCGACTGCTCACCAATTTTTATAAGCGCCGCAGCCTGGAACAGGCCTACCTCAGTGCGCTGGCGCTGCTGCCTGAGGACTGCGTGCCGTCTCCCGAGCAACGCTGGCTACTGCTGGAAACCCTGCAAGCCCTGGATGAATTGCTCGATGGATTGCCGACCGCGGTGCGAAGAGCGTTTCTCTGGAGCCAGTTGGAGGGGTTGGGTTATCACGAGATTGCTGAACGCCTGCAAGTCTCTGAGCGCACGATCAAGCGCTACATGGCGCAAGCCTATGAACATTGCCTGCTGGTGCAAATGTGATCGGTTCAACCCCTTCGGCTGAAGCTCGGCAAGTCGTGCGGGCTGCCGCTCAATGGCTGGCACTCATGGAGTCAGGTGCCGCCAACGAGCGCGATCGTGCCAATCTGCAGCACTGGCGTGACAGCCATCCCAGTCATGAACAGGCCTGGCAGAAAGCCCAGCTCTTGCGCCAACGCTTTGCCGACCTGCCGTCGGCACTGGCCATGGCCAGCCTGGATCGGCCGCAGACGAGTCGGCGCACGGTGCTTAAGCGCGCCGTCGGCGCGGTGGCGCTGGTGCCAACCGCTTGGCTGATCAGTCGGCAGCTACCTCTGGACGTCTGGCGTGCTGACCTGCGAACCGCGACCGGGGAGGGTAAAAAAGTCCAGTTGGCGGATGGCGGCTCGCTGCAATTGAATACCGCGAGTGCCGTCGATATCGACCTGAAGAATCGGCGACTGACACTCGTGGAAGGCGAAATAGCGCTGAAGGTGCCCGGCACATCGCCACTGACGGTCCAGACGCACTTCGGGCAAGTGGTCGTCAGTCAGAGCGAAGTGTGCGTTCGTCAGGGGCAGGCGGGGTGCAAGGTGTCAGTGCTTAAAGGCTCGGTGCAGTTGCAGCCTTTGCGCGGACCGGTCTTTTCATTGCGCGCAGGCCAGCAAGTCGGCCTTCAGGCGATGGGAGCCGGACGCGCCGAACCTTTCGATGTGCTAGCCCCAGGCTGGCGCGACGGCGTGTTGATGGCACAGAACCAGCCCCTGGGCGATTTTCTGCGCGAGCTCAGCACCTATCGTCCGGGACTGTTGCGTTGGGAGCCGGAACTGGAATCCCTGCGCGTCACCGGCAGTTTCCGTCTGGAAGACACCGATCGCATCCTGACGTTGCTGGCGGCCAGCTTGCCGCTGGAGGTGCATAGGCGAACCCGCTACTGGGTCACGTTGCTGCCGCGCAAAAATAGTGTTTGAGGTGTGTCCCCTTTTTTCGCGTCGCTTGTCATTCAGGGCAAGTGAAACGAAATCAGAGAGATTCTCAATGCTCGTAGTGATGCCCTGCAGTCCGCGTCTGGGTTCTTCCAGGCTGCGCCCGTTGTTGCACTTGAGTCTGATGCTGAGTCTGAGTGCCTGTCCGTTGTTCATCACTGCCGGTTGGGCCGAAGACGCGCCTCGACGCAGTTACCAGGTGCCGGCAGGAAGCCTCAGTGCAGCGTTGACCCGTTTTGCCGGGTTGGCCGGGGTCAATCTGTCAGTGGACCCGGCACTGGTGGGCAGTCGCACCAGCCCTGGACTTTCCGGCGAATACGCGGTCGAGGAGGGCTTTGCCCGACTGTTGCAGGGTTCCGGTCTGCAACTGCAGCCGGTAGGCGAAGAGGCGTACATCCTGACCCCGGCGCCAGAAGGCGGCAGCCTGCAACTGGGCGCCACCTCGATTGTCGGTGCCACTGACTCGGAACACGGCGATCCGTATGTCGGCGGTCAGGTCGCGCGCCGCGGTTCACAGGGCCTGCTGGGCTCGAAAGACTTTATGGAGACGCCGTTCAGCATGACCACCTACACCAGTGAGGTGGTCAAAAACCAGCAGGCGCGTACCTTGGGCGACGTGATCGCCAACGATCCTTCGGTTCGCGTTACCAACCCGGCGGGTGGGCGCTATGAGCAGTTCACCATTCGAGGGTTGAGCCTGTTCAACAGTGATGTTTCCTACAACGGCCTCTACGGCGTCCTGCCGACCTATACGATCGACATGGAGATGGCCGACCGCGTCGACGTCCTCAAAGGCCCGAGCCAGCTCATCAACGGCATCTCGCCGCGGGGCAGCGTGGGTGGAGGGATCAACGTGGTGCCCAAGCGCGCGACCGACAAGCCCATCACTTCATTCACCGGCAGTTACGCGTCCGACAGCCAGGTCGGCGGTGCCGTGGATGTCGGCCGGCGCTTTGGTGAAGACAACAAGTTCGGTCTTCGTTTCAACGGCGTGAAGCAGTCTGGCGACACCGAATGGGATCACCAGAATGTCGACCGCGAGATGGCCGTGCTGGGCCTGGATTTTCGCGGTGAACGCCTGAGGCTCTCGACGGACATCGGGCGCACCGAACGTGATACCGACGCCCCGCAGGAACGCGTACAGGTTGGCCCTAACGCGCAGGTTCCGCATGCCAGCGATGTGCGCCGCAATTATGCGCAGCCCTGGAGCAAGGCGAGTACCAACGACACGTTCGGCATGGTGAACGCTGAATTCGATGTCAACGATTCCGTCATGCTGTACGGCGGCGTGGGCGCGCGCAAAAGTAATCATGACTTCCTCCGACATGCCGTTTCGGTCACCAACGACGCCGGCAATTTCAGCGTTCAACCGCGTGACTTCACCCGTGACGAAAATGTCCGGACGGCCACAGCGGGTGTGCGCAACTGGTTCCATACCGGCCCGGTCAGCCATGAAGTCAACCTGGCCGCCAGCTATTACTACATGGACTTTGAAAACGGCGGTGCCCGTTATGCTGCGGCCAACAGCAACATTTATCACCCCGTTGAAACACCAACGCCTGGCAGACCCACGCGACAGGATTCGGAGGTCTATACCGAAAACCGTTCCACCGGTGTGGCGTTGTCCGACACCCTGGGTTTCTTCGATGACCGGCTGCTGCTGACCCTCGGCGCCCGCTGGCAGCGCGTGAAGGTTGACGACTGGACCGATAACGTCAGAGGCGACACCGGCTACGACGAGGAAAAGGTTTCGCCGTCAGGCGGCATCCTGTTCAAGGCGACCGACAAGCTGTCGCTGTATGCCAACTATATGGAAGGCCTGAGCCAGGGCAAGATCGCACCGTCTACCTCGGTGAACGAGGACGAGATCTTCCCGCCGTTCATCAGCCGCCAGGTCGAGGTCGGTGCCAAGTATGACGCCGGTCCGTTCGCCGTCACCGCCGCCGTGTTCCGGATCAAGCAGCCGGCTTACGAGACCAATGCCATCACGCGCGTCTTCGGCCCGAACGGCAAGCGTGAGAACACCGGTGTGGAATTGAGTGTGTTCGGTGAACCGCTCGATGGTTTCCGTCTGCTCGGCGGTGTCATGTACATCGACAGCGAGTTGAAGGACACCACCAATGGCACCTTCGACGGCAACCGGGCACCGGCCACGCCGAAATACAACGTGAACCTGGGCGCCGAGTGGGACGTGCCGACTGTACAGGGCCTGACCCTGACCAGCCGTGGCATCTATTCGAGCTCGCAGTATCTGGACCAGTCCAACGTTAAGGAAATCGACTCCTGGGAGCGTTTCGACGTGGGCGCACGCTACGCGTTCAAGGTCGAGGAAAAGAACATCACCCTGCGTGCCAATGTCGAGAACGTGGCGGACAAGCGCTACTGGAGTTCGGCCGGAGCCTCGGATGACAGTGAGCCTGGCTTGACACTGTCGACCCCGCGCACCTACCTCCTTTCGGCGACCGTCGACTTCTGATTTGCCCCTGTCATGCGCCCCAGGGACCGGGGCGTATTCGTTGGACCTTGACCTGATTCGTATAGAGGAAGGACATATGCAAACCCTCAGTTAATGAACAATCGAGACACTTGCGTATCAGTCGCTATCTGTCGGTAGCCTATATATAAGTTGTCAGCTGCATTACAAAAATATGGCCAGATCATGGCGCTTCCGGAGTTCATACCAGGTTTATTAACTTGGTTTTTTGCGTGCCTGATTATTTTTAAAGTAGTTCAAATCGCTATATGTAAATTTCCAAATTGGTAGTAAGAATTAGTTGCAACAACTTCCAAATGAGAATAAGTTGCATATCGAATTTAACGAGGGTGAAGCGATGTTGAATGATGGCGTATTGCACTCTAATCCTTTGCAAAAGACCAATGCCGACTATTTGGCTCGACAAAGCAAGTTCGAATCTAATGTACGCAGTTATCCACGCAAGTTACCACTGGCGATCGCCAAGGCGCACGGGCTCTGGGTGACGGATGTCGAGGGCAATACTTACCTCGACTGTCTGGCCGGCGCCGGCACTTTGGCCCTGGGGCACAATCATCCGGCCGTCATGGCCAGCCTCGACAGCTTCCTCGCCTCAGGCCTGCCGATGCACACCCTGGACCTGACCACTGCGGTCAAGGACGCTTTCAGCGAAACCTTGCTCAGCCTGTTGCCGAACCAGGGCCGTGATTATTGCCTGCAATTTTGCGGGCCGTCCGGGGCGGATGCAGTGGAGGCCGCGCTGAAACTGGCCAAGACCTACACCGGGCGCAACAACATCATCAGTTTCTCCGGGGCTTACCATGGCATGACCCACGGCGCTCTGGCCCTGACCGGCAACACTGCGCCGAAAAATGCCATCGCCAGCCTGATGCCCGGGGTGCAGTTCATGCCGTACCCCCACGAATACCGTTGCCCGCTGGGCATTGGCGGTGAAACCGGGGTCGAGGCCTTGACCCACTATTTCACCCAGTTCATCGAAGACGTCGAAAGCGGCGTGTCACTGCCGGCGGCGGTGATCCTTGAAGCGGTGCAGGGTGAGGGCGGGGTCAACTGTGCCCCGGTGAGCTGGCTGCGGGCGATCCGTGAAGTGACGCGCAAGCACGGCATCCTGCTGATCCTCGACGAAGTGCAGACCGGTTTCGGCCGCACCGGCAAGATGTTTGCCTTCGAACACGCCGACATCGAGCCGGACCTGATCGTCATGTCCAAAGCGGTCGGTGGCGGTTTGCCCATGGCGGTGCTGGGCATCCGTCGTGAATTCGACGCCTGGGAACCAGGCAATCATGCCGGCACTTTCCGCGGCAACCAGATGGCCATGGCCGCCGGGCTGGCCACGTTGCAGGTGTTGCAACAGCAAAACCTTGCCGCCCAGGCCGATCGCCAGGGTCAGTGGCTCAAGGACCGACTGGTCGAGTTGCAGGCGCATTATCCGGCCCTCGGCCAGGTGCGCGGTCGCGGCCTGATGCTGGGCATCGAGATCGTCGATGAGCGCCAGCCGGCTGATCGCCACGGGCATTTCCCGACGGACCCGGCGCTGGCCGTGGCCATCCAGCAACAGTGCTTCAAACAAGGCCTGTTGCTGGAACGCGGCGGGCGTAAGGGCAATGTCATTCGCTTGTTGCCACCCTTGATTATCGACAATGAACAATGCCAGCAAGTCATCCAGCGTTTTGATAATGCGATGGCGGCAGCGTTATTGCAGTTGCGCCCTTGAATGAGTTAATCGAAGTTGTGCTGGCAGTCCGCTGAATTGCAGTTTGATGACAGCGCTACAAGTAACTTTGATGGTCGTCTGATTGTTTAAAAAAGTTCAGTGAAGTGATGTCGTTACGTGGGGTTTCGTCGGCTGTTAAACAGGTCGATCAGCAACTAATTTTTTCGCCATATAACGTGTCCAGTGGCCTCGTGGGCTATTGTGGAGCACCCATGAATCATCCAGATCGCAGTGTTTTATCGAATATGGTCAGTGAGTTGGCGACGACGCGCGCGTTGCTTAATTGTTTGATCAAAGAGTTCGCCTTGCCGGAAAACTGCCTCAGTTACAGTTGGCCGACGCAGATGCAAGGTATCGCCCCAGGCAGTTACCTCGAGGGTTTGGAATGGAAGGGCATTCCCCTGACCATCAGCCTGCCCAACCAGCAACAGTTCTTTGTGATGGTGGACCGCCGTGATGGTCTGGGCAGTCACCGTTACCTGTCGGACGTTTATGCCCGGCGTGGCGAGGGCGACTGGTCGTGCCTGAGGTTCACCGAGTTCGTCGAGCAGTTGCTCGCGGCGTGCGAACACATGACCCGCGCCAGCAACGACGAGTTGCTGGATCAGGTGTTGCAAAGCCAGTTGCTGACCGCGTCCATCGTCGGCCACAACATGGACGGGCAGCACCCGGCACCGCTCAGCGGTTACCTCGCCAGTGAGCAGGGCTTGTGGTTTGGTCATCCGAACCACCCGGCACCCAAGGCGCGCCTGTGGCCAGCTCATCTGGCCCAGGAAACCTATGCTCCGGAATTCCAGGCCCGCACGCCGTTGCACCTGTTCGAGGTGCCGCTGGAAGGATTGAACGTCGGGGCCAACGGCCTGAGCAAAGCCCAAGTGCTGGCCGGTTTTGCCGATCAGGCGCAGGCGCGGCCAGGACACGCGGTTATCTGCATGCACCCGGTTCAGGCCCAGCTGTTCATGCAGGACGGTCGGGTTCAGCGTTTGTTGAAATCCGCGGCCATCGTCGATCTTGGCGCCACAGGGCTGATGGCCAACCCCACGGCGTCCATCCGTACCTGGTACATCGAGGGCCATGAGTTTTTCATCAAGGGCTCGCTGAACGTGCGCATCACCAACTGCGTCAGGAAAAACGCCTGGTACGAACTGGAAAGCGCACTGATGATCGACCGAGTCTTTCGTAACCTCCAATTGACCCAGCCCGAAACCCTTGGCGGGCTCTCGGTGGTCGCCGAGCCGGGCAACCTGAGCTGGGCGCCGCAACAGGCCAGCGAAGCCGATAACCACTGGTTCCGCGAACAGACCGGGGCGATCCTGCGGGAGAACTTCTGCCTCGACACCGGCACCGACTGCAGCATCATGGCCGGTACATTGTTCGCTCGCGGCCTGCATTTACCACCGTTGGTGCATGAGTTCCTGAGCCGGTTCAACGGCAATGACATCGACGATCAACAGCTGTTGAGCTGGTTCGACGACTATCAGGCGCTGTTGCTACGGCCAGTGCTGGCGTTGTTCTTCAACCACGGCATCGTCATGGAACCGCATTTGCAGAACAGCGTGCTGGTGCATGACAACGGTCGTCCACAACGCTTGCTGCTGCGGGATTTCGAAGGGGTCAAACTGACCGACGAACTGGGGGCCTCGCGGATCGACGCAGACGTTCATCCACGGGTGCGCGAGTCGCTGCTCTATTCCCGCCAGCAAGGCTGGAACCGCATCGTCTATTGCCTGTTCGTCAACAACTTGTCCGAGGCTGTGTTGGCCCTGAGTTGGGAGCGTCCGCACCTGGCGCCGCTGATGTGGCAACGGGTGGAGCAGCAATTGATCAGCATCCGCGTCGAATTGGCCCGCGCTGCGCCAGAGTTGGACGCACTGATTGCCGGTCAGCCGATTGCCTGCAAAACCAACCTGAAAGTGCGCCTAGCGGCCAAGGCCGATCGCCAGGCCAGCTACGTCAGTCTGGTGTCCCCGTGGGGCAAGGAGGCCAAGCATGGATAAGCTGCCCGAAGCGGTATTGGCCGCCATCGACGAAGCCCGCACGCAGCACGAAGATCCACTGGCGCTGTTCGTCTATGACCTGGACGCGTTGAAGCAGCACGTGACGCAGGTGATGGCGGCGCTGCCTGAAGGCGTAGAGCTTTACTACGCGATCAAGGCCAACAGCGAGCCGCAAATCCTCGCCGCTTTGGCACCGTTGGTGCACGGCTTCGAGATTTCCTCCGGCGGTGAGATCCATCGTCTTCAGGCCTGCCCGACGCGCAAACCATTCATCTTCTCCGGCCCTGGCAAACTGGACTCCGATCTGCGTTCGGCGCTGCAACACCAGGTCGAAGCGATTCACATCGAAAGCCTGAATGAAATCGTCCGCCTGCAACGGCTGGCATTGGAAGCAGGGCGCGTGCAAGACGTCTTGCTGCGGATCAATCCTGAACTGCCGTCGCCGCTCTCCAGCAAACTGGCGATGGCCGGCACGGCCACACCGTTCGGGATCGATGAAGCGGAACTGGCTCAGGCGGTCAGCTGGGTCGATAACGCCAGTCACCTGCGGCTCAAGGGCTTTCATGTGCATGCGATGTCCCATCAGTCGCTGGTGGAACGCCATGAACAATTGCTCGATCTGTACCTGCAGCGCTGGCCGCAATGGAAAGCGCTGTCGGTCGATCCCGCGGCGATCACTCACCTCAATGTGGGCGGTGGCATCGGGGTCAATTACCTCGGGCCGCAGCAATTCGATTGGCAGCGCTTGTGTACGCATTTGGGGCAGAGCCTTGCAGCCTGTGCCGATGCGCCCATCGTGCGCTTTGAGCCCGGTCGTTTCATCAGCGCCTTCTGCGGTTATTACGCCATTGAAGTGCTGGACAGGAAAACCAGTCACGGCAAGCACTTCCTGGTCTGTCGTGGCGGCACGCATCAGTTCCGTTTGCCGGTTGCCCAGGGCCATGATCACCCGGTCATTCATCTGCCCCGGCATCGCGTCACTTCAACGGCGCCACAACAGGAGTGGACTGTCGTTGGGCAGCTCTGTACGCCCAAGGATGTGCTGAGCCGCGATTGCCCGCTCACGGACGTGGAGATCGGCGACATGCTGGTGCTGCCGCTGGCGGGTGCCTATGGCTACAACATTTCCCACGCCGATTTCCTCTGTCATCCGCGACCGCCGCAGGTGTTTGTACAACAGGCCGGAGTCGCACCGTGGGATTGACGTTCGCCGTGCCGCGCTGGTTGGTGGTGGTCAATGTGCTGTTGGGCACGCTGACGGTCAGCCTGAACAACAGCTCATTGAATCCGGCGTTGCCGGCGTTCATGGAGGCCTTTGAGATTGGCCCGCTGTTGGCCACCTGGATTGTCGCGGCGTTCATGGTGAGCATGGGCATGACCATGCCGCTCACCAGTTTTCTCAGCCAGCGGATGGGGCGCAAATCCCTCTATTTGTGGGGTGTGGCGTTGTTTGTCTGCGGTTCGCTGCTGGGGGCGCTGGCCAATTCCATCGCGCTGGTGATTGCCGCACGCGTGGTGCAAGGCATCGCCAGTGGGCTGATGATTCCGCTGTCCCTGGCGATCATTTTTTCGGTGTACGCGAAGGGCGAGCGGGGCAGGGTCACCGGCCTATGGGGCGCGGCGGTCATGCTGGCGCCGGCATTGGGGCCCTTGTGCGGGAGCCTGATGCTGGAGTGGTTCAGTTGGCGCTCGCTGTTCCTGATGAATGTGCCGATTGGCCTGTTGGCGCTGATCCTTGGCGTCGGCGTGCTGCCGGCTTCTGAAGCATCGGAACGCAAACCTTTCGACCTGGCGGGTTACCTGTTGATCGCGGCGGGCATCGGTCTGCTGATGATTGCCGTTGGCCGTCTGCGCCATGCCGAAGCCCTCACTGATCCGCTCAACCTTGGCATGCTGTTGGCGGCGATTCTGTGTCTGGTCGCGTTTGTTCGACTGGAACTGAACCGGACTTCGCCGCTGCTTAACCTGCGTATCTTTGCCCTGCGCGGTTATCGCTTGAGCGTGATCATCGCGGTGGTGCAGTCGGTCGGCATGTTCGAATGCCTGGTCCTGCTGCCACTGTTGGTACAAGTGGTGATGGGCTACAGCGCTATCTGGACCGGTCTGTCGCTGCTGTGCACGGCGATGTTCGCCAGCCTGTTCGGGCATCTCGGCGGCAAGTGGCTGGACCGACACGGCCCGCGCGGCGTGGTGCTCTGGGGGCTGCTGCTGACCGGGGGCGCCACGCTGGGATTGGGCATGCTGGGGGCTGGCGCTTCAATCGGTGTGGTGTTTTTTCTGATGATGGTCCGCGGCGCCGGGCTGGGCCTTTCCTATATCCCCATCACCACCGCCGGGCTCGATGCGCTGCCTGAACCGATGGTCACGCAAGGCGCGGCGATGAACAACATTTCCCGTCGTCTCGTCTCGTCGCTGGCCATCGTGGTTGCCTCCCTGTGGCTGGAACTGCGCCTGACTGCCGAGACCGGGAGTGGGGTGGTTTCGATGGCCAGCTCGGGGGCGATCAGCGAGGTCTTCATGGCCACCGGCATCCTCATCCTCCTGGCATTGCCCTGTGCCTGGCGTTTTCCCGTTCACGCATCCGACGAGCCGGCCGAGGCATTGCCCTCAGCCCTCGAACACCGTTAATTCTTTCATGGACAAGGTTATGACTATGGCGACTTCTTCACAGGCAACACATCAGGCTGCTGATTCAGCGCCAGGCGTCTGGCTGGCGACGGCCGATCCGCGCCACTATCAGCAAGTGGAACAGCGCGTGGTGGGCCAGCTGCTGCAAACGCTGCTGTATGAAAACGTCCTGCCGTATCGCCACTCGCCTCTCGATGGCGGCCAGTACCGTTTTGTCGTCAGCGGCATCGACACGCAGCAACAACCGGTGGAGTACCACTGCAGCGGATTGCTCAGCGAAAGCTTCGAGCTGATCCGCCTCGACTATGCCAGTCTCGAACGCGTTGACGCGTTGGGCGCACGCCGTCGGCCGCACCTTCATCAAGCATTGGCGGAGCTGTTGAGCGAACTTCAGGACAGCCCGCATCTACCTCGCTTCACCCATGAGCTTGAACAAACGCTGCTCAAGGATCTGCAATCGCGCAGTCAGGGTTATCAAGCGACCCAGCCAACCCATCAACTGGATGTCGATGCGCTGGAACAGCACTTCATGGACGCCCACAGCTATCACCCTTGCTACAAATCGCGCATCGGTTTTTCGCTCAAGGACAACGCCAATTACGGGCCGGAATTTGCCGCGCCCATCGCGATTGTCTGGCTGGCAGTGGCGAAAACCTGCGGTGCGATGAACATTTCCCGGCACCTGAATTACGACGATTTTATCCAGCAGGAATTCGGACTTCAGCGCTGGCAGCAACTGGCTGAGAGCCTCACCGACCAAGGCAAGTCGATGGGCGATTACTGGTTGATGCCGGTGCACCCGTGGCAGTGGGAAAACATCATTGTTCCCGTGTTCTACCCAGAACTGGTCAGCGGTGAAGTGATCCATCTGGGCACCACGGATGATCGCTATCAGGCGCAACAGTCGATCCGCACGTTGGCCAACGTCACTGAGAAAAAGCGGCCTTACGTCAAACTCGCGCTGAGCATGACCAACACCTCCAGCACCCGAATTCTGGCCCGGCACACGGTGATGAACGGCCCGATCATCACCGACTGGTTGCAGCAGTTGATCGGCAGCGACAGCACCGCCCGCGACCTTGGTTTTGTGATTCTCGGCGAAGTGGTCGGCGTCAGCTTTGACTACGATCACCTGCCCGCCACGCGGATGTCCCAGGCCTACGGCACGATGGGCAGCCTGTGGCGCGAGAGCATTCACCAGTACCTGCAAGACGACGAACAAGCGGTGCCGTTCAATGGCTTGAGCTCCGTGGACAATCGCTACGGCAGCGGTGAACAGAAGCCGTTTATCGATGCCTGGATCAAGCAATACGGCCTGCATGCCTGGACCCGCCAACTGCTGCAGGTGGCGGTGTCGCCGATCATTCACATGCTCTACGCCGAAGGCATCGGCATGGAGTCCCATGGGCAGAACATCGTCTTGATCGTGAAGCAGGGCTGGCCGCAACGTATCGCCCTGAAAGACTTCCATGACGGCGTGCGCTATTCGCCGCAACACCTGGGGCGCCCCGAGCTGTGCCCGACCCTGGTGCCGCTGCCCGCCAGCCACGCCAAGCTCAATCGCAACTCGTTCATCCTCACCGACGATCTGGATGCGGTCCGGGATTTTTCCTGTGACTCGTTCTTTTTCATCGCCCTGGCCGAGATGGCGATCTTCCTGCATCAGCACTACCAGCTGGAGGAGGCCCTGTTCTGGAAAATGACCGCCGAGGTGATCACCAGCTACCAGGCTGAACATCCGCAACACCGTCCACGTTATGCAGCGTTTGATGTGTTCGCGCCGTTCTATGAAGTGGAGGAATTGACCAAGCGCCGCCTGTTGGGCGACGGCGAACGTCGTTTCAAATCGGTGCCGAATCCGCTGCACGCGTTCCGGCCGCAATCATGCTGAGGACCAATCTGCTCAAGCAGAAGCTCAGAACAGGTGAGCCGGTCTACGGCCTGATCAGTTCGATTCCGTCACCAGCGGCCATCGAACTGATTGCCGAGGCGGGTTTTGATTTTGTGATCATCGATATGGAACACGTGCTGATCAATCCCGAGACCGTGGAGAACATGATCCGCACCGCCGAAAGTTACGCGCTGACCCCGTTGGTGCGGGTGGCGGATCTCAACCCGAAAACCCTGCTGCGCCTGCTTGATGGCGGCGCCCAGGGCATTGTCTTGCCGATGATCGAAGGCCCCGAGCCTTTGGCCGAAAGCATTCGTGCCTGCAAATACCACCCGCAGGGTACCCGCAGCCTGAATGCCGGGCGCCCCGGTGCCTTTGGCAAACACAGCCTGGCGGAGTACGTCGCGCTGGCCAACGAGCAAATCATGGTCGTGGCGATGATCGAAAGTGCCGAAGGTGTGCGGCGGGCGGCAGAGATTGCCGCCGTGCCCGGCCTCGACATGATCCTCGAAGGGGCCGCCGACTTATCGCAATCGATGGGCATGCCCTGGCAGATCGATCGACCCGAGGTGCAGCAAGCGCTGCTCGCCAGTTGGCAGGCAGCCAACGCTGAGGGCGTGCCGTATTGCGCGATTCCACGTCAGTCGGGCGACCACGAACGGTGGTTGAGCCGGGGCGTAAAAAGTTTTGTTTTGGGTGACGAGCGTGGCATCGCTTTTCGTGCCCTCCAGGCCAAATTGGCCGCCACTTCAGCAGAAGGAAAATAGTCGGATGAACTTCCCCACAATGGCCGCCGACAAGGTGATGCAGGATCTGGTCGATTGTTTGCTGGCCGAACATTTTTTCGGGGCCGAGCCGCTGAACCTGGTGGCGCCATCGTCATCGGCCGATCAGCCGTTTACCGGATTGAGCGCCGAACAACGGATCTGGGAATGGCCCATCGATCCCCAAGGTTGCATCGTCATTGCCTTGCGTCCCGGCATTACCCAGCAATGGGAAAAAGTACCGGGCACGCCGGTTTGGGCGCGACAGAATGACCAACTGACCGCGCTGTCACCCGAGGCTTTCACGACCCAGGTGCTGGCCGGGATGACCGATCGCTACCCGGACAATGAAAAAGGCTTCGCCCTGTTTCTGGATGTGCTGCGCACCAGCGTGCGGCAAACCGAGTTGTCCCTGGCCCATCGGGTTAACAGCGAACGCTTGCTGGAAAAGAGCAACGCGGACTTTTTCCTGGCGATGGAACAGTGGGCTTCGCTGCGCGATCGTCCCTACCACCCGCTGGCCAAAGCCAAGCAGGGTTTGGACGACGCGGAATATCGGCAGTATCAGGCGGAATTTGCCCGTCCGGTGGCGCTCAATTGGGTCGCGGTCGACCGCACGTTGCTGCAATGCGGTGACGGTGTGACGGACCTGGCGCAGAGTTATCCCGCCCAGTACTTGTTGCCATTCGCGTTACAGGTCGGCCTGCAACACGAGTTGCAACAACGGGGCATTGCCGATAGTCATATCGCGCTGCCGGTGCACCCGTGGCAGTTCGAGCACGTGCTGGAAGCGCAACTCGGCGACACGTTCGCCAAGGGAGACTGCCATCGACTGGACTTCACCGACGGTGATTTCTTCGCCACCTCGTCATTGCGCTCGATGACGCCGTGCTTCAACAGTGCCGATTACCTCAAGTTGCCGATGGCGATCTATTCTCTGGGCGCTTCGCGTTATCTCCCCGCGGTGAAAATGATCAACGGCGGCTTGAGCGAGGCGCTGCTGCGCCAGGCACTCGGCAAAGATCAAACCCTGCAACAGTCGCTGCACCTGTGCGACGAAACCAAATGGTGGGCGTTCATGCCGCCGGACGCGACGCTGTTCGACGAAGCGCCGCGTCACTTGTCGGCGATGGTGCGCGGCTATCCGCCCGCGCTGCTCGAAGACCTGGACACCCGACTGGTGCCCATGGCGGCATTGGGCACACCGCTGCCGGGTAGCAATCAGCACTTCTTCGATGACTGGATGGCCTACCGCCAATTGCCGGCCAGTGCCGCGTCGGTGATGACCCTGTTCCGCGAGTTGTGCCACAGCTTCTTCGATATCAACCTGCGGATGTTCCGCATCGGCATGCTCGGGGAAATTCACGGGCAGAACGCGGTGCTGGTGTGGAAGGCCGGTTACGCCCAGGGCTTGCTGTTGCGCGATCATGATTCGTTGCGCATCTTCGTGCCATGGCTGGAACGCAACGGCTTGGCCGACCCGGCTTACCGGTTGAAGAAGGGGCACGCCAACACGCTGTACCACGATCGCCCTGAAGACCTGCTGTTCTGGTTGCAGACCCTGGGTATTCAGGTCAACCTCCGCGCCATTATCGATACGCTGGCTGAGGTCTACGCATTGCCGGCGACCGGGTTGTGGACGGCGATGGGCGAAGTGCTCAACGAGTTGATCGACACCATCGAGTTTGACGCCGAGGCGCGGATCATGATCAAGCATCAGCTATTCGAATCGCCGCACTGGCCGCAGAAATTGCTGCTCACCCCGATGATCGAGCGCGCGGGCGGCCCTGGCAGCATGCCGTTTGGCAAAGGGCAGGTGGTCAACCCGTTTCACCGGCTCGATCGTAATGCCTGAACCGCGACGTGAACCCTCCAGGCGCACGCTGTTGCGCCTGTCCCTGGGGGCGCTCGCCCTCAGGTTTTCCGCGCCGGCGTGGGCCGAGGCTGGCGCTGCACCGTTGCGGGTGATCACCCTGTTTCAGGGGGCCACCGACTGCGCTGTGATGTTGGGCGTGACCCCGTGTGGCGTAGTCGATTCCTGGAGCGAAAAACCGACCTATCGCTATTTGCGCGCAGCTCTGGAGCAGGTGCCCCATGTCGGATTGGAAACTCAGCCCAGCCTTGAAGACATCGCACTGCTCAAACCGGACTTGATCGTTGCCTCACATTTTCGCCATGAGCGCATCTTCCCATTACTCAAGCAGATCGCCCCGGTGCTGATGCTGGAGGAAGTGTTCGAGTTCAAGAAGACCCTGGCGCTGATGGGCGCTGCATTACACCAGCAACAGAGGGCCGATGAGATTCTGAACCGATGGCAGCAACGCTTGGTACAGCTGAGTGAGCAACTGCGGCAGACATTTGCCGGGCGCTGGCCTCCCACGGTGTCGATACTGGACATCCGCGAAGACCACATCCGCAGTTACCTGCCGGCGAGTTTTCCGGGCTCGGTGCTCACCGAACTGGGATTCAACTGGAGTGACAACAGCCGGGAGGCGAGCGGGGTATCGATCAAACTCACCAGCAAGGAAAGCCTTGCGGTGGTGAATGCCGACATCTTTTTTGTCTTTCTGCGCGCGCAGAACGCGGCGGTGCAGCGCAACTACGAGAGCCTGGTGCAACACCCGCTGTGGAAGCAGATGCGTGCCCCGCAGCAAGGACAGGTGTGGCAGGTCGATGGCGTCGCGTGGAGTCTGTCGGGCGGGATGTTGGGGGCTAACCTGATGCTCGACGACGTGGCCCGCGTGGCCGCCGCGCAGGTGGCCTCATGAGCCCGGGAGTCAAGCTGTGCAGCGCGGGCGTCGTGTTGCTGTTGTGCTGCGTGTTGAGCCTGGCGGTCGGTGCTACCTGGATTCCACTGCCACAGATTGCCGCGGCGTTTGTCCATCCCGACCCGTTGAGTATCAATCATGTGCTGGTGACCACCACGCGCCTGTCGCGCACCCTGATGGCGATTTCCGTTGGCGCCAGCCTGGCGGTCGCGGGCGCGCTGATGCAGGCACTGACGCGCAATCCATTGGCATCACCCGGGTTGTTCGGGATCAATGCCGGTGCGACTTTTTTTATCATCCTGTTTTCCTCGATCTTCTCGCTGTCATCCCCGGATGCCTGGCTATGGTCGGCGTTCATTGGCGCTGGCGTGGCGGGTTGCCTGGTGTGGCTGATCGGCAACATGGGGCAAGGCAGTCTCAGTCCGCTGCGCATCGTGCTGGCGGGCGCGGCGATCGCCGCGTTGTTCTCCGCTTTCAGTCAGGCGCTGCTGGTGGTGAATCAGGATGGCCTGGACACGGTGCTGTTCTGGATGGCTGGTTCACTGACCGAACGCAGCCTGTCGACCGCTGCGCCGTTGTTGCTGTGCGCTGTGTTCGGGTTGGCGGGGGCGCTGTTGCTGGCCGGGCAGCTCAATGTGCTGAACGCCGGGGAAGAGATCGCCACGGGGTTGGGGCAGCGAACCGGTCTGATCCGTCTGCTGATGAGTGTGCTGGTGATCTGTCTCGCGGGCAGCGCGGTGGCGTTGGCCGGCAGCATTGGTTTCATTGGTCTTCTGGTACCGCACATGGTGCGCAAGGGATTGTCCATCGACCATCGATGGTTGCTGCCCGGTTGCGCGCTGCTCGGCGCCATTCTGCTGTTGTTGGCGGATACGCTGTCGCGGGTTTTGATCCTGCCTCAGGAGGTGCCGGTGGGGGTGATGACGGCGCTGTTCGGCGCACCGTTTTTCATCCTATTGGCCCGGCGTGGAGGTCGTTATGGATAAGGTGGTGACCTGGCGCCGGGGCGGGTATTCCCGGCGGGTCAACCTCTCCACGTGGTTGCGATTGGCGGCGGCGCTGGTGCTGACGGTGCTGGTGATGCTCGGCTCGTTATCGCTGGGGAAAGTCATCCTCTCGCCCCTCGAGGTGATACGAATCCTGTTTTCCAGTCAGGACGCCAGCCTGACGTTGATCGTCGAGCAACTGCGTTTTCCACGCATTGTGCTGGCGGCATTGGTGGGGGCTGCGTTGTCGGTGTCCGGGCTGATCCTGCAAAGCATCATCCGCAACCCGCTGGCATCGCCGGACCTGCTGGGCATCACCAGCGGTGCCAGCGCCGCTGCTGTGCTTTATCTGTCGTTCTTGTCGGCGACGCTGGGGCAACAATTTTTGCCCCTGGCCGCAATGCTCGGTGCGGCGCTGGCGACACTGGCCATTTATCTGCTGGCCTGGAAGCAGGGGACCTCACCGCTGCGACTGGTGCTGATCGGTGTGGGCGTCTCAGCGATGTTGACCGCCGCGACGACCTTCATTCTGGTGTTCAGTCCGCTGACCACCACCCTGTCTGCCTACGTTTGGCTGACCGGCAGCGTATACGGCGCCAGTTGGCCCGAACCGCTGGCGCTTGCGAGCTGGTTGTTGGGCATTTGTCCGCTGCTGGTGCTGCTGGCCCGTCAGGTGATGGTGCAGCAGTTGGATGACAACTTGGCCCAGGGCATCGGCGTGCGCGTGCAATGGCTGCGGGCCGGTTTGTTGTTGGTGAGTGTGGCGTTGGCCGGTGCGGCCATTGCCTGGGGTGGGGCGATCGCGTTTGTCGGGCTGATCGCGCCACATATTGCCAAACGCCTGGTGGCCCCTGGTTTCGCTGGGCAGGCTGTGATGGCCGCCCTGATTGGCGCAAACCTGGTGATGCTGGCGGACCTGGTCGGGCGCACGCTGTTCCTGCCCCTGGATCTACCGGCCGGGATCTTTGTCGCGGTGCTGGGCACACCCTTTTTTCTCTATTTATTGATTAAACAGCGTCATTAAGGAATTCAACGTATGACGTCGATTGCAAGTCGCGGCCTGACCCTGAGTTATCAGCGCCAGGTGATTATTGACGCGCTGGACATGCAACTGCCCCAGGGCAAGATCTCGGTGCTGATTGGCAGTAACGGCTGCGGCAAAAGTACCTTGCTCAAATCCTTCGCACGACTGCTGAAACCGCAGCAAGGCTCGGTGATTCTCAACGGCGTGGATATCCAGAAAAAATCCACGGCGGCGGTGGCGCGTGAGTTGGCCATCCTGCCCCAGACACCGACGGCGCCCGAGGGCATTACTGTTCGCCAGCTCGTGGCTCTGGGCCGATACCCTTATCAAAGCTGGATGCAACAGTGGTCGGCCGAGGATGAAACCATGGTCAATCGCGCGCTGACGCAGACCAGTCTGCAAGCGCTGGCGGATCGGCCGGTGGATGCCTTGTCCGGTGGGCAGCGCCAGCGTGCGTGGATTGCCATGACCCTGGCCCAGGACACCGGCATCGTGCTGCTGGACGAGCCGACGACCTTCCTCGACCTGGCTCACCAGATTGAAGTGCTGGACCTGCTGCGCGACCTCAACCGGCTCGAAAACAAAACCATCATCATGGTGCTTCACGACCTCAACCTGGCCTGTCGTTATGCCGATCATATGGTGGCGGTGCATGAGCGTACGGCATTTGCCCAGGGCCGGCCTGAAGACGTCTTGACTCAAGCGCTGGTCAAAACCGTGTTCGACCTCAACTGCAGGATTATTCCTGATCCGTTCTTTGGTACGCCGATGTGCATTCCGTTTGGCCGGGAATTGCCGCAATGAGTCTGGCTCACCACTTCACCGCGCAAGAATGGAACGTGCTGGGCGGTGGGTTGCGGTTGAAGGACTGCGCCGAACGTGACCCCTTACGCTCGCTGATGGCGCGTGACCTGTTGCAGGACGAGGTGTGCGAGCGTTTGCTGGACGCATTGAGCCCGGTCATTGGCTCACCGTCGCGGGCGATCACCGCCTCGCTGCTGGGTAAGCGCCTGTCGTTCCTGGCCACCGGCGCGTGTTTGTACGCCATGTCGGTGTACGACAAAGGACTGCTGCTGTCGCTGGACAACACGGTGATCGAGTACGGCCATGATGACGGGCTGTGGACGTCTTCGATGCCGCTGGCTCATTCCCTGCCGCTGGCGTACGGGGCCGGTGAGCGCGAGGCCTGGCGGGAAACCCTGGTGCAGGCGCTGTTTGCCGGGCTGTTGAAGCCGCTGTGGCAAACCTTCAACCGTGTGAGTGGTGTTTCGCGGCGCATCTTGTGGGAAAACACCGCCGTGCGCGTGTATTCGTTGTATGAAAAACGCATGACGAAAATCGACGAACCGTCGGTACGCGAGCGCTATGAAGCCGACTTCAGGTGGTTGCTGACCCAGGCACAACCTGCGCTGTTCGGTCTCGATTACAACCCGCTCAGCCATTTCCGCCGACCGCCGACACTGCTCGACGAGGGGCAGCGCAGCATTCGCTTTCGACGAACCTGCTGCTTCTATTACCTGGCTACTGAGCCTGCTGAATATTGTTCGACCTGCCCACTGCTGCGTCCGGGGAAATGCCGATGAGTTATCAGATCAAGCCTCGCCAGCAACTCGTCACCTCGGAGTTGCTCAACGCCTACCGGTCGATCCCTTCGTCAACCATCGGCCACTTTTCCGATCGGGGCTTCCTGCGGGGGATCAAGCCGCTGTTCAACAACATCCGCATGGTCGGCCATGTCGTCACCGTCAAAGTCTTTCCGCCGGATGGCAGCATTCTGCGTGAGGCCTTGTTGCTGAGTGAGCCGGGCGACGTACTGGTGATCGAATGTGTGGGCGACGAAGAGTGTGGCTGTTGGGGGGAGCTGCGCACCCTGGCCGGTCTGATCAAAGGGTTGGCCGGGGTGGTGGTGTCGGGTGCGGTCACGGATGTCAGTGCATTGCGTCGCCATGGGTTGCCGGTCTTTTGCCGGGACGTCAGTGCGTACACGACTCGCAGCATTGGCGCCCGAGGGGAAGTCAATCAGTCGATCAGTGTGGGCGGCGTTCAGGTACAGCCGGGGGATCTGGCCATTGGTGATGATGACGGCGTCTTCATCCTCGATGCCCGGCGTGCGGCCGAGCTGCTTCCCGAGCTCTTGGCCAAAGAGGAAATGGACCAGCAGCGCAGGGCGGAATTCTTGCAGAGGCTCGATCAGCGAAGGGGCTGACTTCCCGAGCGGAAATGAAAAGGGGCAACTGTGCAGTTGCCCCTTTTTTGCGTCGGTCAGTCAGAAGCCGAGTTTGTCGCGCAGTCCGTAATACCAGGCGCCCAACGCAGCGAATGGTGTACGCAGCAGTTGTCCGCCGGGGAACGGGTAGTGGGGCAGGTCGGCAAACGCGTCGAAACGCTCGGCCTGACCACGCAACGCTTCGGCCAACACCTTGCCCGCCAGGTGCGTATACGTCACGCCATGGCCACTGCAACCTTGGGAATAGTAGATGTTGTCGCCCAGGCGTCCGACCTGAGGAAGTCGTGACAAGGTCAGCAGGAAATTGCCGGTCCAGGCGTAATCGATCTTCACGTCCTTGAGCTGCGGGAAAGCCTTGAGCATCTTCGGCCGAATTATTGCTTCGATGTTCGCCGGATCCCGTGCGCCATACACCACGCCACCGCCGAAGACCAGGCGCTTGTCTGCGGTCAAACGGTAGTAGTCGAGCAGGTAATTGCAGTCTTCGACGCAGTAATCCTGTGGCAACAGGCTCTTGGCCAATGCTTCGCCCAAGGGTTCAGTGGTGATCACCTGAGTCCCGCAGGGCATCGATTTGGCGGCCAGTTCCGGCACCAGATTACCGAGATACGCATTGCCCGCAACGATGATGAACTTGGCCCTGACCTTGCCTTGAGGCGTATGCACCACCGGATTCGCGCCGCGCTCGATGCGCACCGCCGGCGATTGCTCATAAATGGTGCCGCCCAGCGACTCGACGGCTGCCGCTTCACCCAACACCAGGTTCAGCGGATGAATGTGCCCGCCGCTCATGTCGAGCATGCCGCCGATGTATTGATCGCACGCGACCACTTCACGGATGCGACGCTGATCCATCAATTCAAGCTGCGTGTGACCGAAGCGCTCCCACAGACGCTTCTGGGATTCCAGATGGCCCATCTGCTTGGCGGTAATGGCGGCGAATACGCCACCATCCTTCAAGTCGCA
Source organism: Pseudomonas sp. PDM25 (assembly GCF_019219045.1). Taxonomy (NCBI): domain Bacteria; kingdom Pseudomonadati; phylum Pseudomonadota; class Gammaproteobacteria; order Pseudomonadales; family Pseudomonadaceae; genus Pseudomonas; species Pseudomonas sp. PDM25. The sequence goes on from NZ_JAHUWL010000007.1 coordinate 389,533, forward strand.
CTGGATATTATATTTGGCAACCCGCTCACGAATGATCCGCCCACCTTCGAACGCCATCTGCCCCAGCAACTGAGCCTGCTTGGGACCGACACTGCGCTCGATCACATCGATGTCACGGCTATAACTGTTAACGATCTGGCCACCGTTACGCCCCGACGCACCAAAACCTACCTTCGCCGCTTCAAGCACCGTGACCCGGAAACCGTTTTCCAGCAGAAACAGGGCAGAGGACAGACCGGTGTAACCGGCACCGATCACACAGACATCAGTCTCTACGTCATCCTGCAAGGCCGGGCGCGGCGGAGCCGGATTGGCCGATGCGGCGTAATAGGAATCCGGGTAGGGGGTGTTCGCCATCCTGCAGCCTCTGTTTAATATATTTTACGAGTGCGTCGATCCTACCCGAGATAAAAATCGATCGCCAGCCACCGCAAAATCTTCTTTGCAGCCGCAAAATTAAATATTTTGCATATTCATAGGGTTAGCTCGAAAAAAGGTGTTGACACCCCTCCGGAATTCCGTAGAATGCCGCCTCACAGCAGGCACGTAGCTCAGTTGGTTAGAGCACCACCTTGACATGGTGGGGGTCGTTGGTTCGAGTCCAATCGCGCCTACCAAACAAAATCCGCTCTGCTGGGCGGTCTAGAAGGGCTCACCGAAAGGTGGGCCCTTTTTTGTTGCTTGCGATTTGCAGAGCCCCCACTCAAAACGCCAACTGGGCCCCCACCTCCAGATACTCGACCTTGTCGTGTCCTCACTTTGCCGGTGACCCGCTCGATGATGTTATAGGCGTTCTCGCCGAAGCGAACCGCCCCTACTAGTCCGTCCTTGCCGATCAGCATGTTGTTAATGCAGGCTTTGGATTTGGCTTGCTGTACCTGACCTGTGAATCATTGAGCGGCCTCATGGTCATATCGCTGACCTTTGTATTCAGGACGTTCAAATGAAGCGTGCAGTATTAATGTTCATGGCCATTTCAGGCTCTCTCCTGCTGGGAGGCTGTGGGCCTCACTGGGACGACGGAGAAAGGTACGGGCGAGATCGTGATCGAGATCATGATTACCGTCGTGGATACGACCGCGGGTATGACGATGATCGAGGGTATGACCGCCGATACGATCGTCGCGACAATGATCAGGGGTATGATCGCAATCACCGTCGTGATCGTGATCGTGACGATAGAGACGACTGAATGCGCTGGCCATCGGCAAGCGGGAGGCGGGGGTGACAGTGTCTCCTCGGGCCGGTCAATGATCACCTGGTTTGCCGCTTAGCTTTAGCGGCACGGATTGCCGGTGATTCAGGCGTAAGATAGCGGTGCTACCTCATCAAAAGGAGCAGCATATGATCGCCAACCAAATGAACAAGCCAGTATCTGAGGACGGAGCTGTTTGGGATCAATACTTCTGCGCTGCGTTGATTGCGGAAAGCAATTTGACCGCACCGGTTGTAGGAGGCGCCACTCATGAAGACAGGCAGAACCTGTTGATTGAAAGGGCCAAAGCTCTCGCCGACAAGATGATGGAAAACAGAAAATAACCAGAGCCCAGCCATCGCGCTGGGCTCTTCACATCTGGATCTCGGCAGCGGTGCAGCGCTACTGAATCAGGCAATCAAGTCTACTTTGCCGCTAGCAAGGCGATAGACGCCTCCCACTATCTTCAACGTGCCCTTGCTGAGCGCATCAGTCAGCAGTGGTGAGGCATTTTTAAGGCGGCTAACCGAGTCTTTGACATTCTGCGCTGTAGCGTTGTCGATAAGGTTTCCGGGGTTGTTGAGCACTTTCTCGATGGAAGGTTTAAGTGCGTCAGTCAATTTCGGGATGTGACCAGGGAAAACAGTGTGATCTTTTACTGCCTTTATTCCTGCACTGATGGCGCCGCAGCTCTCATGCCCCAGTACGAGGATCAGTGGTGCACCGAGCACCGCAACAGCGTATTCAAGACTTGCCAAACCCTCATCGGTTACGAAATTGCCCGCGACGCGTATGGCGAAAAGATCGCCTCGAGCAGTGTCAAAAGCATACTCAGGGGCGATACGGGAGTCAGAGCAACTTAGTACCGACACGAACGGGTTCTGGCCTGAGACCAAGGCTTCCCGCTCTGACTTGAAGTCATGTGTCTTGGAGTTGCCGGAAACATACCGTTCATTTCCCTCCATAAGCCTTTGAAGTGCCATGTCAGGACTGATGGAGTTTTGTGGTTTTGGCGCAGCAGCGGTTTTCTCGGCAGCCAGAACGAACTTGTCGGGCAGTGCGCCGGCAAGTAGCAGAGCGCCTGCTCCTAGTCCGGCAAACTGAAGAAATCTACGACGACCACTCGCGTTTTGAACAGGGTTTGAATCACATGATTTACACATGATCGTGTGTACTCAGGTCGGTTGATGGGAATGACTTGCTGTTGGGGGGCAAGTGCTTCCAGGGACCTTTGGCACTTGTGGTTGGAGTCTAGACGGGATGTAACATTATGTTGCTCGTGGCTTGCTTTCAGGCAATGCAGGGGCGTGGGTTCGGTCGCTTTCAGTGCCGAGAACCTCAAATGCCTTCAAGCGTTTTCAAAAACTCCCGGATGTGTCCGGCCGCCTCTTCGGGTACAACCTGAAGCAGGCAGTGCGGTGCTTCGATTTCAATGATTCGTGTATCGCGGTTCATTGAAGAAACCAGCGCAGACGCTGTCCCGGGAACCACCGAATCATGCTTAGCGCGAAGGTAAATAGTCGGTACGCTGACTTGGGCCAGCTTGGCGGATACGTCAACGGCAAGAACCGATCGTAGTCGTGAACGCATTACCGAAGGTTTCACTCGAGTGATGGCCTGACGTAGCGCTGCGCGCAACGCGCTCGTGGAAAACCGGCCGAGTAATACTTTGCTGATCCATCCGACAGGCGCAAGGCTGAACGGCAGTGCGCCTAGCAAAAAACTCAAGTGACTTAATAGGGGTCTTGGATTGCGTGCGAATCACCTGTTCCGTCCATTCCAGGTAGTAGAACCAGTGTGGGAGTTGATCGATTCATGTCTCCGTCCTTGGTGGGCGGCCATTCTGCCGTCGATCAATCGCGTACTGGATAACCACAAGCCTGGGTCGTCGCCAGGCACTGTAACGAGGGGATTGCCCCCTCGTTACAAATGTTGCGTGAAGAGCATGAATCACTACTGGGGTGGTTCATCTCAACAACGTCGGACCTGCGTGGTAAGTCCAACCCACTAAAACCAATCTTACTTGGCGTTCAGCTTCTTCAGTTCTTCATAAGTCGCCGACTGTACAAACCAGAAGCCGGAGATGATGCACCACGTCAGGGTACCGGTAATGAAAACGCCTGCCCCGGACCAGAAGCCCTGTACGAAGATCATGACCACTGCGGCGATCCAGATAACGGCCAGTGCGACGTACAGAACTACGTTGTTTACGCCAATTACGAACTCTTTCACGTCTATTCCCTTTTGAATGTTTATCCTCTGGCTCCTTACGCAAGGGCCAGTGGGCGGCATGATAGGGGGGTAGGTGGCTGTTCGCCAGTCATGTCACGGCCTGCAGGCAGATTTTCAGATTCTGGACTACTACTGACAAGCCCATTTCCTTATCCCTGTCAGGAGCATCTCTATGCTGTTTCACTGGTTTCTTGCGGCGATCCATCTCCTGGCTGTTGCCTTGGGCCTCTGGGCGGTACTCACCCGAGGGACGGCGTTAAGCCGCCTGGCCGTCGGTACGGCGCAGGTTCGCAATGTGCTGGTTGCCGATAACGTATGGGGCATCTGTGCGGGTATTTTGCTGATCACAGGTTTGCTGCGGGCCTTCGGTGGGTACGAAAAAGGCACCGATTATTACCTTCATCAGCCATTGTTCCATCTGAAGATGGCGCTGTTCGTGATCATTCTGCTGCTTGAAGTGGCACCCATGATCACCTTGATCAAGTGGCGGATCGCCGTGGGCAGGGGCGCTTCGATTGACCAGGGCCGAGCCAGGCTGTTTGCACGCATCAGCCATATCGAAGCGCTGTTGTTGATGTTGATGGTGATTGCGGCCACCGGCATGGCGCGCGGTGTGACCTTCGGCTAATAACGGCGTGATTCGTCGGGGTTAAAGCGAATAATCTGACAGTCACGGCGTGGCCGAAGCCGGTAGCATCGGCTTCACGAATGGGGGGGAGGCGAGGGCTCAGCAAAAATGCCGAGCATGAATCTTTAGCCAGCCATTGCGCTGTAACGAACGGGCTGGCTACTGACTGCAGCAGGATTCAGGGAGTCTGCGGTTTGTCTGGAGCGGTGAGGCCAGCCTGAATGCGCTGATAGATTTCTTCGCGATGAACCGCAACGTCTTTCGGGGCATTGATGCCAATTCTGACTTGCTGGCCGCTAACGCCCAGAATGGTGATCGTAATGTCATCACCAATATTTATGCTTTCACCGACTTTGCGGGTGAGTATCAGCATGGTCTTCTCCTTGATTGCTTTGTGGGGCACCTGATTCGGACAGTGCAGAGGTCGGTGGTATGTATAGATTAGTGCGAAGTCTCACGGTTTGGGTGCCTCTTTCTGACGCACAGATGCTGCATTAATTCCCAAGGCGTAACTATACAGAGGCCGCAACCATCATTCTCGTTGTTTTAAGCCCATTTTGCGGCACTCGGGAAGTATTCATGGATGCTAAAATCGCCGCTTTAAGCATTCTGAGGGAAGCGTTGTGCGCAAAATGGTCTTGGTAATCGCGGTATTGGCGCTGGCGGGATGCGGTGAAGGCAAGAGTATTGACGCGCAAAAGCCGCAACCGGCTGCTGCGACTGCACCTTCGGTGGTGTCCGGGCCGCAATGGGATCTCGAAGTACGAGGCGAAACACCTCAGGCGGTCAGCGATTTGAGCGGCTGGCTGATTGAGCACAGTTTCGTTTCCAATATCGTCAAGGAAAACGGAAAGACCCGGATTCTGCTCGGGCCATTCAGTTCGAAAGCCGAGGCTGAGGCCAAACAGACAGAAGTGCGCGCGGCGCTCACCCGGGCGAAGAAACAGAACATCGAATTGTTGGTTCTCGACCATCCAGTGGCCCAGTAGCAGTCCTTTTTCAGGCTGCTTTTGATGGAACGCCTACCAGGCTCGCTCATGGCGATGGATGGTGCGCACTTTACCGCTCGATGCCGGTTGCCCAGCGCGCGGCAATGCGCACTTACACCATTGCGTGCCGAGCAGGCAAAGTGGGTATCAACTTCGAGTTTCACGGCGAAACCGGCCCTGCATCCCGCTGGGCAATTCATGCCGCTGCGGGTGAGCCGATCCAGATCGTCGCACCTGATCGCCAGTTTTCGGCGCAAGACGCGGGTGGTTTCGAATGGAAGCCGCCTCAGCAGCTCAAACATCTGCTACTGGTCGCCGATGCCACGGCCTTACCCGCGGCAAAGCGGACTTTCTCGATATGCGCCATTTATCTGATATCTGATCCCACCGTTGAGGATGAGATCAGTCGTCAAATTTGCGCCATTCTTCGATCCCGGCGAGATTCCGTCGCCGGTTCTCTTGTATGTCGATCCGCCAGGAAGGGTGCTGGTCCGCACCGACCGTCCAACGTGCCGTCGCTCGCGCCACCCTGCGTCCAAAGCGCTCCGCGCTAAGCCTATCGCCTGGGTGCGGAGCGTTCTCCACTAAGAGATCATTCAGGCTTTGAGTCATCAGGCCTAGCCATGATCCGTTGACGTTCACGTCGGTGAAACCGCCATCGGTATAGTTGCCACCAGGCAAATCCCCGGCGCTTACCCACATCATTCCCATTTGCGCCGCGAAGATCGACATCTGCTGCAGCGTTACGAGCTTGTCGCCGGAGCGCGCTCCAGAGTTTGTGAAGCCGGCTGCGATCTTGTCCTTCCACTCCTGGCTGCGCCAAGGCACGATGCCAGCCTCGAGGAACAGCTTGAACAATCCATGGGCCGATCCCATATAGGTGGGCGCACCAAAAACGATGGCGTCAGCCGCCGCTAGCCGGCTCATGACAGCGTCGTCACGCCATCTGCCATCACTACCGATCTGAGCGGGCACGATCTTGATGAGTTCGGCGCATGTTCCCGCAACCTCTTCTGCGCCTCGCTTGACATGCTCCGCAACAGTCTCGGTGTGACCTCCTCCGGATGAATACACAATTGCGACGAAAGTCATTGATATCTCCTGATTAGAATTGCGACGCGACAAATCCGCCCTTGTCTGGAGCGATCCAGCGAGGATGAGTGGGAACTGCGTTTGATGCAAGGGCGAGTCATTTCCTTTGAGATCAAGAAAACGGGTTGCTATTCGCGGTGGCAATTCAAACGAGTGATCAGTACCGATGCAATCAGGTACTCAAGTGGACTGCCCGCATTAAACCCGAGGCCTTTGTGTTTTCAGCGAGCGCTCAACCGCAGGCTTTCATGTCGACCGGGCCGACAAACTCGTTGCCGCGTCCCATGACGCACGCCACGCGTTGGTTGCGCTGTCGTTCCCAGGCCTCTACCGGATAGGTTTTGCTCCAGGCTTCGTACAGTTGTCGATCCTGTTTCGACAAGCTCAAACCGTACTGTTTGCTCATATAGAAATACGTTCGAGCGATCATGCCGCGGATGGACGGGCGGGGCATGACCTTCTTCGCTTTGAAGTCGACCTGGGTCAGACACGAGCCATATTGGCCCGACTGCACCGGCAACCAGCCGAAACTGAAGTTGCTGCGATCGCCATTCACCTCACCAATGCTCGGTACCAGGTTGTGCAGGTCGGCTTCAGCCTTCTGGTAAGCCGAATCGTAACGCGTGCAGTTCTTGCGCCCACCTTCTTGCCAGCACTGACGCTGACGGCCGATCTGCCAGGCCGGAACAATGTGCTCCCATTCGATGCGGGAAGCGCGCTTGGCATTTTTACGCGGTACATAACCGCAGGCTGCGAGGTTGACCTTGTTGCCGGTGTATTTGCACCCGCAATAGAACTCTGTGGATTGCGGTGCGTAGAGCTTCCAGGCAACTTTCTTGGCTTCGTTGAAGGTGCGTGGGGCGCCAGCCTGGGCACTGACGGTGATGAACAAAAACAGCAAAGCAAGCCAGCGGACACTCATTGACTCAATCTTCCTTTGGCACAACCCAAAAAATCTGCACACCGCCATCGTCGCGATAGGCGAGGGTGACGTTGTCGTTCTCGTCGATTTCTTCGAGCAATTGTTCCCACTCATCCACGGGTTCGTCCGGTAGACGGAAGATCAAGGCTGCTTTGGCTTTTTGGGCGGTGGGGGAATTGATGATTTTTTGAACGCGCATGCCCATGCGTTCATAGGAGTCAGGAGAGGCAGAGGTGTTGGCCACGGAATTATCCTTATTAAGCTGTACGTGCATACAGTATTTAACTGTAGGCATTTTCGCAACTGCTTAAAATTCAAGAAAATCCTCTGACAGCAATTTTTTCCGTTTGATGTAGGACGAAGGGAAGATTTTTATCGAAATGTCGGAAGGGGTGTGAGCCACTCGCCTGGGGTGGCGAGTGGTGAAACCAGTGCCCGACCGGAACCGGTCGGGCGAGGGCGAATCAGTATTCCCAGAACATCCGTTGCAGCTCTTTGCTGTCATTGGTCTTGGTCAGTGCGACCATGGCCAGGATGCGAGCCTTTTGCGGGTTCAGGTCATGCGCCACAACCCAGTCGTACTTGTCGTCTGGCTGTTCAGCATTCCGCAGTACGAAACCGCCAGCGTTGACGTGGGACGAACGAATGATTTGCACGCCGTCCTTGCGCAAGGCTTGCAGTGATGGGACTACCCGGGACGAGACAGAGCCATTGCCGGTACCGGCGTGAATGATGGCTTTGGCGCCAGACTGAGCCAACGCCTTGTAGGCGGTATCACTGACGTTGCCGTAGGAATAGGCGATTTCGACGTCAGGCAGGCTCTTGATGGTTTTGATGTCGAATTCCGAGTCCATGGTGTGACGCTTGGCCGGCAGACGGAACCAGTAGGATTTGCCCTCGACCACCATGCCGAGTGGGCCCCAGGCACTTTTGAACGCCTCGGTCTTGATGTTGATCATTTTGCTGACGTCGCGACCCGACTGGATTTCATCGTTCATGGTCACCAGTACGCCTTTGCCGCGTGCGTCTTTGCTGCTGGCCACGGCCACTGCGTTGTACAGGTTCAGCATGCCATCGGCCGACATGGCGGTGCCTGGGCGCATGGAGCCGACAACGATGATTGGCTTGTCGGTTTTTTCCACCAGGTTCAGGAAGTAGGCGGTTTCTTCCAGGGTGTCGGTGCCGTGGGTGATAACGATGCCGTCGACGTCTTTGCTGTCGGCCAGTTCAGCCACGCGACGACCCAGTTGCAGCAGGTTGTCGTTGGTGATGCTTTCGGACGCGATCTGCATGACCTGTTCGCCACGAACGTTAGCCAGCTGGCTGAGTTCCGGAACCCCGGCGATCAATTGTTCGATGCCGACTTTTGCCGCTTGATAGGTCGCGCTATTGGCGGCGCTGGCGCCCGCGCCGGCAATGGTGCCGCCGGTGGCCAGGATCACCACGTTCGCCAGTTTCTGTTGGGTTTCGACTTCTTTTGCCTGAAGGGCAGTAGGCAGGAGCAGCAAGAGGGCCAAAGCGCCCGGAACGAAGGTCTTGAAAGCAGATGTCATTATTTTTCTCTCTAGTAGTGAGACGGTGCTGATGCAGGTTCATCTAGATGCGCCCCACGCGGATCTGAACGCTTGGGGTGAATGAGATGAGCAGGATCTATACCAGTCGCACTTCGAATGAGGAAAACTTTTAACTTGATGATTTGTATCAGTATTTATTTGAGTGGCCAGAATGTTTACACAACCTGTTGTCCGGGTTTCCGAACGCGTTGAGCGTTTGTGTTCGGCTCTCCGAAAAGTACTACGACCACTGTCGAGCAAATCGCCTTGCGAGATTGTGAATCAGTGCTAAAGAAACCCGCGCTTCGGTCGATGCTCCTTTAGAAGGATCTTTCTACTCAGGAGTTCACATGTCGTTATCCATTGGTTTCCCAAACGCCGCAGGCGTCACCATCGGCGGCAAGTCTGCCGCTACGATCCAAGCGTTGAACGACGCCACCGCAGAGGCTGCCGATAAGGCGCTGGGCACGAAAGAAGGCGACGGCAATCAAGTCAAGACTGGCCCTTTGGGATTGGATAAAAGTGCGGGCGCGCAGACCGAAACCCCAGATGAGAGCAACCAGAGTGTGGCGGTGAAAGTCCTGCTCAAACGCATGCAAGAGCTACAACAGCAACTGCGCGAGCAACAGCAACAATTAGCCGCAGCTCAGGCGGCGTCTTATCCGACACCGGAAGCCAAGACCACTGTGGTCATGGCATTTCAAGGACAGATTGCCGAAACCAATGGTGCGTTGCTGGAAGTGTCCGCAGCCCTCGTCAAGGAACTGGCCAAGGGTTCCAGCACCGGAGCGGTGGTCAACACCACGGCATGACTTGAATGCCCGGCTTTTGTCAGCCAGCTCAAATAAATGGTCTTTTCTGCTCGTTGACAAATGTCGGCAGGGTTCGCATAGTTCGGTCTCCGCAAACGTTTGCGCGGTGCTCCCGGTGGTTATCCATCCGTTAGCGCAATGAAACCTACGCCGCGCAAACGTTGCTCACAATAATCATAAGATCGGAGTGAACCCATGAAGCTGCCATTCGCTGGACGTCTTCTCGCTGTCGCTATGCTGGCTGCCGCATCCGTCGCGTTACCTGTCTCTTCGGCCTTCGCCGAGACGCCTGAAAAACCCAAAGTCGCGCTGGTCATGAAATCCCTGGCCAATGAATTCTTCCTGACCATGGAAGACGGCGCCAAGTCCTATCAGAAAGACCACTCCGGCGATTTCGAGCTAATCTCCAACGGCATCAAAGACGAAACCGACACGGCTGGCCAGACACGCATCGTCGAGCAAATGATTCTGGCCAAGGTCAATGCGCTGGTCATCGCGCCGGCCGACTCCAAGGCCATGGTTCCTGTGATCAAGAAAGCCATCGATGCCGGTATCACCGTGATCAACATCGACAACCAGCTGGACCCGGCTGTGGTCAAAAGCAAAAACCTCACCGTACCGTTCGTAGGCCCGGATAACCGCAAAGGCGCGCGTCTGGTGGGCGAGTACCTGGCCAAGCAACTGAAGGCCGGAGACGAAGTCGGCATCATCGAAGGCGTTTCAACCACCACCAACGCACAGCAAAGAACCGCAGGCTTCAAGGATGCGATGGAAGCGGCGCAGATCAAGGTCGTCTCTTTGCAATCCGGTGACTGGGAAATCGACAAAGGCAACAAGGTGGCTGCCTCGATCCTCAGCGAATACCCGCAAGTCAAAGCCCTGCTGGCCGGCAACGACAGCATGGCCGTCGGCGCAGTATCCGCCGTGCGCGCAGCGGGCAAGGCCGGCAAGGTGCAAGTGGTCGGATACGACAACATCAACGCCATCAAGCCAATGCTCAAGGATGGCCGCGTTCTGGCTACCGCTGACCAGTTTGCGGCCAAGCAAGCCGTGTTCGGCATCGAGACTGCGCTAAAGATCATCAAGGGTGAAAAAGTCGACAGCGGCACCAATGGCGTGATCGAAACTCCGGTAGAGCTGGTTACCAAGTAGTCCTTCTGGCGACACAACGGTGCTCGCCCGTCGGGGCGAGCGCATGGAGAGTTTTTATGTCAGTTTCCGCCCCGAACGCTGTCCTCTCGGTCAGCGGTATCGGCAAGACCTACGCCCAACCGGTCCTGACCGGCATCGACCTGACGCTGATGCGCGGTGAAGTGCTGGCGCTGACCGGCGAAAACGGCGCGGGAAAAAGCACGCTGTCGAAGATCATCGGCGGGCTGGTCACACCGACCACCGGTCACATGCAATTCCAAGGGCAGGATTACCGCCCCGCAAGCCGCACTCAGGCCGAAGACCTCGGCATCCGCATGGTGATGCAGGAACTCAATCTGTTGCCGACCCTGTCGGTGGCGGAAAACCTGTTTCTCGACAACCTGCCCAGCAAGGGCGGCTGGATCAGTCGCAGGCAATTGCGCAAGGCGGCGATCGAAGCCATGGCCCAGGTCGGCCTCGACGCGATAGACCCGGACACGCTGGTGGGCGAATTGGGCATCGGTCACCAGCAAATGGTGGAGATCGCCCGCAACCTGATCGGCGATTGCCACGTGCTGATCCTCGACGAACCGACGGCAATGTTGACGAACCGTGAAGTCGAGATGCTGTTCGAGCAGATCACTCGTCTGCAAGCTCGCGGCGTGTCGATCATCTATATCTCGCACCGTCTCGAAGAGCTGGCGCGGGTCGCCCAGCGTATTGCGGTACTGCGCGATGGCAACCTGGTTTGCGTCGAGCCGATGGCCAATTACAACAGCGAGCAACTGGTGACGCTGATGGTCGGTCGCGAACTCGGCGAACACATCGACATGGGCCCGCGCAAGATCGGCGCTCCAGCCTTGACGGTCAAAGGGCTGACCCGCTCCGACAAGGTTCGCGATGTGTCCTTCGAAGTGCGCGCCGGCGAGATCTACGGGATTTCCGGCTTGATCGGGGCAGGGCGCACTGAGTTGCTGCGCTTGATCTTCGGTGCTGATGCAGCGGACAGCGGCACGGTTGCACTCGGTTCGCCAGCACAGGTTGTCAGTATCCGGTCACCGGCTGACGCGGTCGGTCATGGCATCGCCCTGATCACCGAAGACCGCAAGGGCGAAGGCCTGCTGCTGACCCAATCGATCAGCGCGAATATTGCCTTGGGCAATATGCCGGTGATTTCCAGCAGTGGCTTCGTCAACAAGGGTGACGAGATGGCGCTGGCCCAGCGTCAGATCGACGCCATGCGCATCCGCAGTTCCAGCCCGACGCAACTGGTGTCGGAACTGTCCGGTGGTAACCAGCAGAAAGTCGTGATCGGCCGGTGGCTTGAGCGTGATTGCTCGGTGATGCTGTTCGACGAGCCAACGCGTGGCATCGACGTCGGCGCCAAGTTTGACATTTATGCCTTGCTCGGTGAGTTGACCCGTCAAGGCAAAGCGCTCGTGGTTGTGTCCAGCGACCTGCGTGAGTTGATGTTGATCTGCGACCGCATCGGTGTGCTCTCGGCGGGACGTCTGATCGATACCTTCGAGCGTGACAGCTGGACCCAGGATGATTTGCTTGCCGCCGCGTTCGCCGGCTACCAAAAACGTGATGCGTTGCTCAACGAAGCAGCGCCTAGGGATCTCGCATGAATACTGCAGTGACTGCCGGCAAACGTAGTGGCAACTTTTACGGCCTCGGAACCTACCTGGGACTGGCCGGTGCCTTGCTGGCAATGGTTGCGCTGTTCTCAGTTCTGAGCAGCCATTTCCTGTCCTATGACACCTTCAGCACCCTGGCCAACCAGATTCCGGACTTGATGGTGCTGGCGGTCGGCATGACGTTCGTGTTGATCATCGGCGGTATCGACCTGTCGGTGGGCTCGGTGCTTGCGCTCGCGGCGTCAACGGTCAGCGTGGCGATTCTCGGCTGGGGCTGGAGCGTGCTGCCTGCGGCGCTGCTCGGAATGGCGGCGGCAGCACTGGCCGGGACCATCACCGGTTCGATTACTGTGGCGTGGCGGATCCCGTCGTTCATCGTGTCCCTCGGTGTGCTGGAAATGGCCCGCGGTTTGGCCTATCAAATGACCGGATCGCGCACGGCCTACATCGGCGACGCCTTCGCCTGGTTGTCCAACCCGATCGCCTTCGGCATCTCGCCGTCGTTCATCATTGCCTTGCTCATCATCTTTATTGCCCAGGCAGTACTGACGCGTACCGTGTTCGGTCGCTATCTGATCGGCATCGGCACCAACGAAGAGGCGGTGCGTCTGGCAGGGATCAATCCGAAGCCCTACAAGATTCTGGTATTCAGTCTGATGGGGCTGCTGGCCGGTATTGCTGCGCTGTTCCAGATTTCTCGCCTGGAAGCGGCGGATCCGAATGCCGGCTCCGGGCTGGAGCTACAAGTGATCGCTGCGGTCGTGATCGGCGGCACCAGCCTGATGGGCGGTCGCGGTTCGGTCATCAGTACGTTCTTCGGAGTTTTGATCATTTCCGTATTGGCGGCCGGTCTCGCGCAGATTGGCGCAACTGAACCCACCAAACGCATCATCACCGGCGCAGTAATCGTGGTGGCGGTGGTGCTTGATACTTATCGCAGTCAGCGCGCAAGCCGGCGGACCTGAGTCATGGCAACAATCAAGGATGTGGCAGCGCTCGCGGGGATTTCCTACACCACGGTTTCCCACGTAGTGAACAAGACCCGACCGGTGAGCGAAGAGGTGCGGGTCAAGGTTGAGGCCGCCATCAAAACCCTCGACTACGTACCCAGCGCCGTGGCCCGGTCCCTCAAGGCCAAAACCACGGCGACCATCGGGTTGCTGGTGCCCAACAGCCTCAACCCGTACTTCGCCGAACTGGCGCGCGGCATCGAGGATTACTGCGAGCGTAATGGCTACTGCGTGATTCTTTGCAACTCAGATGACAACCCGGACAAGCAACGCAGCTATCTGCGCGTGCTGCTGGAAAAGCGTATCGACGGGCTGATCGTCGCTTCAGCGGGTGGTGACGCGGGGTTGGCGGAGGGCTTGGCAGGCGTGCGCACGCCGATGGTGATCGTCGACCGTGGACTGGAAGGTGTGAATGCCGACCTGGTGCGGATCGATCACGAATACGGCGCCTATCTGGCGACCCGACACCTTCTGGAGTTGGGGCACCGGGACATCGCAACCATTGGTGGCCCGGCGAGTACCAGTGTGGCGCAGATGCGTCTGGCCGGTTATTGCCGTGCCCTGAAAGAGGCGGGTGTCGAAGTATCCGGCGAGCGCATGCTGGAAACTGACTTCACCAGCACCGGCGGTTACAACGCCGCCGCGATCCTGTTGGAAAAGAACCCGCCGAGCGCGATCTTCGCCGGTAACGACATGATTGGCATCGGTGTGCTGCGAGCGGCGGCCGAGCGCAATATTCGCGTGCCGACGGACTTGTCGGTGATCGGCTTCGACGATATTCAGATGAGCCGCTATGTGTACCCGGCGCTGACCACTGTGGGGCAGTCGATCCTGCAACTCGGCGAGATGGCGGCCGAAGTGCTTTTAAGAAGAATCGCCACGCCGGATTTGGCCACTGATCAACGGATCGTGACGCCCAGTATCGTCCTGCGGGAGTCGACTGCGCCGCTGGCCGGCGTGTTCGCCCAGTTCCGTTGAAATAAAAAGCCGCTAAATCAAAAGCACCGCTGAAACAGAATTGATGAGTAGTGACGTATGCCAGCAAAAGTAGTGGTTATAGGCAGCCTGAACATGGACCTGGTCACCCGGGCGCCACGGCTGCCTCGTGGCGGTGAAACGCTGATCGGCGAGTCGTTTGCCACGGTTTCCGGTGGCAAGGGCGCGAATCAGGCGGTCGCTGCGGCGAGGCTGGGGGCGCAGGTGTCGATGGTCGGTTGCGTGGGCAGCGATGCTTACGGCGAAGAGTTGCGCGGGGCGCTGTTGGCCGAGCAGATCGATTGCCAGGCGGTCAGCACCGTCGACGATTCCAGCGGCGTAGCGTTGATCGTGGTCGATGACAACAGCCAGAACGCAATCGTGATCGTTGCCGGTGCCAACGGTGCGTTGACTGCAGAGGTGATTGATCGTTACGACGCCGTATTGCGGGCGGCGGACGTGATCATCTGTCAGCTGGAAGTCCCGGATGCCACTGTCGGTCATGCGCTCAAGCGCGGCCGTGAGTTGGGCAAGACCGTGATCCTCAACCCGGCACCGGCCAGCCGTCCACTGCCGGCGGACTGGTATGCGTCCATCGATTATCTGATTCCCAACGAAAGCGAGGCCTCGGCGCTGAGTGGTTTGCCAGTGGATTCTCTGGCATCTGCCGAAATCGCTGCATCCCGGTTGATCTCCTTGGGCGCCGGCAAGGTCATCATCACCCTCGGTGCTCAAGGTTCGCTGTTTGCCAACGGCAAAGGCTTCGAACACTTCCCTGCGCCGAAGGTGAAGGCTGTCGATACCACGGCGGCTGGCGACACCTTCGTCGGTGGTTTCGCCGCCGCGCTGGCGGCCGGCAAAAGCGAAGCCGACGCGATCCGTTTCGGCCAGGTTGCCGCGGCGCTGTCGGTGACCCGTGCTGGCGCGCAACCCTCGATTCCCACCTTGTCCGACGTACAGGCCTTTAAAGCACCATGAAAAAGACACCTTTGCTCAACGTCGCGTTGTCGCGGTTGATCGCTTCCCTGGGTCATGGCGACATCGTGGTGATCGGCGATGCAGGTTTGCCAGTGCCACCTGGCGTTGAACTGATCGACCTGGCCTTGACCCACGGTATCCCGGATTTCATCAGCACGTTGAAGGTTGTGCTCAGTGAAATGCAGGTCGAGAGCCATGTGTTGGCCCAGGAGATCCTGGACAAAAAGCCTTCGGCATTGGCGGCGCTCGATGAGCTGAATGCCTACGGTGCGCTGGGGCGGCGTGAGCTGCTCAGTCATGACCAATTCAAAGTCCTCAGCCGACAGGCACGGGCGATTGTTCGTACAGGCGAATGTCAGCCGTACTGCAACATCGTGCTGGTGGCTGGGGTTACGTTCTAACTCGCTGTTGTCTTTCTGCTGTCCCACGCACAAGGAGTGCGCTATGCCTCGCTATGCTCAGAAACTGCACCACCTGCTCCGGAGTCTGCTGCTTTTGTCCCTGATTACTGCAACAAGCGCCCAGGCGGCGGAAAAGATCGACTTGATCATCGACACCGATCCGGGTGCCGATGACGTGGTTGCCTTGCTGTTTGCTCTGGCATCGCCGCAAGAGCTGAACATTCGTGCGCTGACCACCGTCGCCGGCAATGTGCGTCTGGACAAGACGTCGCGTAATGCGCGGCTGGCCCGCGAGTGGGCAGGGCGCGAGGAGGTGCCGGTCTACGCGGGCGCTCCGAAGCCGCTGATGCGCACGCCGATCTATGCCGAGAACATCCATGGCAAGGAAGGACTGTCGGGTGTCACCGTACATGAGCCGAAAAAAGGCCTGGCCCAGGGCAATGCGGTCAACTACCTGATCGACACCTTGAAAGCTGCCAGGCCCCACAGCATCACCATCGCCATGCTCGGTCCACAGACCAACCTGGCCCTGGCGCTGATCCAGGAACCCGAGATCGTTCAGGGCATCAAGGAGGTGGTGATCATGGGCGGGGCGCACTTCAACGGTGGCAACATTACGCCGGTGGCTGAGTTCAACCTGTTCGCCGACCCACAGGCTGCGGAAGTGGTGCTGAAAAGTGGGGTGAAGCTGACCTACCTGCCGCTGGACGTGACCCACAAGATCCTTACCAGTGAGGCGCGTCTGAAGCAGATCGCAGCGATCAACAACAATGCCAGCAAGCTGGTGGGCGATATTCTCAATGAATACGTCAAAGGCGACATGGAGCACTACGGCATTCCGGGTGGCCCGGTGCATGACGCGACGGTCATCGCCTACCTGCTCAAGCCTGAGTTGTTCACCGGTCGTTCGGTCAATGTGGTGGTTGATAGCCGCGAAGGCCCGACGTTCGGCCAAACCATCGTCGACTGGTATGACGGCCTGAAAGCGCCGAAGAACGCTTTCTGGGTAGAAAGCGGTGACGCCCAAGGCTTCTTTGATCTGCTGACCGAGCGTCTGGCTCGTCTGAAGTAAGCCATAGACCCGCAGGTGCCAGCCTGCGGGTTTACGTTCACTCGCTATCTATCAGGCCAATATAGTCGGTAGGGTACTTCTCGAATATCTGGGCGATGAATATCTGGGCGGCTTGCGTGCCCAGTTCCTTGACCAATAAATCGATACCAATGATTGCCAACTCTTCCGGGCTGCCCGGGCTGTAAGAGCTGTGGCCCTGTGGCCACTTGGCTTTGATGTCGGCGTCGATACTTACGGTGGTCATGATGGCGCTCGTGAAGTCGGGAAAGTCTGAGTGTCGAGTTAACCATTTTGCGCGGCTTTTGGCACTCCGACTTAGGCATGAGGGGAGGGCTATGCGACACTTGGTCTTTGATGATTTTTCAAGGACTGTGCTGTGCAGATTGATTTGAACACTCCTGACGGCTTGACCCTTGAGGCGGTGCGTCAGTTGCTGGCCTCTGCCAGTGACGATGAGCACACTCAATTGCGAGTCACCAAGGGCGGCATCGCCTACATTTCGTCAGGCGTTGTGGGTGGTACTGATATCAGCGGGCTGTTGTTTCGTCTGGAGACGTGGGCCAAGGGATCCGGTTATGTAGGATTGGTCGCGGCCAGTGACGAGGTCTGGGTCATGCAGATTTTCAATGCGCTGAAAGAGAACTGGCCGAATCCGCCGTTCGACTACATTGACGTCTATTGAGCGCTGTTCATATTCAGTCACGATTGAGTGGTAAACGGCAGGGCAATGCTCAGGCAAACTCGCCGCGTGTCCGAATAGAGGGCGGGGTACTAGTGCTCCCTGTGAAACCAAACGCCAGAATGGCGGTCGCACGATCTCAGCTTAACTATTGAAAAAAAGGAGGCTTCATGCCTTGGAAGCTCGCGTCATTGGGTACTTTGTTGGCCGTTGCCATGCTGGCCGGTTGCAGCACTACCTCCACCGAGTCGACAGCAGATCCTGTCACGACGACTGACACGGGTCACAGCCGTTGTGAGGCAAAGGCTGCCGAATTCACCATTGGCAAAAAGGCTTCGCCTGAACTGCTGGAGCAGGCGCGTACTCGCGCAGGCGCGCAGAATGCACGGTTCCTCTTGCCCACCGACATGGTGACCCTGGAGTACCGCTCCGACCGTCTGAACCTGAACACCGATGCCAACCGGGTTGTGACCCGCGTCAACTGCGGCTGATCGCTCAGACGTTTGTGTCGCCCATAAAAAACCCCGTCACATGGACGGGGTTTTTTTAGTGCGGCTGAAAATTACTCAGCGCGGACTTGTGCAGCTTGCATACCCTTTTGGCCTTTCTCAGCCACGAAGGAAACGGTCTGGCCTTCTTTCAGGCTTTTGAAACCGTCGCTTTCGATAGCTTTGAAGTGTACGAACAGGTCGTCACCGCCACCTTGAGGAGTGATGAAGCCGAAGCCTTTTTCATCGTTGAACCATTTAACGGTGCCGGTTTGGCGATTAGACATGGTGTATCTCCAAGAAACATATATTTTCAGTAGTGCTGTGCTGCTCAGGCCAACTGGGCACACCGGGGTATCATAGTCGAAATGTTCGCTTTGGGAGCCCCCCGGACGTGCTGTTTGCCCTGCAGTCGCGTTCTGTTTACTGCTTGATGTAGCTGAAAGCCCCGTTTTACAAGGCTTTCAGCCGAAAGTAAAGACGATAAAAAAACCTGTAAAACCTGCATAAATTGTACGAAAAAGCTCAAATCCATCACTTTTTATCAGCGTTGATTCGAGTCAAAAGGACTTTTTTCTCACTTTTTCGCCGGTACATTGGCCTTGCATTTGGCTATCTGCGCCAGTGCTTTTTGCTGCAATTCCGGGGCAGCCTTGTTGTCCATCAGCGCTTGGATATCAGCCGCCGGGTAAGACTTTATCGAATCAGCACCGCAAGCGCAGTGAGCCTTCGCTGCTGCAGCACCGATCTGCGGAGTGGCTGCCTGAGTGCACTGAGCCATGTATTTCTCGCGTTCGCCCTTCGGCCAATCGGCATGGGCGGCCAGTGGCAGCAGCAAAACGATGGGGGCGACGACTGCGAATAAACGTTTCAGATGCATGCTGGGATGCTCCTTGTGGGTCAATGTCTTGTTATCTGAGGGGTAAAGCAGGGTTCTAGTTCAGCACTCTGGCATAAAATTGCCCGATTTGCCCCAAGACCACGCCTCGGTGCATCGACGACCGTTCATCTGTGCTAGCATGCCTGGCTCGGGCGTTTGCAGGCTCCGGATGACCTTCAGTCCCGGTAGCGGCAAATGTGCGAATAACCCTGATTTGAATCCCAGTCACTCTGGTTCGGTTTTCCGGTTGGCCGCAAGGCTCCTGCCGCTGTAAGGCAGGCGTTCGTCATTGAATGGCCTGGATCGGATCTTGTACTGGCTCATCCCAACCCACGTGACCTTTGGTAGGGGTCACCACTAGGAGAGGAGGCGCCATGCCAACTATTACTCTTCCCGACGGCAGTCAACGTTCATTCGATCACCCGGTATCCGTAGCCGAGGTCGCCGCATCCATTGGTGCAGGTCTGGCCAAAGCCACCGTGGCCGGCAAGGTCGATGGCAAGCTGGTCGACGCCAGCGACATCATCGGCAGCGACGCTACGCTGCAAATCATTACGCCAAAGGATGAAGAGGGGCTGGAGATCATTCGCCACTCTTGCGCCCACCTGGTTGGCCATGCGGTCAAGCAGCTGTACCCGACGGCCAAGATGGTCATCGGTCCGGTCATCGACGAGGGCTTCTATTACGACATCGCCTTCGAACGTCCTTTCACTCCGGACGACCTGGCCGCCATCGAGCAGCGCATGCAGCAGCTGATCGAAAAAGATTACGACGTGATCAAGAAAGTCACTCCGCGCGCCGAAGTGATCGAAGTGTTCAAGGCCCGCGGCGAAGACTACAAACTGCGCCTGGTCGAAGACATGCCGAACGAACAGGCCATGGGTCTGTACTATCACGAAGAATACGTCGACATGTGCCGCGGTCCGCACGTGCCGAACACACGCTTCCTGAAATCCTTCAAGCTGACCAAGTTGTCCGGCGCCTACTGGCGTGGCGATGCCAAGAACGAGCAATTGCAGCGCGTTTATGGCACGGCATGGGCAGACAAGAAGCAGCTGGCGGCTTACATCCAGCGCATCGAAGAAGCCGAGAAGCGCGATCACCGCAAGATCGGCAAGCGTCTGGGCCTGTTCCACACCCAGGAAGAGTCGCCGGGCATGGTGTTCTGGCACCCGAACGGCTGGACTCTGTACCAGGTGCTCGAGCAATACATGCGCAAGGTTCAGCGCGACAACGGTTACCTGGAGATCAAAACTCCGCAGGTCGTTGACCGCAGTCTGTGGGAGAAGTCTGGGCATTGGGCTAACTACGCCGACAACATGTTCACCACGCAGTCGGAAAACCGCGACTATGCCATCAAGCCGATGAACTGCCCTTGCCACGTGCAAGTGTTCAACCAAGGCCTGAAAAGCTACCGTGAGTTGCCAATGCGCTTGGCCGAATTCGGTGCTTGCCATCGTAATGAGCCATCGGGTGCGCTGCACGGCATCATGCGTGTGCGTGCATTCACTCAGGATGACGCCCATATCTTCTGCACTGAAGAGCAGATGCAGGCCGAATCCGCTGCGTTCATCAAGCTGACCATGGACGTTTATGCCGACTTCGGCTTTAAAGACGTCGAGATGAAGCTGTCCACTCGTCCGGAAAAACGCGTCGGTTCCGACGAGTTGTGGGATCGCGCCGAAGCAGCCCTGGCTGCAGCCCTTGATAGCGCTGGCTTGCCGTACGATCTGCAGCCGGGCGAGGGTGCGTTCTATGGTCCGAAGATCGAGTTCTCGCTGAAAGATTGCCTTGGCCGCGTCTGGCAGTGTGGTACCCTTCAGCTCGATTTTAACCTGCCTGTCCGTCTGGGAGCCGAATACGTCTCTGAAGACAACAGTCGCAAGCACCCGGTTATGTTGCACCGGGCGATCCTTGGCTCCTTCGAACGTTTCGTCGGAATCCTGATCGAGCACTACGAGGGTGCATTCCCCGCGTGGCTGGCTCCGACCCAGGCAGTGATCATGAATATCACTGATAAACAGGCTGATTTCGCCGCTGAGGTTGAAAAAACTCTCAACGAAAGCGGATTTCGTGCCAAGTCTGACTTGAGAAATGAAAAGATCGGCTTTAAAATCCGCGAGCATACTTTGCTCAAGGTTCCTTATCTCTTGGTTATCGGAGATCGGGAAGTCGAGATGCAGACTGTCGCTGTGCGTACTCGTGAAGGTGCTGACCTGGGCTCGATGCCCGTCGCCCAGTTCGCCGAGTTCCTCGCTCAAGCGGTTTCCCGGCGTGGTCGCCCAGATTCGGAGTAATTACTATTAAGCGTGAAATGAGACAAGATAAACGAGCTGCACCGAAGGCCCCGATCAACGAGAATATCTCGGCACGCGAGGTTCGGTTAATTGGGGCTGAAGGTGAACAGCTTGGGATTGTGTCAATTGAAGACGCGCTTCTTAAGGCTGAAGAGGCCAAACTGGATCTGGTGGAAATTTCCGCCGATGCAGTACCCCCTGTTTGCAAACTGATGGACTACGGCAAATCGATCTTCGAAAAGAAGAAGCAGATTGCCGCGGCCAAGAAAAACCAGAAGCAGATTCAGGTTAAAGAAATCAAGTTTCGTCCAGGGACGGAGGAAGGGGATTACCAGGTAAAACTGCGCAACCTGGTACGTTTCCTGAGTGATGGGGACAGGGCCAAGGTATCCTTGCGATTCCGCGGCCGTGAGATGGCCCACCAGGAGCTGGGGATGGAACTCCTCAAGCGAGTTGAAGGTGACTTGCTCGAGTACGGTTCGGTCGAACAGCATCCTAAGATGGAAGGACGCCAACTGATCATGGTCATCGCCCCGAAAAAGAAGAAGTAATCAATAGGGCACGGCAGGCCTTCTGATTATGTTTATCAACTGAATGCGGAGTATCCGAACATGCCAAAAATGAAAACTAAAAGTGGTGCTGCTAAGCGGTTTCTGAAAACTGCTAACGGTATCAAGCACAAGCACGCTTTCAAGAGCCACATCCTGACTAAAATGTCGACCAAGCGTAAGCGTCAACTGCGCGGTAGCAGCTTGCTGGCACCGTGTGACGTGGCAAAAGTCGAGCGCATGCTGCGCCTTCGTTAATTTAGTCAAGAATAGAGGAAGTAACTCATGGCTCGTGTAAAGCGTGGCGTCATTGCCCGTAAACGTCACAAAAAAATTCTGAAACTTGCTAAAGGCTACTACGGCGCTCGCTCGCGCGTATTCCGTGTTGCCAAGCAAGCGGTAATCAAGGCAGGCCAATACGCCTACCGTGACCGTCGTCAGAAAAAACGTCAGTTCCGCGCTCTGTGGATCGCTCGTATCAACGCTGGTGCACGTATCAACGGTCTGTCCTACAGCCGTTTCATCGCCGGCCTGAAAAAAGCGTCCATCGAGATCGACCGTAAGGTTCTGGCTGATCTGGCAGTGAACGAAAAAGCGGCGTTTGCTGCGATTGTCGAGAAAGCTAAAGCCACCTTGGCTTAAGTACCCCCGACAGTCACCCGGTCTCACCTCTGTGGGGTCAGGTGTTAAACGTCATAAATAGGGGAAGAGCCTTCAAGCTCTTCCCCTATTTTGTATCTGGAGTCTGTACATGGAAAACCTGGATGCGCTCGTCTCTCAAGCTCTAGAGGCTGTGCAAAGCGCTGAAGATATCAATGCCCTGGAGCAAATCCGGGTTCACTACCTTGGCAAAAAGGGTGAATTGACTCAGGTGATGAAGACCCTGGGGAATTTGCCGGCAGAAGAGCGTCCGCAAGTCGGCGCCCTGATCAACGTTGCCAAGGAGCGTGTCACAGAGGTTCTCAATGCGCGCAAGGCACTGTTTGAAGAGGCCGACCTGGCCGCCAAACTGTCCGCCGAGTCCATTGACGTGACCCTGCCTGGCCGTGGCCAGGCCTCGGGTGGTCTGCATCCGGTTACTCGCACTCTGGAACGTATCGAACAGTTCTTCACTCACATCGGCTACGGCATTGCCGAAGGCCCTGAGGTCGAAGACGACTATCACAACTTCGAAGCACTCAACATCCCAGGCCATCACCCGGCCCGGTCGATGCACGACACCTTCTATTTCAATGCCAACATGTTGCTGCGCACCCATACCTCGCCGGTACAGGTCCGCACCATGGAATCAAAACAGCCGCCGATCCGCATCGTCTGCCCAGGCCGTGTGTACCGTAGCGACTCCGATATCACCCACTCGCCGATGTTCCACCAGGTCGAAGGCCTGTTGATCGACCGTGATATCAACTTCGCCGACCTGAAAGGCACCATCGAAGAGTTCCTGCGCGTGTTCTTCGAAAAAGAACTGGCCGTGCGTTTCCGTCCTTCGTACTTCCCGTTCACCGAGCCATCCGCCGAAGTCGACATGGAATGCGTGATGTGCAGCGGTAAAGGCTGCCGTGTCTGCAAGCAGACTGGCTGGCTGGAAGTCATGGGCTGCGGCATGGTTCACCCGAATGTGCTGCGCATGTCCGGGATCGACCCGGAAGAGTTTTCGGGCTTTGCCTTCGGCATGGGTGTTGAGCGTCTGGCCATGCTGCGTTACGGCGTGAACGACTTGCGTCTGTTCTTCGACAACGACTTGCGGTTCCTCGCGCAATTTCGCTAGTCGTAACGAATTCTTAGGAGAGCAGGATGAAATTCAGTGAACAATGGCTGCGTGGCTGGGTAAGCCCGCAGGTAAGTCGTGACGAGCTGGTTGCTCGTCTGTCGATGGCCGGTCTTGAGGTTGATAGCGTTACGCCGGCCGCCGGCGAATTCACCGGTGTAGTGGTGGGCGAGGTGCTGAGCACCGAGCAGCACCCGGACGCCGACAAGCTGCGCGTTTGCCAGGTCAGCAATGGCTCGGAGACTTTCCAGGTCGTTTGCGGAGCGCCGAACGTGCGCCCGGGACTGAAGATCCCGTTCGCCATGATTGGTGCTGAACTGCCAGGCGACTTCAAAATCAAGAAAGCCAAACTGCGGGGCGTTGAGTCCAACGGCATGCTGTGCTCGCAAGCCGAGCTGCAAGTCGGCGAAGGCAACGATGGCCTGATGGAATTGCCGGCCGATGCGCCGGTCGGTCAGGACATTCGTGAATACCTGAGCCTGGACGACGCCAGCATCGAGGTCGACCTGACCCCGAACCGCGGCGACTGTCTGTCCCTTGCCGGTCTGGCCCGTGAAGTCGGCGCGCTCTACGCCGCCGAAGTCACCCGTCCGGTGGTTGCTGCCGTGCCAGCCGTGCATGACGAAGTGCGTTCGATCGAAGTGCTGGCGCCAGCCGCTTGCCCGCGTTACCTGGGTCGTGTGATCCGTAACGTTGACTTGTCGAAGCCAACGCCGTTGTGGATGGTCGAGCGTCTGCGTCGTGGTGACGTGCGCAGCATCGACGCTGCCGTCGACATCACCAACTATGTGATGCTGGAGCTGGGCCAACCACTGCATGCATTTGATCTCGCCGAAATCAATGGCGGCATTCGCGTGCGCATGGCTGAAGAAGGCGAGAAGCTGGTACTGCTCGACGGTCAGGAAGTCAGCCTGCGTAGCGATACGCTGGTGATTGCCGACCATACCCGCGCCTTGGCCATCGCCGGCGTCATGGGGGGCGAGCACAGCGGCGTCAATACCGCGACCACTCGCGATGTGTTCCTGGAAAGCGCGTTTTTCGATCAGATTGCTGTCGCTGGCAAGGCCCGTTCCTACGGGTTGCACACCGATGCCTCGCACCGCTACGAGCGTGGCGTGGACTGGCAACTGGCCCGTGAAGCCATGGAGCGCGCCACCGGCCTGCTGCTGGACATCACTGGCGGCGAAGCTGGCCCGATCATCGAAACCGTCAGCGAGCAGCACCTGCCGTCGATTGCACCCATTACGCTGCGTGCGCAACGCATCACTCAGATGCTGGGTATGGAAATGGATTCGGCCGAAGTCGAGCGACTGCTCAGTGGCTTGGGTCTGAAGATTTCTGCCGATGGGGCAGGGCAGTGGCGCGTTGAAGTGCCAAGCCATCGCTTCGACATCAGCCTGGAAGTCGATCTGATCGAAGAGCTGGCTCGTCTGTATGGTTACAACCGTCTGCCGGTTCGTTACCCGCAAGCTCGTCTGGCGCCGCAGGCCAAGGCTGAAGCGCGGAGCGATCTGCCTGAGCTGCGCCGTCTGCTGGTGGCTCGTGGCTATCAGGAAGCGATCACCTACAGCTTCATCGATCCGAAACAGTTTGAGCTGTTTAATCCAGGTGTCGAACCTCTGTTGTTGGCCAACCCGATTTCGAACGACATGGCCGCCATGCGCTCGTCCTTGTGGCCAGGTCTGGTCAAGGCGCTACAGCACAACCTGAACCGTCAACAGGATCGCGTGCGTCTGTTCGAAAGCGGCCTGCGTTTCGTCGGTCAGCTGGAAGGCCTGAAGCAAGAGCCGATGCTGGCGGGTGTTGTTTGCGGTAGTCGTCTGCCGGAAGGCTGGGCACAAGGTCGCGATGTGGTGGACTTCTTCGACGTCAAAGCCGATGTGGAAGCGGTGCTGGGCTTCGCCGGTGCACTGGATTCATTCACTTTCGTGCCGGGCAAACACCCTGCGTTGCACCCGGGTCAAACCGCGCGTATCGAACGTGAAGGTCGCTTGGTCGGTTTCGTCGGCGCTATTCACCCTGAATTGTCGAAAACTCTCGGTCTCGACCGTCCAGTCTTCGTCTTCGAGCTGGTTTTGGCCGAAGTGGCATTGGGTAAAATGCCTAAATTCCAGGAGTTATCGCGCTTTCCTGAAGTACGTCGTGATCTTGCACTAATCGCCGAAAAAGACGTCGCAGCCAGTGCCGTACTGGACGTAATCCGTGAAAATGCAGGCGAATGGCTGACAGACCTAAGGCTATTTGACGTGTATCAGGGTAAAGGCATTGATCCTGATAGAAAAAGCCTTGCAGTCGGCTTGACCTGGCAGCATCCATCGCGCACTCTTAATGACGATGAGGTGAATACCACGACGCAAAACATCCTCACCTCGCTCGAACAAAGGTTGAACGCCACGTTAAGGAAGTGACGTATGGGGGCTCTGACGAAAGCTGAGATGGCGGAACGTCTGTATGAAGAGCTGGGCCTGAATAAACGGGAGGCCAAGGAATTGGTCGAACTGTTTTTTGAAGAAATCAGGCACGCTCTTGAAGACAACGAACAAGTCAAATTGTCCGGTTTCGGCAATTTCGACCTTCGGGACAAACGCCAGCGGCCTGGCCGCAATCCGAAAACGGGTGAAGAAATCCCGATCACGGCTCGCCGTGTGGTCACCTTTCGTCCAGGGCAGAAGTTGAAGGCCCGAGTTGAGGCTTATGCTGGAACCAAGTCATAACGACGAACTTCCCGTCATCCCAGGCAAACGCTACTTCACCATTGGTGAAGTCAGCGAGCTGTGTGCGGTAAAACCACACGTGCTGCGCTACTGGGAGCAGGAGTTTCCTCAACTCAACCCCGTCAAACGCCGCGGAAACCGCCGGTATTATCAGCGACAAGACGTGCTGATGATCCGGCAGATCCGCGCGCTTCTTTACGA
The DNA here is from genome assembly GCF_019219045.1 of Pseudomonas sp. PDM25. Taxonomy (NCBI): domain Bacteria; kingdom Pseudomonadati; phylum Pseudomonadota; class Gammaproteobacteria; order Pseudomonadales; family Pseudomonadaceae; genus Pseudomonas; species Pseudomonas sp. PDM25. Next base: position 415,738 of record NZ_JAHUWL010000007.1, read on the forward strand.
TCAGGGGTTCACCATCGGCGGCGCACGCTTGCGTTTGTCCGGCGATGAAGCCAAAGACGACACGACCCAGTACAAGCAAATGATCCGCCAGATGATCGCCGAGTTGGAGGATGTTCTGGTGGTACTCAAGAAATAAATTCCTGCTTTTAAATACTTCCAGTTTTCAAAAGCTTGCGATATATTCTTGAGCGTTCTTCGAGAAGAGGAACGGGTTTAACGCCTAGTCGGGGCGTAGCGCAGTCCGGTAGCGCACTAGCATGGGGTGCTAGGGGTCGAGTGTTCGAATCACTCCGTCCCGACCATATAATTCAAAGGGTTGCGAGATTTTATCTCGCGACCCTTTTTTATTTTTGGTCGTTTTTACCCCTCCCCACAAAACCACCGGCTCTGGGTGGAATTTTCGATGGATATCAAAGCGTGGCTTCTGGTTAGATCGGTGACGACGAATTCAGCTTGCCGTGTTGAAGCTCCGATTAAATCCAACTACGTCATGATGAGAGGGATTTTTGGCGAACAGGGCAGAGAGTTGCGCATTGAACGCCTCTCGCTTCTGCGCTGCGACTCCCTTGACTGCGGCATTCAACACGGGACGCATCTCATCAGCGGTGTAATCGCAGCAGTACGCTGGCGTACAGGGTTGTTGACGCCATGAGTCCTCCAGGCTGCCACTGTCGACTGGCTCGAATCCAACTTCATTGACAAGTTGCATGACGAGATTCTTATGATTTGCATCGTCACCAGCAACGGCGACTCCCAGACGGTTTTCCGCGCCTTTTGGCTTTCCAAGATTCTCTAGCGAATAAGCCAGAATATTATTGAATGCCTTGATCACCGGTCGGCCAAGCTGCTCGCTAACCCAGACGCTCTCCGTTTGACCATTTTCCAAAGCAGCGATGCGCTCGTCTCTCAGGCCTGGGTAGTAATTACTCGTGTCGATCACTGGAACCGAAGATGGCAATGCGGCCAGCAGGTTCTTAGGAAGAGCCGCCATGGCCGGTAGGGGGATGGAAACAATCACAGTATCGGCGCCGTCGAAGACATCGTTCAGATCGCAAGCAATAGCACCCACTTCCTTGGCAAAAGCGCTTACCGAGTCTTTTCCGCGAGAGTTGGCGACGCTGACCTCGTGGCCAGCAGTGACAAGCTTGCGGGCAAGGGTTCCGCCGATAGATCCAATACCAACGATCGCGATTTTCATAATGCCTCCAGAGATTCAAAGTCCGGATACGTTAGTATCAGTACTGCAGTATCCGCAAGAACCGACGATTTAGTCTGTAACCCACCAAAAGGTAAGTATCGATGGCGCGTGAGTGGGAATGTGAGAACCCTTTACGACGGCAGGCCTGGTCTGCCGCTATAAACGCTACGCTTCGCGTTTTGGAGGGCAAATGGAAAATTGTGATCATTAATGAGTTGATGGCCGCTAAAGGCCGGCCGCTTCGGTTCTCCGAACTGGAGAAGCTCATTCCCGATGTCACGCAGAAGATGCTCATTCAGCAATTGAAAGGGCTTCAGCAGGACGACATCGTTCAGCGTACCGTATACCCAGAAGTGCCGCCGCGGGTGGAGTACGCGCTAACGGTGCTGGGTCATGCACTCGGCCCGGCTATGACTGCCCTTATAGACTGGGCAGAGCTTCGTCATCAGCACGAGGCAAAGGAGACAAAGCTGTCTAGCGTTAGCGACAATGAGCTGTTGGAGCGCTAGTGCGCCGTGTTGGACGTAATCAAAATGTCAGCTCGTTTCAAAGCTGATGAACTGTGGTTTCCAAACGTTAGACTTGTGACTATATGTTTATTTGGTCACGATCTGTAGGTCCTCGATAGGGTGAGTAAGCTATTTCCATGAATCAGCCATCAATATCTTCATCTTCGCCCAGCTCCCGTGGCCCAGTTGATCACGAGATTCGCGATCAAATTGTCGCAGCGGCCAACGAACACTTCAGTCAATACGGCTATGGCAAAACCACGGTTTCCGACCTGGCCAAGGCCATCGGGTTTTCCAAGGCCTACATCTACAAATTTTTTGATTCCAAGCAGGCGATCGGTGAAGCCATCTGCGCAAATTGTCTGGCAGAAATCGTCGCGGCTGTGGAGCAGGCTATCAATGTAGAAGACCTGTCGCCGACGGAGCGCTTTCGACGTTTGGTCAAAACGGTGATCGCCACAGGTGTGAATCTGTTTTTTAACGACCGAAAACTCTATGACATTGCAGCGTTCGCGGCGTCGGAAAGCTGGCCCAGTTCGCAGGTTTATGACGCACAGATCAAAAGCTTCGTGTTGCAAATCGTGCGAGAGGGGCGAGAGATTGGCGAATTTGAACGCAAGACTCCGCTGGACGAGACAGTAGAAGCGATACATCTCGCGCTACGGCCATTCGTTAACCCCTTGCTGCTGCAGTACAACCTCGATTTTGTCGAGAAGGCGCCCACGCTTACTTCCAACCTCATCTTGCGTAGCCTCATGCCTTGACCTTTGAATGCCTTCAACGACAAAGTTTCGATCGGTTTCGGTCCGACCATCAACCGTATCGGTGGTGAAATTTCCGGTATGGTGCCCAATCCGCTTAGCCCTGGTCGCAATGACGGAAAACTCAAAGCACGGGTGACGACACTGCCCTGGGTTTTAACGCCGGTATCTTGGTGCAGGCTACAGATCGACCCCGTTTGGGCGACACTCACGCGTCCGACTTGCAGGGCGCGGATTCCTGCACGCACGACGGGTTGAGGCTGCATCATCACCATTTTCAAGGCCGGGTTGTTTGGCGCTTTCTGCAAATCCGGTATCTGACATCCCAGGGCAAAGTGCAGTAACGACGACGCCGTCATTTTTCAGCTCACGATGAAGCGCATCAGAGAAGCGAAGAGCATAGGCTTTCGCGGCAGAGTAAACGCCGAAATTCTTCACGCCCAAGAAGGACAGCAAGCTTGCGACCATCAGGATTTGCCCACGTTTGCGGGCTCTCATGTCGGCGGCGAAAAAGCGTGTCAGGGCTGTCAGGCTGGCGATATCCAAATCAATCTACGCCAGGGACTCATCCAGAGGTTGATCCAGGAAAGGCCCTTGCAATCCATGACCGGCATTGTTGATGAGCGCATCGATCACTATATTGCGTTCGCGGAGTCGCTCATGCAGTTCGATGATCGCCGGGATCGAGGACAGGTCTGCTTGTTCGACGAACACTTCAACGCCGAAGCGTTCGCGCAACTGCGCCGATAGCGTTTTGCCAAATCCGCTTGATGCTCCGGTGATGAGCACCCAGGAATTCTCCTTCGATTTCATTTCGCTGTACTCCGGTTGGTTTCTATTGAGCTCGCCTGGTCAGGTCATCGTGTCGCAACAGACTGGGCTTCAGGAGGTTGCCAGCCACCACCAAGCGCTTTGAATGCCGCGACCGCCGCTCGTGCCGATTCCGTTCGCGCTTGCGCCCGGGCATCGGAAGCCTGCAGCATCGTTTCGTTAGCGTGCAGGACATCGATCAGACTGGCCGTGCCTTTTTCATAGGCAATGAACGACGATTGGCGAGCCTGTGTCAGAGACGCCTCTCCCCCGGTGAGGGTGGTTGCTTGAGCTTCCCGATTTACCAGCGAGGAGAACGCGTTCTCGACATCCTCGGTGGCGCGCAGCACAGACTGACGGTAAGCGGCCAGGGTTTCGGCTTCCTGTCCCTTGGCTTGGTCGATTTGGGCGTTTATGCGACCGAAGTCGAAGAGTCTCCAGCGTAGCCCCAATACGCCCGCCGACTGGCTGGCGCCGCCGGTAAAAAGGTTGCCTGCGGATACAGCCGTGGCACTGCCCAGCAATGCGCTAAGAGAAAACTTCGGGTAATACTCGGCAATCGCCTCCCCGATGCGAGCGTTTGAGGCCGCAAGACGGCGCTCAGCAACAATGAGATCTGGCCTGCGGCGCAGCAAGTCGGCCGGCGTTCCCATCGCCTTTAACTGCGGCGCTACAGGAATGCTCCCCGTATTTGCCAATTGCGTGCGGTGAGTGCCTGGTGGTGTGCCGAGCATGACATCCAGTGCATTCATGGCAGCATCCAGGCCGGTCTGCAGAGCCGGTACTGTCGCTTGGACCTGCGATAGCGCCCCCTCGGTCTGGCGAACCTGATAGTCGGCGGCGAGGCCCTTGCTGTAGAGCAATTGGACTTTCTCTAGTAGCCCCTGCTGCGTTTTGACTTGCCGATTCGCAATGTCCAGCCGGGTCTGCAGTCCGCGGATAGTGATGTAGATATCAGCGGTCTGCGCGGCGATGGCCAATCGTGTGGCAGCGACACCCGCCTCGGAAGCCTGGTACTCGGCCAGTGCAGCCTCGCGTCCGCGTCGCAGTCCGCCAAAGACGTCCACCTCCCAGCTGGCATCGAGGTTCGCCTCGTAGGAGCTTCCGTACCGATCGTAGCCAGGCGTTGAGTTCAACACCTGGCCGAGCGGCGTCTCGATTGACTGGTAGGAGCGCGCGGCTTGTCCGCTGATGTTCCCCGAGGGCAGTAAAGCGGCATTTGCAGCACCTAGTCCGGCCCGTGCCTGCGTGACTCGCGCCGACGCCTGCGCCAGGTCCAGGTTCTGCTCAAGTGCCTTGGAGACGAAGTCGGCTAGCAGTGGATCACCAAAGCCTTCCCACCAAGCTACAAGGGTGGTTGGCGTCGCTCCACGCCGCTGTTCGACAGAAGGCTGACCCAAGTAATGATCCGAAAGCGGAGCGTCTGGACGATGGTAGTCCGGACCGACCGCGCAACCTGCCAATAAGCCGGCGATGACCAAAAGAGCAATTGGACGGAGGGGAGGCATTGAGATTCCTTCAGTCGAGGATATTTGTGACCATGTTACGCAATAGTCACCTCGTGTCAATTGAGCTGATTTGAACAGATTTTTGGTTTTAGTCATCTACGGCGGCGACTTCTTCGTTGAGCTTGAAACGCTGGATGTTCCATGGATTGTGACTATTGACACGCGTGGTCACTAGAATAAGAATATGACGCCTGTCCTATTTTTTAAGTAAGGGAACCTATGCGCCGGCTTCGACCTTTCCCCATTGCCGTTTGCTTGTTGCCTCTCGTCCTGACGGCATGTGGCGACTCATCCACTGTTGACGATCCACGCACGCATGCTCCTTTGGTGAGGCCTGGAACGGTTCAGGGTTCCTCCGACACCTCACGTTCTTTCACGGGCGTGGTGGCTGCCCGCGTCCAGGGTGACCTGGGCTTTCGGGTATCCGGCAAGGTGCTTGAGCGTCTGGTCGACACCGGTCAGACCGTAAAACGTGGTCAGCCGCTGATGCGCCTTGATCCGATCGATTTGGGGTTGCAGGCGCGAGCACAGCAGGAGTCGGTCATAGCCGCTCGGGCCCGAGCCAAGCAGACAGCGGATGACGAGGCGCGATATCGCAGTCTGGTTGCCGCAGGCGCTATTTCTGCATCGGCTTACGACCAGATCAAAGCCGCAGCGGATACCGCAAAGGCGCAGCTTAGCGCCGCTGAAGCGCAGGCTGACGTCGCCCGTAATGCTTCTGGTTATGCGGTGTTGCTTGCGGATTCCGACGGCGTGGTGGTGGAGACGCTCGCCGAGCCCGGACAAGTTGTCAGCCCGGGACAACCCGTGGTTCGACTGGCGCGGGCAGGGCAGCGCGAAGCCATCGTGCACCTGCCCGAGACGTTGCGCCCCGCAGCAGGATCCACTGCGCAGGCAACGCTTTATGGCAATACCACGGACGCTGTTACAGCGAAGCTGAGGCTGCTGTCTGACTCGGCCGACCGCATGACACGCACCTTCGAGGCGCGGTATGTGCTTGAGGGCGCGCTGGCCAATGCGCCGATAGGTTCGACCGTCACGCTTCGGATCACTGAAGGCGCCACGCAAGGGCAGGGGCTGCAAGTACCGATCGCTGCCGTTTATGACCCAGGCCAAGGCACTGGCGTGTGGGTCATCGCCGGTACACCGGCGAAGGTGGCCTGGCGACCTGTACAAGTCCTGGGTTTGAGCGACGACACAGTGCAAGTCGCGGGCGACCTCAAAGTCGGCGAGCAGATCGTAGCGTTAGGCGCACATCTGTTGCGCGAAGGTGAAGAGGTGAGGTTGCCTCAACAGGATGACGAAAAAGTTGCCGGGGGGCGTCCATGAGCGAGGGTCGCTTCAATCTTTCCGCGATCGCCGTTCGTGAGCGATCTATCACGGTGTTTCTGATCTTTCTGATCGCTGTTGCAGGCACCCTGGCGTTCTTCCAGCTGGGGCGTGCGGAAGATCCTCCGTTTACGGTCAAGCAGTTGACGGTCATTACCGCGTGGCCGGGCGCCACGGCGCAGGAGATGCAGGATCAGGTAGCAGAGCCACTTGAAAAACGCCTGCAAGAACTGAAATGGTACGACCGCACGGAAACCTATACGCGGCCCGGTCTCGCTTTCACCATGGCGTCGTTGTTGGACCGCACGCCACCCTCACAGGTGCAGGAAGAGTTTTATCAGGCGCGCAAAAAGCTCGACGACGAAGCCACCAAGCTACCGGCGGGTGTGATCGGGCCATTGGTCAACGACGAGTATTCGGACGTGACGTTTGCGCTGTTCGCCCTGAAAGCCAAGGGCGAGCCGCAGCGCTTGCTGGTGCGTGATGCTGAGTCGTTGCGCCAACAACTGTTGCATGTGCCGGGCGTGAAGAAGGTCAACATCATCGGTGAGCAAGCCGAGCGCATTTTTGTGTCCTTCTCCCATGACCGACTGGCCACCTTGGGCGTTTCTCCCCAGGACATCTTCGCCGCGCTGAACAGCCAGAACGTGCTCACACCCGCCGGTTCCATCGAAACCAACGGGCCGCAGGTTTTCCTGCGGGTGGATGGCGCTTTCGATAAATTGGAGAAAATTCGTGACACGCCCCTGGCGATTCAGGGGCGCACGTTGAAGCTCTCGGACGTGGCGACGGTTGAACGAGGCTACGAAGACCCTGCCACCTTCCTGGTGCGCAATAACGACGAAGAGGCTTTGTTGCTAGGGGTCATAATGCGCGAGGGCTGGAATGGCCTGGACCTGGGCAAGGCGCTGGACGCCGAGACGGCGAAGATAAATGAAGGCATGCCGCTGGGCATGACGCTGACCAAGGTCACTGATCAAGCCGTGAACATTGACTCGGCCGTTGGCGAGTTCATGGTCAAATTTTTTGTCGCGCTGCTTGTGGTGATGCTTGTTTGCTTTCTCAGCATGGGCTGGCGGGTAGGCCTCGTGGTCGCAGCGGCGGTACCGTTGACGCTGGCGATCGTGTTTGTGGTGATGGCGGCCACCGGAAAGAACTTTGACCGTATTACCCTCGGCTCGTTGATTCTGGCGCTGGGACTGCTGGTGGACGACGCGATCATTGCTATCGAAATGATGGTGGTGAAAATGGAAGAGGGCTTCGACCGAATCAAAGCTTCCGCGTATGCCTGGAGTCATACGGCCGCGCCAATGCTCTCCGGTACACTGGTAACGGCGATTGGCTTCATGCCCAACGGTTTCGCCCAGTCCACTGCCGGCGAGTACACCAGCAACATGTTCTGGATCGTCGGCATTGCTTTGATCGCTTCCTGGGTCGTCGCGGTGGCTTTCACCCCTTACCTGGGAGTGAAGTTATTGCCAGACATCAAGAAGGTCGAGGGTGGGCATGCGGCTATCTACAACACCCCCCGTTACAACCGCTTCCGCCGGGTTCTGACACGCGTCATCGCCCGCAAATGGCTGGTGGCTGGCACGGTTATCACGCTGTTTTTCGTGGCAGTTCTGGGCATGAGCCTGGTGAAGAAGCAGTTCTTCCCGACCTCGGACCGTCCCGAGGTGATGGTCGAGGTGCAAATGCCCTACGGAACCTCCATCGCGCAGACCAGTGCCGCTGCTGCAAAGGTCGAGGCCTGGCTGAAAAAGCAGGAAGAGGCAAAAATCGTCACGGCCTATATTGGGCAGGGCGCGCCGCGTTTCTTCCTGGCGATGGCGCCAGAACTGCCCGATCCATCGTTCGCCAAGATCGTGGTGCTGACGGACAGTCAGGAGGCACGTGAAACCCTCAAGTTCCGTCTTCGCGAAGCGGTCGCTGCAGGGCTCGCCCCAGAGGCCCGAGTCAGGGCATCTCAAATTGTGTTTGGTCCGTATTCGCCATTCCCGGTGGCCTACCGGGTGATGGGGCCTGACCTGACGAAGCTTCGCGAGATTGCGGGTCGTGTACAAGATGTCATGCAAGCCAGCCCGATGATGAGGACGGTCAACAGCGACTGGGGCCCTCTGACGCCGACGCTGCATTTCAACTTGGATCAGAATCGCTTGCAGGCGGTTGGACTGACATCCAGTGCAGTCGCCCAGCAGTTGCAATTCCTGCTGGCCGGCGTGCCGATCACGGCGGTTCGTGAAGACATTCGTTCAGTGCAGGTGGTGGGTCGCGCCGCGGGTGACATCCGGCTCGATCCCGCCCGGATTGAAGGCTTCACATTGGTGGGCGTGGCGGGTCAGCGTATCCCGCTGTCCCAGGTCGGAGAGGTGGATGTGCGTATGGAGGATCCGATCCTCAGGCGCCGTGACCGCACGCCGACTATCACCGTGCGCGGCGACATTGCCGAAGGCTTGCAGCCACCGGACGTCTCGAGCGTGATCATGAAGGAGCTGCAGCCGATCGTAGACAAGCTGCCTGGCGGGTACCGGATCGAGCAGGCGGGTGCGATCGAGGAATCGGGCAAGGCCGGCCAGGCGATAGTGCCGCTGGTTCCCATCATGATTGCCCTGACGCTGTTGATCATCATTGTCCAGGTACGTTCGATCTCGGCAATGATCATGGTGTTCTTCACCTCGCCGCTGGGATTGATTGGCGTGGTGCCGACGCTACTGATCTTCCAGCAGCCGTTTGGAATCAACGCCCTGGTCGGGCTGATCGCGCTGTCGGGCATCTTGATGCGCAACACGCTGATTCTGATCGGGCAGATCCATCACAACGCCCAAGAAGGCTTGGACCCGTTTCACGCAGTGGTCGAAGCCACGGTACAGCGTGCCCGCCCGGTACTGCTGACAGCACTCGCGGCAATCCTGGCGTTCATCCCGCTGACCCATTCCGTCTTCTGGGGGACGCTGGCCTACACGCTGATCGGAGGCACGTTAGTCGGCACCATCATGACGCTGGTGTTCCTGCCGGCGATGTACGCCATCTGGTTCAAGATCCGTCCTGACTCGTTGGCGGTCAGCGACTCGAGTTCTTTGATGGTGATTTTGGCCATAAAGGGGATTTACCCCCACAAAAACGTCGGCTCTTGATGGACGTTACTGGACTCTCACAGTCGGCGACGAATCTACCTATCCGAACACGTCATGGCCAGTGAGCCCGTCTTCAGCTTCACCGGTCCACAACGCAAAATGGTATCGGCGATTCAGCGGATGATTTACGTGGCGAAGTTGTCGGCGAATCGGGGGGGGGATTATCGGTATCCGCAGGAGTCGGTGAGGGTGGGGGTGAAAAATGGCTATCTCGATTTTCCATTCGCAACCTGATGGATGACGCTGGGGCCGGAACTGTCACCGGCCACCTTCGTGGTACTGCTGGAAAACTCAAAAGCCCCGGAGAGGATTGGATCTAACCTGGATCAACAGTAAACGACTGTTTTTAAGCGAATTTTTTGTTTTTTATCTTCCCAGGCGAAGCGAAAGTTGATAAATTCCGCGCCTCTTACAGGGGGCCTTACAGGGCTTCTAGCGTAAGGACGCAGCATCTCGATGTTGCTCGCAAGCTGCAAAATCAGGAATAGAGTGCTGGGCACTCGTAGCAACAGATACAGGGGCGTCGCCAAGCGGTAAGGCAGCAGGTTTTGATCCTGCCATGCGTTGGTTCGAATCCAGCCGCCCCTGCCATTTTCCTTATACTCATTCAGGTATAACTCAGCCGGCATGCTCGAAAGCATGTATTGGCGCGTCCTCAGACCGTCACTGCGGCAATAGAATCTTCAAGCGTCCTGCTTATCTGCGCCAATATCCCACATCGATTTCATTGCAATACCGTAACCGTGAACCGCCCACTCTCGAGCGACCGCGCTATCATTCGTCTCGCGAGCGTTTGCAAGCGGGATCCTATAACGTTTGACTTTGCCATTTCGGGTGAAGCGCCAGCCGTTCGCAGTCCCGGCGACAGAGTTGAGGACAATGCAGTCGAAACGGCGATTCAATGGTGATAAGTTTCGTGTCGTTAGCAAGATGTTAAAGGTGGGAAGGGTGCGCCTGGTCATGGGCTCGGATGACGGCTACAGCTTCACCGGGAAATGGAAAGACAGAGCAATGCCCCGCAGAAGGGTTACTGAATGCCGAAGAAAAAGCCGGAAAGTAAAGTAGCAGCGACGGCTACTGCTAATGAAATTGAGCGCGCGATCCAAGCCCTGAACAGAATGGCTGAACGCCTTTGGGGAGAGGGTCGAGAGATCGAGGCGAAAGCCCTCCTTGACGCCCTTGATTCTCTAAACAGGGCACTGGACCGGATCAGGATTGGCGAAAGCCGCAGGGTTGTGACTCTTCATTGAAGACAGCCATGCACACCTTTTTGGATATGGACATTCAATGAAAAGCCCCTCTCCACTTGTTTGGCGGAAAAAACGCTAGCGGCGACGATGACATTGTAACCCCGGAAAAATCGGCGCTCGGTGCTTGTACGAGTTCCGGTTTTTATCCGTAACGCTGGCTTAATCAAGCGATGGTGAGATCACGCTTCTTCAGCGTCTTTCAGCAGACAGCTAAGACATTTTTCGAATGGTAACCGCTGTTTTCGAAGACTACATTCCAGCCCATGAAACGCTATCTGCGGTTTTGTATCATCTTGATGATTAGCCTGGCGCTTCCCCTCAGCGGGATGGCGGGCGTTCAGGCACCGACAGAACCTTGCCCAATGAAGACGATGGGCATGGCGATGATGGACGACATGGGGATGGACTGCTGCAACGATATGAAAAGCCCTTCCGAGCACGGCAAACCGTGTAAGCCGGGCCAGGAATGCAAGACAGGCGGCATGCTGCAAGTCTCGATCTTCAAGCCTCCTGTAACCGTATTCAGCCCCGTCGTGATTTCCTTCTTCAGCGATTCCCTACCCGTACAGGCCCCGTCCGGGGTATGGCGACCGCCTCGCGTTTGATTCCTGTCCCACATTGAGCCTCTTTCCGCATTAGCGGGATGGACTAGCTGCGCGCATGTCTTTTTGACGCGTGCAGTGGATGATCACAGGAATCGTAAACATGAACTCCAAGTGCTATTGCACAGGCTGGTCCCTCGTGGCCGGTCTGGCGGTAAGCGTGCTGGCGTTGCCGAGTTTTGCTGCCGCCTTGACGCTCGATGAAGCGTTGCGGCTGGCCGAAAGCAATGCGCCGTCGCTGACCGCACAAGACGCGAAAATTCAGGCCGCCAGCAGCGCGGCTATTCCAGCCGGCGAGCTACCTGACCCCAAACTGCTGCTGGGTGTGCAGAACTACCCCATTGGTGGTCCGGATCGCTGGAGCATCGACCAGGACTTCATGACCATGCAATTGGTCGGGGTCAGGCAAGAGATGCCCAACAGTGATAAGCGCAAAGCGCGCGTCGAGGTCGCCGATGCGGCCATCGATCGAGCCGCTGCGGAGCGTCGAGTTGAACGTCTGAAGGTACGCCAGTCCACGGCGTTGGCCTGGATCAGCAGCTACTCGGTTGAGCGCAAAGATGCTCTGTTCCAGGACTTCTACAAAGAAAACCGCCTGCTGAGCGATACCGTCCGGGCCCAGATTGCCGGTGGCCGCGCTCAATCCGCCGATGCGGTGACGCCCAAGCAGGAAGCGGCTCAACTGGCGGAGCAACAGGACGATCTGATTCGTCAACGCGCACAGGCCCGAGCGGCCCTCAAACGCTGGATAGGCTCCGCCGCCAACGACAAGCCTGTGGGCAGCCTGCCTGAATGGCCCGTCGATTCCTCAAGCTACTCCCATAAACTGCAACATCATCCTGAGCTGGCAGCGTTTGCGCCGATGACCCGCGAAGCGCAAGCCAAGGTTCGTGAAGCCGTGTCGGAGAAGCAGTCGGACTGGAGCTGGGAACTGGATTACCAGCGCCGGGGCCGTGAGTTCGGCGATATGGTCAGCGTGCAATTTTCCTGGGATCTGCCGCTGTTTCCTGACTCCCGCCAAAACCCCAAAATCGCAGCCAAACAGGCTGAACTCAGCCAGCTTGAGGCCGAGCGCGAAGCCCTGTCACGCGAGCACACCCAGCAACTGGAAAACGAACTGGCTGACTTTGAACGCCTGAATCGTGCCGTGCGCCGAAACCAGGAAAGCCTGTTGCCGCTGGCCAAGGAAAAGGTCGAACTCAGCATGGCCAGTTATCGTTCCGGCAAAGGCGATTTGAACGCCGTTGTTGTCGCCCGACGTGAACTCATCGAAGCCCGTCTCAAACAGATCGACGTGGAAGAGCAGCGAGCGCTGACCAGTGCGCGTCTGTATTTTGCTTATGGGGAGTCCAGCCAATGATCCTTAAAAAATGGAACGGGGCATTGCTGGTAAGTATTTCGATGGCATTGGGTGTTGCCGGTGGCTACTGGTTGGCGCATCAGCGCATGAGCGGAGTACCCGCTACCGCCCCCGATCAGAGCCTCAATCCACCGAATGAACGCAAGGCCCTGTATTGGTACGACCCAATGTACCCACAGCAAAAGTTCGATAAGCCGGGGAAGTCTCCCTTTATGGACATGCAGCTGGTTCCTCAGTACGCCAGTGGGGAAGGGGATCGGGCGACAGTCAGTATCGACCCAGGTCTGACCCAGAATCTCGGTCTGCGTTTTACGACTGTCACCCGTGGGGCCTTTGATTCGAGCCTCGACGTGACAGGTGCATTGACGTTCAACGAACGTGATGTCGCTGTGATTCAGGCACGCACCACTGGCTTTGTTGAGCGGGTCTATGCCCATGCTCCCGGTGATGTGCTCAAAGCCAACGCGGCGTTGGCGGATATCCTGGTGCCGGAATGGGCCGCTGCCCAGACAGAGTTTCTTGCGCTGAGGCGCAATGGAGATGCTGACTTGTTGGCTGCGGCCCGTCAGCGTCTACGGCTCACAGGGATGCCGGCAGCACTGATTACTCAGGTAGAACGTAGCGGTAAGGTTCAGCCCTACCTGACGCTCACCAGTCCCATTGCCGGTGTGCTGCAAGCGTTGAACGTACGTGTGGGAATGACCGTGGCGACCGGTGACACCCTGGCACGCGTCAATGGCTTGAGCAGTGTCTGGCTAGCCGTGGCCGTTCCAGAATCGGATGCCGGATCGATCACCTTGGGGCAGGCGGTCGAAGCGCGCCTGCCAGCCTTCCCAGGGGCTACGCTCAGCGGCAAGGTCAGCGCAATTTTGCCCGAGACCAATCCGGACAGCCGCACCCTTCGTGTGCGGGTGGAACTACCCAATCCGGACGGACGCCTCAGACCGGGTTTGACGGCGCAGGTACGCCTGAACCGTTCGACCGAGCAAAGTGTGTTGTGGGTGCCGAGCGAGGCCGTCATTCGCACTGGCCGACGTGCTCTGGTGATGCTTGCCGAAGACGCCGGCCGCTATCGTCCAGTGGAGGTGCAGCCAGGGCAGGAAAGCGATGGCAAGACGGCGATCTTGAAAGGTCTGGAGGAAGGACAGAAGGTGGTTACCTCTGGCCAGTTTCTGCTCGACTCGGAGGCCAGTCTAAAGGGCATTGTTGCCCGCTCAGAGGAAGAGTCACCACCGCGCGCAGCAGCCTCCAGCTTTCATGAAGCGGAGGGGCAGATCGTTGAGATCAACGATAAAGAAGTCACGCTTGCCCATGGTCCTTTCAAGACGCTGGGCATGCCTGGCATGACGATGACGTTCCCACTCGCTAGTCCGGCGCTGATGCAGGGCCTCAAAACGGGGGATAAGGTTCGCATTGCGGTGAGCCAGACCGATGATGGTTTGCGTGTCGAGCGTCTGGAAAAATCGGGGAGCCAGCCATGATTGCTGCCCTGATTCGTTGGTCAGTGGCCAACCGATTCCTGGTGCTGTTGGCGACACTGTTTGTCACGGCTTGGGGCGTCTGGTCGGTGCAGAACACGTCCATCGATGCGCTGCCGGATCTCTCCGATGTCCAGGTGATCATCCGTACCCCTTTTCCGGGACAAGCGCCGCAGATTGTCGAGAACCAGGTGACCTATCCGTTGGCCACCACCATGCTCTCAGTACCGGGAGCCAAGACTGTGCGTGGTTATTCCTTCTTCGGTGACAGCTTTGTTTACGTGCTGTTCGAAGACGGCACTGACTTGTACTGGGCTCGCTCGCGGGTGTTGGAGTATCTGAGCCAAATACAAAGTCGCTTGCCGGCCAGCGCCAAGCCGGCGTTGGGACCGGATGCGACGGGCGTGGGCTGGATCTATCAGTACGCACTGGTGGATCGCAGTGGAGGACACGACCTGGCGCAATTGCGCGCACTTCAGGACTGGTTCCTCAAGTTCGAACTCAAGACCCTGCCCAACGTTGCGGAAGTGGCCACCGTGGGCGGCATGGTCAAGCAGTACCAGGTGCAGCTTGATCCACTCAAGCTGGCCAGCCTCGGTATCACTCAGGCTGAGGTGACCGAAGCCATCGGCAAGGCCAACCAGGAAACGGGTGGCGCGGTGCTGGAGATGGCAGAGACCGAGTTCATCGTGCGCGCTTCTGGCTACCTGAAGACGCTCAATGACTTCCGGGCAATCCCGCTCAAACTTGGCTCAGGTGGTGTGCCGGTGACCCTTGGCGATGTCGCCACCATTCAGTTGGGCCCGGAAATGCGGCGTGGCATTACTGAACTCGACGGCGAAGGCGAGACCGTCGGCGGCGTGGTGATTTTGCGCAGTGGCAAGAATGCTCGCGAGACCATTGCGGCGGTCAAAACCAAACTCGACGAATTGAAAAGCAGCCTGCCGGCCGGGGTGGAAATCGTCACCACCTACGACCGCAGCAAGCTGATCGACCGTGCTGTGGAAAATCTCAGCCACAAACTAATCGAAGAGTTCATCGTCGTCGCCTTGGTCTGTGGGATCTTCCTCTGGCACCTGCGCTCATCCCTGGTGGCGATCATCTCCTTGCCTGTTGGTGTGTTGATTGCCTTCATCGTCATGCGCTACCAAGGCATCAACGCCAACATCATGTCCTTGGGCGGTATTGCCATCGCCATTGGCGCCATGGTCGATGCCGCTGTGGTGATGATCGAGAACGCCCACAAGAAGATTGAGGCATGGCACGCGGCCAATCCGGGGGAAGAACTGAAGGGTGAGCGTCATTGGCATGTAATGACCGAAGCGGCGGCAGAGGTAGGCCCCGCACTGTTCTTCTGTTTGTTGATCATCACCCTGTCGTTCATTCCCGTGTTCACCCTGGAGGCGCAAGAGGGACGGCTGTTCGGCCCTTTGGCTTTCACCAAGACCTACGCCATGGCTGCAGCGGCGGGATTGTCAGTGACCTTGGTGCCGGTGCTGATGGGCTACTGGATTCGGGGGCGAATCCCAGGTGAACAACAGAACCCGTTGAACCAGTGGTTGATTCGGATTTATCAGCCAGCCCTGGACGCAGTCTTGCGTCGACCAAAGATCACGCTGCTGGTGGCGCTGTTGGTTTTTGTCAGTGCGCTATGGCCAATGTCTCGCTTGGGCGGCGAGTTTCTCCCCCCGCTGGACGAGGGTGACCTGCTCTATATGCCTTCCGCTTTGCCGGGATTGTCGGCGCAGAAGGCCGCGCAATTGCTGCAACAGACCGACCGCCTGATCAAGACCGTGCCAGAGGTTGAACACGTCTTTGGTAAAGCCGGCCGCGCCGAAACCGCCACCGACCCCGCACCGCTGGAGATGTTCGAAACCACCATCCAATTCAAGCCGCACGAGCAATGGCGTTCAGGCATGACCCAGGAGAAGTTAGTGGAAGAACTGGATCGAGTGGTACGAGTCCCTGGGCTGACGAATATCTGGATACCACCGATTCGCAACCGTATCGACATGCTGGCCACTGGGATCAAGAGTCCCATCGGAGTGAAAGTTGCCGGCACCAACCTGGCGGAGATCGATGCCGCGACTCAGGCCGTGGAGCGAGTGGCCAAGGGCGTACCCGGCGTCAGTTCGGCGCTGGCCGAGCGACTGACTGGTGGCCGCTACATCGATGTGGATATCGACCGCAAAACTGCCGCCCGTTACGGACTGAACATCGCCGATGTGCAGTCCATCGTCGCTGGCGCTATCGGCGGTGAAAATGTTGGTGAGACTATTGAAGGGCTCGCACGCTTCCCGATCAACGTGCGTTACCCGCGGGAGTGGCGTGACTCGCTCGGTGCCCTGGAGCAATTGCCGATCTATACCCCGCTAGGTAGCCAGATCACCCTCGGCACAGTGGCGAAGGTCAAAGTCACGGACGGTCCGCTGATGCTCAAGAGCGAGAACGCGCGGCCCTCTGGTTGGGTATACATCGACGTGCGTGGCCGGGACATTGCCTCGGTAGTCGCCGATCTGCGTCGGGTCGTCGCTGAACAGGTCAAATTGCAGCCCGGCATGAGCCTGAGTTACTCAGGGCAGTTCGAATTTCTCGAAAGAGCCAACGCACGACTCAAGCTGGTGGTGCCTGCCACGCTGTTGATCATTTTCGTGTTGCTCTATCTGACTTTCGCCCGCTTCGATGAGGCCTTGCTGATCATGGCCACTCTGCCATTCGCCCTGACTGGCGGAGCATGGTTCCTCTATCTGTTGGGGTTCAACCTGTCAGTCGCCACTGGGGTCGGCTTTATCGCCTTGGCCGGCGTTTCCGCCGAGTTTGGCGTGATTATGCTGCTCTACCTGAAGAACGCCTGGGCCGAACGTGAAGACCTCGGCGACAGCACTGAGCGCGGTCTGGTGGCGGCGATTCGTGAAGGCGCCGTGCAGCGTGTTCGACCCAAGGCCATGACCGTGGCCGTCATCATTGCTGGCTTGCTGCCCATCTTGCTGGGTAGCGGGACCGGCAGCGAGGTGATGAGCCGAATCGCTGCACCCATGGTCGGCGGCATGGTCACGGCGCCCTTGCTTTCCCTGTTTGTCATTCCGGCGGCCTATCGCCTGATGCGTCGCCGGCACCTCTCAGTTGAACCCATCAACCCTCAAGGAAAAGTCGTATGAAACTGACCCTGATTGCAGTTGCAAGCACCGTATTTACGCTGTCTCTTTTGGCCCACGCAGAGGATATGCCGGGCATGAAAATGGACGGAATGGAGGGCATGCAGATGAAGCAGGAAACAACGCAGGCTCCCGTCGCCACCGCCGACGGAACGATCAAGGCTATCGATACTGTGAAGCATACGGTGACCATCTCTCACGGCGCTGTTCCCGCTGTGCAATGGCCGCCGATGACCATGGCCTTTTCCGTGACGGAAGATCAGTTGACAGGGCTGACGGCTGGAGACCGAGTATCGTTTTCATTTCGAGTAGAGGGTGGCAGAGCGACGATTGTTTCAATAAAAAAGTGAATCTGCGGTGGTGGAATCAACCGGCGCGCTATGTCGTGCCGGTTGAATCCAAAGCCGATAGCTGCCGCAGGAGAGTGAGTCATGCCCAGATGCCGCTATTTCAGGTACCACCC
Organism: Pseudomonas sp. PDM25; assembly: GCF_019219045.1. Classification (NCBI taxonomy): domain Bacteria; kingdom Pseudomonadati; phylum Pseudomonadota; class Gammaproteobacteria; order Pseudomonadales; family Pseudomonadaceae; genus Pseudomonas; species Pseudomonas sp. PDM25. The sequence continues at coordinate 433,295 of NZ_JAHUWL010000007.1, forward strand.
CCACGGCTGGTCACTGACGTACTCGGTCACTTGCTTGACCTCCAGGTAATTGTGCAAACCCCACTGGCCGAGTTCTCGGCCAATACCGCTGTGCTTCATGCCGCCCCACGGCGCTTCGACAAAGGTCGGTTGCGAGCAGTTGACCCAGATAATCCCGGCGCGCAGTTGGTTGGCGACGTGAGCGGTGCGTTGTAAATCGGCACTCATCACGGCGGCAGCGAGGCCGAAGCGACTGGCGTTGGCCATTTGCACCGCTTGTTCTTCGGTCTTGAAACGCTTGATGCACAGCACTGGGCCGAACACTTCTTCGCGCCAGAGGATGCTGCTGTGTCCCGGCTCGTCGAAGATCGCCGGTTCGATGAAATAACCCTCTGGCTGATGCGCCGGTTGCCGACCTCCGGTGAGCAGGCGTGCGCCGCTGGCCAGTCCCTGATCGATAAAACCGAGGACCTTGTCGTGTTGACCTCGGCTGACCAAAGGGCCCAATAACACGCCGGGTGCCAATCCTGGGCCGATGGTGATCTTGCGGGTTTCCTCGACCAGTCGTTCGATCAGCCGCGAGGCGATGTTTTCCTGTACCAGCAAGCGTGAGGTGGCGCTGCATACCTGGCCCTGATTCCAGAATATCCCGAACAGAATCCATTCCACCGCCGCCTCGACATCGGCGTCGTCGAACACGATGAACGCCGACTTTCCGCCCAGTTCCAGGCTGATGTTCTTGATGTCGCGGGCCGCTGCCGACATGATTTTCGCCCCGGTGGGCACGCTGCCGGTGAAGGCCAGTTTGTCCACGCCGGGGTGCTCGGTGAGCGGACCACCGGCATCAGCCCCGAGACCGCTCACGACGTTCAGGACTCCGGCCGGAAGACCGATGCGGTCGGCGGTGGCCGCCAGTTCCAGCGCCGTGAGTGGCGTCAGCTCGGACGGCTTCAACACCAGCGTCGCCCCGGCAGCCAGCGCCGGGGCGACCTTCCACGCGGCCATCAACAGCGGGTAGTTCCAGGGAATGATCTGCCCGGCAACGCCGATCGGTTCATGGCGGATGCGACAGCGAAAACGCGCGTCCGGCAAGGCCAAAGGTTGATCCTGCTGCTGGTCCAGTTCGCGGGCCAGCCCGGCGTAATAGCGAAAGCAACCAATCGCATCGCCCACGTCCCACTGCGCTTCGGGCAACGGTTTGCCGTTGTCGCGCACTTCCAGTTCCGCCAGCGCCTGTTGACCGTTCTCCAGTTCATCGGCCAGCGCTTCCAGCCACTGCGCGCGTTCGGCGCCGGTGGTTTGGCTCCATCCGTTATCGAATGCTCGCCGGGCGGCGCGCACTGCATGATCGATGTCTTCTTCGGTGCCTGCGGCGACCCGATGGAAAACCTGCCCGGTGGCCGGGTCGATCACATCCAGGTAACCGCCCAGGTCTGGGCTGACCCACTCGCCGTTGATGTAAAGCTGATCACGCATGGTGTGACTCCTGGACGCCGGTGCGGCGGTTTTGCAGGTGACGGGAAGTGAACAGCAGCGCCAGCGACGCGCAGATGATGACGGTCGAGACCGCGTTGATCTCCGGCGTCACGCCACGGCGGATGGACGAAAAGATATAGATCGGCAATGTCGTTTCGGAGCCTGCGACAAAGAACGCGATGATGAAATCGTCGAAGCTGAAGGTGAACGCCAGCAGAAACCCGGCCATGATCGCCGGACTGATCTGCGGCAGGGTGACTCGCCAGAACGTTTGCATCGGCGGCGCATAGAGGTCCGCCGAGGCTTCGAGCAAGGCTTTGTCCAGCAAGTCGACGCGGCTACGCACGATCACCATGACCAGTGCCATGGTGAACAGCGAGTGCGCGGCGATCACCGTGAAGAAGCCCATGTTCAACCGTGGAACGCTCGGTATCCAGGCCGCGAGCAACGGGTTGATCAGGTCGAACAGGCTAATGAATGCAATCAGTGTCGAGATGCCGATGACAATGCCCGGCACGATGATCGCGCAATAGGTCAGCGCATCGAACAGCAACCGCACTTTGGCGCCGGCGCGCTGTAAGCCGAACACCGCGAGCGTGCCGAACAGCGTGGCAATCACCGCTGAAGTGAAAGCAATGAACGCGCTATGACCCAGTGCCTCCATGATGAACGGGTTGCCAAACGCGCGACCAAACCACTGCACCGAGCAGCATTCGAACGCCAGGCCGCTGCGCCCGGCGTTGAAGCTGAACAGCACGATCAACGCGATCGGCGCATAGAGAAACAGGTACAGCGAAGTCGAATAGCTGCGCAGCCACATGTCACAACCCTCCGTCGGCAGGGCGGCCGCCATAGCGCGCCACCAGTTTCAAATACACGCCGATGATCAGCAGCATCATCGCCACCAAGGTCATCGCCAGCGCGCTGCCGAAAGGCCAGTTGCGCGATTGCAGGAACAGATCGACCAATGCGTTACCGACGAAGAACACTTTGCCGCCACCGAGAATGGCCGGGATCAGGAACTCGCCCATCAACAGGATGAACACCAGCATCACCCCGGTGATGATCCCGGGCGCGGAGAGTGGCAGGGTGATCCGCCGGAAACTTTCGAAAGCGCTGGCACCCAGGTCCGCCGAGGCTTCGAGCAGGCGCTTGTCGAGTTTTTCCAGGCTGACGTAAATCGGGAACACCATCAGCGGCAAGTAGCCGTAAACGATGCCGATCAGCACCGCCCATGGCGTATTGATCAGCCGCACGTCTTCAAGGCCAAGGCTGGCGAGCAAGGCTGGAATGCCCTTGCCGCTGAGGATGAAAATCCAGGCGTAAGTGCGGATCAGGAAACTGGTCCAGAACGGCACGATCACCAGCGTCAGCAACAGCGAGCGATTGCGGGTGACCTTGACCGCCAGAAAATACGCCAGCGGGTATGCCGCCACCAGGCACACCAGCGTGCCCAGCGGCGCCAGCATCAGCGTGTTACTGAACGCCGCGCCACGGGAACCGAGGTTCAAATAGTTGGCCAGCGTGAAGCCCCCGGCGTAACCGCCCACGGCACTGCGCTCGCCGAAACTAAAGACCAGGATGATCACCAGCGGCATCAACAACAGCAGCAGGAACCACAGGGTCGAAGGCAAGAGCATCAGCAGGGTGATCCGCCGACCGAGACTGCGCCGCTGGCGAACCTCGACCGACAGGGCGTTGCCCGGCTGCACCGTTTGCGGGTGGGTGACGGCGTTCATGGGGGACTCCTCATTGGCCACGGTCAGGCGATCAGGCGGACTTGAAGCGAGCCATCAGTTCGGCGCGCGCCGGGCTGGTGAGCGTTGCCGCGGCACCGAACTCCAGAGGGCTGAGCGCTTCGGCAGCCGGGTACATGATCGGATCGTCGAGCATGGCGGTGGGCAGCAACGCATCGACGCGTTTGTCGCCGCTCGGGTAGCCGTGGCTCAATACTTCGAGTTTGTTGTGCTGCGGATCGAGCAGGTAGTTGATGAAGGCGTAGGCCGCGTCCTTGTGCTCCGAGCTTTTGGGAATGGCAAAGAAGTCACTCCACAGTTCGCCACCTTCCTTGCCCAGTTCGAACTGCATCTGCGCGTTGTCGCGGTGCAGCTGAGAGGCATCGCCGGTCCAGGACATCGCCAGCCAGGCATCGCCGCTGCGCATTGACGGCTGGATGTCGGAGTTGATGGCGAACAGGTGCGGCTTGACCTCGATCAGCAGTTTTTCAGCATCGGCCAGTTCTTTCGGGTCCAGGGAGTTGAAGCTATAGCCGAAGCTTTTCAACGCGTTGCCGATGGCGGTCAGTTGGTAGTCGTGAACCATCGTCCGGCCGCTGGCGGGGCCTTGAGCTGCAACCCAGAATTCTTTCCAGCTGGAGGGGCCGTTCTTCAGTTTACCGGTGTCGTAGAGCATGCCGGTGGTGCCCCAGTTTTTCGGCACCGCATACACCTTGCCGTCCACCGTTCCCTGGGCCATGAATTTTTGCTGGAAAGCCGACGCCTCAAAGTTGGGAATGCGCGACAGGTCCAATGGTTCGATCAGGCCCAGGCCAACGTAAGTGCTGATGGTGTAGTTGGTCGGCACCAGCACGTCCCAGCCACTGCCACCGGCCTGCAATTTGGCAAGCATCTCTTCGTTGGAACCGAACACGCTCATCGAAACGCGCGCACCGGTGGTTTTGGCGAAGGTGTCGAGGTTTTCCTGGCTGTGGTAATTCGGCCAGGTCGCCAGCGACAGGCGATCGCCCAGCCTGGCCTGCTCGGCGGCTTCGGCGGTGGAGGTCAGCAGGCCGGGCATGTGGGTTGCGACCACCGCTGCGGCAATTCCCAGGCCTGTGCGGCCGAGGAACTCGCGGCGACTGATCGAGCCGTTCTGCCAGCTACGCAGGGTTTTGATAAACGTCTTCTGGTCCATAGCACGCTCCACAGTCGGTTGATGAAACGAATCGATGATTTACAACGCCATGGCCAAGCCATTGGCGTGATCCCAGCCGACGCTCACTGCCGCGCCGTGTTCGAATGCATTGGCGCCGTGATCCTGCTGGCGCGGCACACGCACGCAAACCACGCCAAAGGCTTGGGTGCGCACGCGATATTCGGTGGAGTTGCCAAGGTAGATGCGGTCTTCCACGTGGCCTTGCAGCTTTACTTCGCGGGTCATGTCGGCGTTGGCACTGGCGATGCTGATCAGCTCCGGGCGCACCGCGATGCAACCAGCGACGTCTGCGCTTAAGGCTTTGCCGGTAGGCGTCAGTGGGCTGGTCAGTTCCAGCCCTTGCTCGGTGCGCAGCACGACTGAATCGCCCTGCATTTGACGAACCGTGCCGTTGAACAGATTGGATTCACCGATAAAATCGGCCACGTAACGGCTGGCCGGCGCTTCATACAGTTGTTCCGGGGTGGCGGTCTGGATGATCGAACCGTTGTGCATCACGCTGATGCTGTCACTCATCGACAAGGCTTCTTCCTGGTCGTGGGTGACCAGCACAAAGGTGATGCCGACTTCGCGTTGCAGGCGCAGCAATTCGGATTGCATTTCCTTGCGCAGCTTGCGGTCCAGCGCCGCCAGCGGCTCGTCCAGCAGCAACACGGTCGGTTTGTTGACCAGCGCCCGGGCCAGGGCCACACGCTGCTGTTGGCCGCCGGAAAGTTCACTCGGCTTGCGTTGGCCGAAGCCGCTCAGGCGCACCATTTCCAACGCTTCATCAGCCATGCGCAGTTGGTTTTTTTTGTCAGGTCGCGGGGTGCGATAACGCAGCCCATAGGCGATGTTCTGCGCCACTGTCAGGTGCGGGAAAAGGGCGTAATGCTGGAACACCATGTTCACCGGCCGCTCAAACGCCGGCACTCCGGCAACGTTCTTGCCCGACAGGCGCACTTCGCCGCTACTGGGCTGTTCGAAGCCTGCGATCATGCGCAGGGTGGTGGTTTTGCCGCAGCCGGAACCGCCGAGAAAGGAATGGAATGAACCGCGGCGCACCGCGAAGTTCAGGCCATTGACGGCTGACACCTCGCCATAGCGTTTGACCACGTTGCAGAATTCGATATCGCTTGGCGAAGTGTCGTTCACGCTGTTGTTCACGAGGCGGGCTCCCTTGCAGTGATGAATCAGTGCGTCGGGGGCCAAACTAGCAATCGGGGTTTTGCGCTGTATATATCCCTTGGGGGATAGAGTCGGTTTCAGGTGTCAGGCTTCGACGACCAGTTCCTGGCCGGTAAGGTCGCGGATAAACAGCCCGAGCAATTCGGACTGGCTGCCGATACCGAGCTTGGCGTAGATGTTCTTGCGGTGAATCTTCACCGTGCCAGGACTGATGCTCAGTTGTTCGGCGACCGACGCGCTGGAGTGACCGCGTAGCAGCAACTGGACAATTTCTTGTTCGCGGCCGGTGAGGATGTGCGCGCCGAACTGATCGAAGGCTTCGCGGATCTTGAAGTCCAGGTCCTGCGCCGGGCGTGGTTGCTGGGCTTGACGCAAACGCCAGGCTTCACTGATGACCTGTTCAACCACGGCCTGCGCGCACTCGATCAACTGCATCTCGTCACGACCAAAAGCACAGCTGGCAGTGGATCGCATCAACGACAGAACGGCCATGGCGCCGCCACCGAGGTCGACGAAAAACGCCACTTCTTCAGCCAGCCCGGTTTGCTGGTAATACGTCAGGTAATACTCGCCGAGGTAGAAGTGGTCGGGTGCGAACTGTCGCAAACGCCACAGTCCAGGCGCTTGCCCGCGAGTGCATGCCAGGTAGAACGGATCCAGTAAATAGGGCCCGCACTGATAGTCATCGACATACACCGCACGCTTGTCGGCAGCGAAGGTGTCGAACAGCGCCAACGGCCGATGATTGCCTTCATAGACGAACAGAACGAAGTGATCGACCGGGCAGACTTGCCGCAACCAGTGACTTAAGCCAGCTAACCGCGCATGTCCGGGAGGAAGGTCCAGTAAGTGGGCAAGCCCGGTAGTCCAGAGTTTCAGTTCCTTGGGGCGCATGGCGGCTTCAGGCAGGATTGGATCGCATTTAGATGCACAATTTACGCCATGGCTGTTTTGGCCTTGCAGGGCGGGGCGAGTGACGCCGAGGCGTTGAAAAGACGCCTCGTAAAAGGGCTGGATGTTACCGAGTGCTACAGGATCAGTATCAGAAGTGATGGGAACGGCCGCCCATGGGGAGGTGTTTGAATTTCGACAGGCTCAAATCGATGGATCGGCCTCGGCATCGCCTATTCAGACTAGACCGCCCTGACAGTTTTCTCGTGCTCCCCCGGCACCAAACTCGAAGGCCAGAGGGGTGTTGCTTCATGCTTGTCTGGCCAGCGACTACAGTTTCTACATGACCGGCGAGGAGTTGTCGGTGTTCAGCCTGAGGGCTTGAACATGCCGCGTATTTTCGACGCGTCCTTCGCCTTGATCCGCTCAAAGCGGCCGGCGCAATTGATGGCGGTCGAAGAGGTCAAGGGCGGCGTTCAGGCGACCATTCGCGTCAGCGTTGAAATCGACGGCGAGGAACGTCCCGGCTGTGTGGTCGACACCATCAGCCGTTACTACCTCGAGTGAACCCTTTGGCAGAACATTCGAGGAATCGAGCATGAAAGAAGCCGTCATCGTTTCGACCGCCCGTACCCCGATCGGCAAAGCTTTTCGCGGTGCATTCAATGACACCGATGCCCCGCAACTCGGCGGCCATGTGGTGCGCGAAGCCGTGCGTCGCGCCGGCATCGAGCCGGGCGAAGTGGACGATGTGATCATCGGCGCGGCGGCGCAGCAGGGCACGCAGTCATATAACGTGGGGCGTCTGTGCGCGATTGCCGGCGGCTTGCCGACTTCCGTCGCCGGGATGGCCGTCGAGCGCCAGTGTTCGTCGGGACTGATGAGCATTGCCATGGCCGCCAAAGGCATCATGTGCGACGAAATTGACATTGCCGTGGCCGGTGGCCTGGAGTCGATTTCACTGGTGCAGAACAAGCACAAGAACCTGTACCGCAACCAGTCCGACGCGGTGATCGATCTCGATCCTCACGCCTACATTCCGATGATCGAAACCGCCGAAATCGTCTCCGCACGCTACAGCATCTCCCGCGAGGAACAGGACGAATACAGCTATCAGAGCCAGGTGCGAACCGCGCTGGCCCAGAGTCATGGATTGTTCGACCGTGAACTCGCGCCGCTGACCAGCCGCAAGGCGATCTTCGACAAGGCCAGTGGCGAAACCCGCTTTGAGGCCGTCACCTTGCTGCGCGACGAATGCAACCGCATCGACATCACCCGCGAAAGCCTGAGTGCGCTGGAACCGGTGTGGCCGGGCGGTCAGTGGAGTGAAAAGGGCCGCTTCATCACGGCCGGCAACGCTTCGCAATTGTCCGACGGCGCTTCGGCCTCGGTGTTGATGAGTGCCAAATTGGCCGAGAAGCGTGGGCTGGAGCCGTTGGGAATTTATCGCGGGATGGCGGTCGCTGGCTGTAACTCCGACGAGATGGGCATCGGCCCGGTCTACGCGATCCCGAAACTGCTCAAGCGCCATGGCCTGACCGTGGACCACATTGGCCTTTGGGAGTTGAACGAGGCGTTCGCCTGTCAGGTGCTGTATTGCCGCGACACCCTGGGCATTCCTCCCGAATGTATGAACGTCAACGGTGGTGCGATTTCGGTGGGCCATCCTTTCGGCATGTCCGGTGCGCGGATGGTCGGTCACGCGTTGATTGAGGGGCAGCGCCGCGGATTGCGCTACGTGGTGGTGAGTATGTGCATCGGCGGCGGCATGGGTGCCGCTGCACTGTTCGAGGTGGTCTGAATGGCCAGTGCACAACAGGTTCAAGCTACTTTAAGGGGGATCAAGCACTTGGTGCTTGGTTCTGTTTCTCGCTTTGGGGCTGCGCAAAACCATCCAAGGACTTCGGGATTTCCAATCTCTCTATATAGAAGGATTCGTTTTGTTCTTCTCTAAAGAGAAGAAACGGACTGTTTTCCGGCGTTCTGCAAGTGTTTGATAGAAAAGCTTAATTAAGGGTTGACGGCAGATTCTGGAAGTCTATAATTCGCCCCACTTCCGGCGCAGTCGAAACGGAAAACTCCTTGGTAAACAATGGGTTACGCGGTTTTCGACAGCGAGTTGCTTCAGGTCATCGAAGCCCAGAAGGAGTTGATCGGGCAGTCTGTTTTTGCCTAATTGACGATTCGATCTTCTCGGTCGAAAGCGGTGTAAAAGAGGTGTTGACAGCAGCGAGTAACGCTGTAGAATTCGCCTCCCGCTAACGAGAGATCGCAAGCGCAAGTGGTTGAAGTTGCAAAGGAAACTTTGAAAACTTCGAAAAATAACCGCTTGACAGCAACAGAGGCTGCTGTAGAATGCGCGCCTCGGTTGAGACGAAAGATCTTAACCAACCGCTCTTTAACAACTGAATCAAGCAATTCGTGTGGGTGCTTGTGGAGTCAGACTGATAGTCAACAAGATTATCAGCATCACAAGTTACTCCGCGAGA
>NZ_JAHUWL010000080.1:0-348 GCF_019219045.1 Pseudomonas sp. PDM25
TCGAGTTTTTTATCGCCAACGCGGATGTATGGGCGAATGACATCAGGTTCGCAATTACCCCGTTAACCCCGAGACCTGCATCGATTTTCTGTAGCGCCAACCATCCACTTGTGCGCAAGAAACAACCCATCACCTCAGCGCTATTGCTCGATCACCCCTGGGCATTTATTAACCTTACTGAAACAACCGAAAACCATATCCGCCACCTGCTAAGCCTAGCCGAAGATACGGCACTGCCCATTGGCTTGAATTGCAATGACTTCAACCTGCTGCGCAATGCAACATTAAAAAACAACTACCTTTTATTCACGTGGAATGACTGGCTGGCTGACGATCTAAAAGAAGGAG
>NZ_JAHUWL010000081.1:0-336 GCF_019219045.1 Pseudomonas sp. PDM25
CATGACTGGGGTGAAGTCGTAACAAGGTAGCCGTAGGGGAACCTGCGGCTGGATCACCTCCTTAATCGACGACATCAGCTGCTCCATAAGTTCCCACACGAATTGCTTGATTCATTGAAGAAGACGAGAAGCCAGCCAGCACGGTGGCGGTTGTCGTTAGAGTTTAGAAATGAATATTCTGAAGTGAATATTGATTTCTAGTCTTTGATTAGATCGTTCTTTAAAAATTTGGGTATGTGATAGAAAGATAGACTGAACGTTACTTTCACTGGTAACGGATCAGGCTAAGGTAAAATTTGTGAGTTGCTCTTTGAGCAAGAATCGAATTTTCGGCGA
>NZ_JAHUWL010000082.1:0-335 GCF_019219045.1 Pseudomonas sp. PDM25
GAGCAATGACAGCGATGTCGATAACACCCTCAGCGTGACCGGCTTCACCGTCGCCGGCGTGACGGGTTCCTTTACTGCGGGTCAAGTCGCGACTATCGCCGGCGTCGGCACAGTGACTATCGCCGCCAATGGCGACTACAGCTTCACTCCGGTCGAGAACTACAACGGTGCCGTGCCGCAAGTCAGCTACACCACCAACACTGGCTCGACCAGCACCCTGGACCTGAACGTCACCCCGGTCGACGACGCGAGTGTGCTGACCGCTGATGCCCAAACCGTCGCTGAAGACACCGTTGCAGCCGGCAACGTGTTGAGCAATGACAGCGATGTCGATA
>NZ_JAHUWL010000083.1:0-334 GCF_019219045.1 Pseudomonas sp. PDM25
GTTCGAGGTTACGCTGCGCCCGCAGGTAGATTTTTTCTTGCCCCGTACGGTCTTCAATCGACAGTTCGTTGTAGCCGCCGCTGGCGGGCGAGCTGTGGCTGCGCAACACCGTCTTGGTTTTGTTCGCCGGCAACGGGTACGGCACCGGCGTGACCTTGTTCGGCACACACCCGATAATCAGCGGATGGTCGGAATCACCTTCCAGGTAGGTCACCACCACTTCCATGCCGATGCGCGGAATGATTACCGCGCCAAAGCTGTCCCCGGCCCAGCTGGATGACACCCGTATCCAGCAACTGCTCTTGTCGCTGTTCAGTTCGGCCCGGTCCCAATT
>NZ_JAHUWL010000084.1:0-332 GCF_019219045.1 Pseudomonas sp. PDM25
GCTGAGCTATGGCCCCGTATTTCTACAGGTTCCCACACAAAATTGGTGGGTCTGGGCAGATTCGAACTGCCGACCTCACCCTTATCAGGGGTGCGCTCTAACCAACTGAGCTACAGACCCAATTTCGAGCTTTAAGGCCGACCCCACCCTGCTCTTTACCACAAAGCATGGGGTGCGTTCCAACCAACTAAGCTACAACCTGTTAGGGCTGCTTCTTTATCGTCTTCTTCAATGAATCAAGCAATTCGTGTGGGAACTTATGGAGCAGCTGATGTCGTCGATTAAGGAGGTGATCCAGCCGCAGGTTCCCCTACGGCTACCTTGTTACGACT
>NZ_JAHUWL010000085.1:0-329 GCF_019219045.1 Pseudomonas sp. PDM25
CATCGCTGTCATTGCTCAACACGTTGCCGGCTGCAACGGTGTCTTCAGCGACGGTTTGGGCATCAGCGGTCAGCACACTCGCGTCGTCGACCGGGGTGACGTTCAGGTCCAGGGTGCTGGTGGAGCCGGTGTTGGTGGTGTAGCTGACTTGCGGCACGGCACCGTTGTAGTTCTCGACCGGAGTGAAGCTGTAGTCGCCATCGGCGGCGATAGTCACTGTGCCGACGCCGGCGATAGTCGCGACTTGACCCGCAGTAAAGGAACCCGTCACGCCGGCGACGGTGAAGCCGGTCACGCTGAGGGTGTTATCGACATCGCTGTCATTGCTC
>NZ_JAHUWL010000086.1:0-327 GCF_019219045.1 Pseudomonas sp. PDM25
TGGAAAACCCGGCCTGGTACACCGCGTACACGCCGTATCAACCGGAAATTTCCCAGGGCCGTCTCGAAGCGCTGCTGAACTTCCAGACCCTGATCAGCGACCTCACCGGCCTGCCGATCGCCAACGCCTCCTTGCTCGATGAAGCCACCGCCGCCGCCGAAGCGATGACCTTCTGCAAACGCCTGAGCAAGAACAAGGGTAGCCACGCGTTCTTCGCCTCCGTGCATTGCCACCCGCAAACCCTCGACGTGCTGCGCACCCGCGCCGAGCCATTGGGCATCGACGTGGTGGTGGGCGACGAGCGTGAACTGACTGACGTGACGCCGT
>NZ_JAHUWL010000087.1:0-326 GCF_019219045.1 Pseudomonas sp. PDM25
CAGGCGTGCAACGCCTTGTGGCTGCTGTGCAGTGTTCATCACCAAGGAAAACAGCCCCAGGTTCTGGAGGAGTCGGTCACCAGCGAAGAGAACGCCGAAGATGGCTTCACCCAAGGCTACCGCAACAGCTTCACCGCGATTCCCTGGGACGTGTTCTACCGCGCACCGCTGGTCACCCGTGAAAAGGAATTAGTCAGCCGACCGCCCGTGTCACCGGGCCTGCCGGCGAGGAAATCTTTTGTGATGAGTACGGTCGGGTCAAGGTCGAGTTCAATTGGGACCGGGCCGAACTGAACAGCGACAAGAGCAGTTGCTGGGTGCGGGTG
>NZ_JAHUWL010000088.1:0-311 GCF_019219045.1 Pseudomonas sp. PDM25
GGGAAATTTCCGGTTGATACGGCGTGTACGCGGTGTACCAGGCCGGGTTTTCCAGCAGGTTGCGCAGGATCGGCGACGGCGTGTGGGTGCCGTAGTAGCCCTGGCCGATGAAGGTCTTGAACAGCTGATTTTTGCCGGCAATGGACTTGATCAAGGCCAGGGCGTCGGCTTCGCTGAGGCCGTCTTCGAGGCCGAGGACGCTGGTGCCCTTGATGCTGTCGGGGATGACGCTGGCGCTCAGGGCTTCCAGCGAGTCGAAGCCGAGGCTGTTGAGCATGGCTTGCTCGTCGCCGGTACGCGGGCCGATGTGG
>NZ_JAHUWL010000089.1:0-294 GCF_019219045.1 Pseudomonas sp. PDM25
CGACGGGCAGTGTCATCACGTAGGACTCCTCCCAGAGCGGCAGGAACAATTCGTCCTCGCAGCACAGCTCTTCCACGGCCAGGCGGGCATCGCCCTGGCAACCTTCTTTCAGGGTCAGTAACAAATTCGGCAGCGCCTGATGGGCCATACGTATAAACCCTTCGATATGGCTGTCAGCAATGTCACCTTCCACACCCAGCTCGAGCAGTGCGCGGCTTTCACCTGCACGAAATAATCGGCTCAAAGCCATGGCGTCGGCAACCATTCGCCGCGCCTGTGGATACAGCACTCGCG